>NZ_CP026604.1:5348430-5663044 GCF_003063625.1 Saccharobesus litoralis | reverse complement strand
CCATATCTTCAAGTAACATCTCATTCATGATAGATGCGGTTTCGGCAATAAAGGTTGCGTAATCAGCCGTTTCCCAAGGTTGAGTCTTATTACTTAGTACTGAGTGTACAGCATGGCCATATTCATGAGCGAAGGTCGAGGCACTGTTGTAGTCGTCGTTATGATTTAACAATACATAAGGGTGGACATCATACGCAGCACCAAACATGTATGCGCCAGAGCGTTTGCCTTCTTGTGGGTAAACATGCATCCAGCGCCCTTCTACGCCTTTATCGTATGCATGCATCTAAATACTCTTGACCTAATGGCAATAATGCACGGCGTGTATCGCGATAGAATCTTCAATGCTATAGGTTTTATCCAATTGCACTAATGGTGGGTAAATATCAAAGTAACGTAAATCATCTTCAATATTTAGCATTTGCTTACGCAATTTAAAATAACGATGTAGCGTGGGTAGCGCATCGTTAACCTCTTTGATCAAGGTGCGATACCACAGTTTCAGGCATAGCATCGTCGAACAAAGCGCGGCTCACTGACGTATCGTGGTTACGTACTTGAGTTTTAAAAACTAAACCTTGTACGTGAGTATTCAGTACGCCGCCTAACGTTGCTTCATATTCTTTCCATTTTCCCCAAAACGTGTCGAAGACTTTTGTCTTCTTCACGTGAGGGAGCTTGACGCAGTTTGAATAGCCAGCTTGATTGAGTAATTGAGTTTCACCAGTGCTGAGGGTGATTTCTGGCCAAGGAATGTTGGCGTTAGCGAATACTGAGTAAATCGAATTTGGCGCACTAGTTAATTTGCTGGTTTTTGCGAGTACGGCTTCGACTTCTTCACTTAAGGTATGTGGCGCATTGCGCAGAATGTTTTCTAACGCGTGTTTGTGAACCGCTAGCTTAGGCTCTTGCTTTAAGTATCGACGGATCTTAGTTTCACCTATTGCTACACCTCAGGGTATACCAACTTACGGCCGAGCCCAGATCACTGAGCAAGGCTTTAGCGAGTTGTCGGCGCTCTTCATTTTCAGCAATTTTTAAATTTTCATCGGCCTTTAAAGTGGCGTAAACCAACAAGCGCACCGCATCTTTGTATACGGATGATATTTGCTCACTTGCTGCGGCTAAGCTTGCGCACTTTGCCTAATGTGCCCTGTAAGTTTTTAGCTTTTCTACGGCTTGTTTCGTTGTGGTATGTGCGTCTTGCCAAGCTTGGGCTGATGGGTATAAATCGGTTAGATCCAAATGTATTTTTCATCTACAGGTTTAACCTTTGGTTGGGTTGATTCAGCTTTGGCCTGTGGCGCACTAGATCCAACTTTGGTTGCCGATGCGTCACTTGTTGTACCGCACGCATTTAATAATGCCGCGCTAATCACAAGGCTAAGGACTTTGAGTTTAGTCTTCATTATTCTTGTTTCCTTTTATTCTGAATATTCTTGTACGGTTTTGTTTCTTTCAATCTGAGGATCGGGAATTGGCACTGCAGATAACAAGGCTTGTGTGTAAGGATGCTGCGGGTTGTCGTACAGGGTATCCGCTGATTCCATTTCCATTTTATTGCCTTTATACATCACAAGGACGCGATCCGAGATGTGCTTAACTACGGCGAGATCATGCGCAATAAAGATCAGGCTTAAACCGAGTTCTTGCTGTAACTCTTGTAATAAGTTGATCACCTGAGCTTGGATTGACACATCCAGTGCCGACACGGGTTCATCGCAAATAATCAGTTTAGGTTTTAAAATTAAAGCGCGGGCGATACCAATGCGTTGGCATTGCCCGCCTGAAAAACTCATGCGGATAGCGATTGATTAAATTCGGCGACAAGCCGACTTTTGTCATGATGGCTTGTACTTGTTGTTTGCGCTCAGTTTTCGATAGCTCAGGAAAGTGAGTTTTTAAGGGTTCAGCGACAATATCACCGACAGTCATACGTGGATTTAACGAGCCTAACGGATCTTGAAAGATCATTTGAATATTGCTGCGCTCGTGTTGCCAAGCCTGTTTATCTAATTGGCTTAAATCCTTTCCTTGCCAAATAACTTTGCCCGCAGTTGGCTTAACTAGGCCAATGATCGCGCGTGCTAATGTTGATTTACCACTGCCGGATTCACCAACAATACCTAAAGTTTCTCCTGGGTAAACCTGAAACGAATACCATCAACCGCTTTTAATATTTCGGGCTTTGACCAAGGCCAAGCGTTTTTCTGGGTGATTGCAAAATGCACTTTAATATCTTGCACATCGAGAATGGCTTGTTGAGTGTCGCTTGTGCTTTTTCTTTTTAGCACTGACAACAGGCTCTTGCTCTGTGTTGGTAGCCGCATCAGAGACTGTGGATAATGTATGCTGGTTTTTGTCTAGCCTAGGGATCGCCTGTAGCAAGCTTTTGGTGTAAGGGTGTTGGGGGCGATAAAATATGTTTTCAGCGCTGCCATATTCTTGTTTTTCGCCATTATGCATCACCAGTACATTGTCACAAATACCAGCTACAACCCCAAGTCATGGTGATCATGATAACAGCGGTATTAAATTCCTTTTGCAGCTCTTTTAACAACTGCATTATTTGCGCTTGTACTGTCACGTCTAGTGCTGTGCTGGGTTCATCCGCTATTAACAACTTAGGCTTACACAATAATGCCATGGCAATCATAACGCGTTGACACATACCGCCAGAAAACTCATGAGGATACATAGTCATGCGTTGCTGTGCTTTAGGAATTTTTACCGCATCTAGCATGGCTAGCGATTCAGCATAGGCTTGTTGTTTGCTTAACCCCTTGTGCAGACGCAAGACTTCCATTAATTGCTCGCCGACTTTCATGTACGGGTTGAGCGAGGTCATGGGATCTTGAAAGATCATGGATATTTGTTTAGCGCGGATCTGATTTAATTGTTGCTCAGGTAGATTAAGCAACTCTTGTTGTTCAAAGCGCGCCGAACCTTGAATAATGGCATTGGGCGCTTGTAACCCCATCAGGGCAAAAACAGATTGGCTTTTACCTGATCCTGATTCGCCAACAATGCCTAAGGTTTCGCCTTGATTAACCTTGTAGCTGAGTTTATTAACGGCGGTTACTATACCTTCTGGCGTCGTGAATTTAACTTGCAGATCGTTAACGTCGAGCAGTGACATAATTAGCTCCTTAGCCTAGTGCTTTTGCTTTGGATCTAAGGCGTCACGTAACCCGTCGCCTAGATAGTTAAAACAGAACAGAGTGGCCACCATAAATCCGGCTGGCACAAGTAATTGCCATATCGCGACCTCCATGGTTTGTGCGCCTTCTTGCAATAGTGCGCCCCAAGATGTCATTGGCTCTTGCACTCCTAGACCTAAGAAACTTAAAAAGCTCTCAAATAAGATCATGCCGGGTACCAGTAACGTAGCGTATACCACGACAACCCCTAAAACATTAGGCACAATGTGGCGGGTAATAATATGCCAGTTGCTAACACCGCAAACTTGGGCGGCTTCAATGAAGGCTTTGCCTTTTAAACTTAACGTTTGCCCGCGAACAATACGCGCCACATCTAGCCAAGATACACAACCAATCGCCACGAAAATCAAAAAAATATTGCGACCAAAAAAGGTGACTAGCAGGATAACTAAAAACATAAACGGCATAGAGGCGAGTATTTCCAGTACACGCATCATAACGCGGTCAGTATTGCCGCCAATAAAACCTGAAGTAGCGCCGTATAAGGTGCCAATTAGTACAGCAACTAATGCACCTAAAATACCAACAAGAATCGAAATACGCCCGCCGATCAGTACTCGCATGTATAAGTCGCGGCCTAGTGAGTCTGTGCCTAAATAATGGCCATTTTCCCAGCTTGGACCGGTGTGAATATTGGGCCAGTCGGCCACATCAAAACCGTGGGCGCCAAACAAAGGGCCAAACAACACAGCAAAAATAATAAATCCTAAAATGTAGGCGCTGATCATAGCAGCGCGGTTACGTTTAAAACGCAGCCACACGTCTTGCCATAAACTGCGTCCACTCACTTGTAATTGCTGACTAAAATTTTCAACCGCTTGGCTATTTTTTTGTTGAGTTAGCATGATCGTCTTCCTATTCGTAGCGGATTTTAGGGTCGATGGCGGCTAGCAAAATATCGACGATGGCGTTGAAGGTGATGGTTAAAAAACCAATTAGAATGGTTAGTCCTAATACCAGAGAATAATCGCGGTTAAGCGCGCCATTAACAAATAGCTTTCCAAGGCCGGGTAAACCAAAAATGGTTTCAATCACCACGGAACCGGTAATAATACCGACAAAAGCAGGCCCCATATAGGAAAGCACTGGCAACATGGCGGGGCGTAACGCATGGCGCAATACAATGGTTCGGTAAGGTAAACCTTTGGCAAGGGCGGTGCGAATAAAGTTGCTATTTAAGGTTTCTATCATCGAGCCACGCGTAATGCGGGCAAACGAGGCAATATAGAGTAAAGACATACTCAGCATGGGCAAAATAATAAATTGCCAACTGCCGCCTTGCCAGCCACCAGCCGGAAACCACCCCAGCTGAATAGCAAAGACAAAAATCAATACAGGCGCCAAAACAAATGATGGCATGATCACGCCCAGCATGGCGGTGGACATCATAGTGTAATCCAACCAAGTATTTTGTTTGAGCGCGGCTAATGTGCCAACACCAACCCCAACCACAGTGGTAAACAAAAATGCCAATAAGCCAATAGTGGCTGACACGGGCAAGGCTTGTTCGATTAATTCATTAACTGAGTAATCTTTGTACTTAAACGACGGGCCAAAGTCGCCTTGCAGGATATTGCCAAGGTATGAAAAGTACTGCTCGACTATGGGTTTATCAAAGCCGTATTTTGCTTCGATTTTTTCAATGATTTGCGGCGGTAAACTGCGTTCACTGGTAAACGGGTTGCCCGGTGCCATTCGCATCATAAAAAAGGTCGCGGTGACCAAAATCAACAAAGTGGGTATGGCTTCTAGTAATCGCTTAATAATAAATTTAAACATGGCTGTTATTCTTCGTCGCTTGGCTTACATTTGTTTAATGTACATGCTTTTACTGGGAGCTATATCCAACGCATTATTCATTGGGTAGCCGCCGACTCGTGGTTTGACGAGCCTTGCATTAACATAGTGATATAAAGGGATGATAGGCATGTCTTCGGCTAGTATCGCTTCCGCTTCTTTATAGGCTAAGCTGCGCTCTTGCTCGGTAGTGGATTGCAATGCTCGATTAACAACATCATCATAACGCTGACTTTTATAGCGCATATCGTTGGATGAATTGTTCGACATCAACAAGGTTAAAAAAGTGGAAGGCTCGTTGTAATCGCCACACCAACCTGAGCGAGTTAATTGGTAAACGCCAAAACGTCGGGTGTCTAAAAAGGTTTTCCACTCTTCATTAATTAGCGACACATGCACACCTAAGGTTTGCTTCCATAATTGGCGCACGGCGGTGGCAATTTTTTTGTGGTTTTCACTGGTGTTGTACAAGAGTTCAAACTTTAATGGATTGTTTTTGTCATAACCGGCTTCCTTTAACAAACGCTTGGCTTCTTGGTTGCGTTTTTCTTGGCTCCAAGTTGCATACTCTGGTAAATCGGCAGCCATGCCAGCGGTTTTGTCTGGGGTAAAATAGTAGGCCGGATCGACACCTTTACGCACGATATATTGGGCGATAATATCCCTGTCGAGCGCATAAGATAAAGCTTTGCGAATGCGCACGTCGTCAAATGGTGGGTTGTCGACTCGTACCCCATAATAATAGGAACAAAGCATAGGGGTTATCGTTACGCTTTCTTTAAAGTCTCGGGCTAAGCGGGTGTAATGTTCGTTGGGCAACTCGTAAGTAATATCAATTTCACCGCTTAAAAAGCGATTCATTTCCGCGACTTGGTTTTCGATAGGTAAATACACGACTTTGTCTAAAATAACTTTATCGGCATCCATGTATTTAGGATTTTTTACCAAGACCATGCGTTCATTGACGATCCACTCTTTAAGTAAAAATGCGCCGTTACCCACATAATTACCAGGGCGGGTCCATTTGTCGCCAAATTTTTCAAGGGTGGCTTGATGCACTGGCTTGACTGAGGTGTGGACCAGCATTTTGGGAAAATACGGCAAAGATTCGTTGAGCTCGAATTTTAGCGTGTGTTTATCTAGTGCGGTGATCCCTAATGTTTCAGGTTTTTTATCACCTTTTAAAACTTCAGCGGCGTTTTTTAGTGTGGTCATTTCTAAATACCAACCATAAGGTGATGCGGTATTGGGATCAGCTAAGCGTCGCCAGCTGTAAACAAAGTCATCTGCGGTGACAGGATCGCCATTCGACCACACAGCATCTTTACGTAAATGAAAAATAAAAGTGCGGTTGTCGTCGGTTTGCCAATGACTGGCAACAGCGGGGATCAATTGACCATTTTCATCTTCAGAGGTTAGGCCTTCTATTAAGTCGCGGATCACAGCTGAGGCGTTCATTGCCTCACTTTTATGAGGATCGAGAGAAGGCACTTCCGAGCCAATTCCTCTGACCAATTCTTGTTTTGCGGCAAGCTTAACCCCTTGTGGAACATTGGCAGCTTGCAAACTCGTTACACAAGTTAGGCTTAATACTGACAGCAAAACGCAACGTTTAAACCAACGCGGATATTGAGCAAACATGGTTGACCTTTTGTTTTTATTCGTATTTTTATGAAATCGCTACCCCCATAGTATTGGCAGAAATACGTACGAAGGGCAAGTGTTGCGATACCACAAAATTAAGCTTTGTTGTGTTATGTTGAATAAGCCCAGCTTTAGTGGTTATGAAGTTACCTAGGCTTAGGTCATAAAATATTAAAATTAGCTTAGGTGGCGATTAGTATTTTCCAGCTTTGGCTTGGCCTGTTAGAATCGCGCCATGCAAAACCATATTGCCCGTGTCGCGTTAATAACGCCGGTACGCCGTCTATTTGATTACCTAATCCCAAATGAAAACCAGCCCACATTAGAGGCGGGTATGCGGGTGCGCGTGCCGTTTGCCCGTGGCCACAAAGTGGGTTTAGTGGTTGAAGTAACTAGCCAATCAGAATGGACACTCGCCAAGTTAAAAGCTATTAGCGATGTGTTAGACGACAGCCCGTTATTTGACACAGTTAATATGCAAATAAGGCATTGGCTTGGCGAATACTACATGGCGCCGCCGGGCGAAGCTTATATGAATTTGCTCCCCAAAAAACTCAAGGCTGGAGAACCCGCGTTATTACCGAGTATTGAAAAATGGCAAGCTAATGTTGATGGTAAGTTGTTGGTAACTAATCAAGCTAAACGTCAATTAGCTTTGTTAGATTGGATGGGGCAAAGGCAGGTTAGTTTAGTTGAAGTTAAACAAGCTGGCTTTAGTCGTGATCTGCTCAATAAATTGCAAGAAAGCCAAGCCATTTCACGCGTCGAGTTGCGACCAGAAGGCTCAATCAGCAAGCAGGTTAATTATCGTGATCTGGGGTTAACTTTATTAGATGAGCAGCAAGCTGCCATAAACCGTATCACAGCGCAGCTTAATCAGTTTAAGGCCATTTTGCTGCAAGGAGTTACTGGCAGTGGCAAAACAGAAGTTTACATTCAAGCTATGGCTAAGGCGTTGCAACAAAACCAACAAGTCTTGGTCTTGGTCCCCGAGATAGGTTTAACCCCGCAAACGTTACAGCGTTTCGCTGAGCGTTTTGATAGTGAGATTGTCGTTTTACATTCTGAGCTGAATGATACAGAGCGGTATCTTGCTTGGCTTAAAGCTAAAATGGGTTTGGCGCGGATCGTGGTTGGCACGCGTTCGGCCGTATTAGCGCCGATGCCAGACTTAGGGTTAATTATTCTTGATGAAGAACATGATATCTCCTTTAAGCAGCAGGACTCATTGCGCTATAACGCAAGAGATGTTGCGGTAAAACGCGCACATCTGCAACAAGTACCTATCGTATTGGGCTCAGCTACCCCCTCGTTAGAGAGTTATTACAACGCGATACAGGGGCGCTATTTACATCTTAAATTGCAACAACGTGCGCAGCAAAGCCAACCGCCACAACCTGTCGTACTCGATATTAAAGATCAACCTTTACAAGATGGCTTAGCGCCACGCGTACTGGACTTAATGGCCAAGCACCTAGATGCCGGAAATCAAGTATTGGTCTTTTTAAACCGCAGAGGATTTGCTCCGGCCTTGATGTGTCATGAATGTGGTTGGATATACGAGTGTCAGCGCTGTGATCATCACTTTACTTATCATCAATCGCCGCGCCAAGCGCAGTGCCATCAATGTGGAGAAATTACCCCTGTTCCGCGGCAATGCCATAGTTGCGGATCTACGCAGATTATTGATTGGGGAGTGGGTACTGAAAAACTAGAAGCGTTTTTAAAGCAACGCTTTGAGAAAACGCCACCGTTAAGAGTCGATCGCGACAATATCCGTGGCAAAGGTCAGCTAGCACAAACCCTGCATGAGGTTAAGCAAGGTGAACATCAGTTATTAATTGGCACGCAAATGCTGGCTAAAGGCCATCATTTTCCAAATCTAACCTTAACCGTGATCGTCAATTTGGATAATGCGTTATACAGCGCTGATTTTCGAGCGATAGAGCGCATGTCTCAATTGTTAGTGCAAGTCGCAGGGCGAGCAGGGCGAGGCGATAAACCCGGGCAAGTGGTATTACAAAGTCATCACCCAGAGCACAGTGTGATCAATCTCGTATGCCAACAAAATTACGAGGCGGTGTTAAGTTATTTACTGCAAGAGCGTCAAGCCATGATGTTGCCGCCATATCAATTTTGGGCGGTATTGCGAGCAGAAGCGCATCAACCTGCTTTGGTTGAACAATTTTGTGCACAAGTCACAGAGTTACTCAAACCTTACTTGCAGCATCATTATCAACAAGTGATTTTATTACCGGCTTTTCCGGCAGCACAAGAAAAGCGCGCGGGTAAATATCGTTACTTAATGGTATTTGAAAGTAAGCAGCGTAACCAACTTAACGCCGCATTAAAACAATTGTGTCAGCTAATAGAAGCGCAAAAAGGCCTGTCTCAAGTGCGTTGGTTACTCGATATTGATCCGCAAGATATCTGCTAGAACCACAGTTTTGCCGCATATAACTTTTTATTTCATTTTCAATCTTTCTATTTCAGGCTAAAGTAGAGTTAATTCTAGTTTTAAAGGAATAGAGATTATGATGTATTTATTGGCCATTTTGTTGCCGCCACTTGCCGTATTGTTTATTGGTCGCCCTATTCAAGCTTTATTGAATTTGGTCCTTACTTTGTTTTTTTGGATCCCTGGCGCTATTCACGCTGTACTTTTAGTCCATAGCAAAAAACAAGACAAGCGTACTAAAGAAATCGTCGATGCGATAAAAAGCAATAAAGAATAAGGGGCCTATAACATGATCAAGTTAAACGTTTTCTGTTTAGTCATAGCGTGTTTAAGCTTAAGTGCATGCCAAACAGCTTATTATTCCGCAATGGAAAAAGTTGGGATCCATAAACGCGAGATCATGGTTGACCGTATTGAAGATGCGCAAGCATCACAAAAAGAAGTACAGCAAGAGTTTCAATCCGCGTTGGACAAGTTTCGTTCCGTGGTTGAAATGGATGGCGGTGAGTTAGAAAAACAGTATGACACCCTAAAGGCAACTTATGATGATGCCAAAAGTGCGGCTGATGATGTCTCTAAGCGCATTGATAGCGTCGAGGATGTCGCTGATGCATTATTTGACGAATGGCAAGATGAATTAGATCAATATTCTAGTGCCAAGCTAAAACGCCAAAGTCAGGACAAGCTAAAGAAAACCGAGCGCCAATATCAAAAGCTGATTAAAAACATGCGTCGTACAGAGCAAAAAATGGCACCGTTTTTAGCCGCGTTGAATGATAATGTGTTGTACTTAAAACACAATCTTAACGCTAAAGCGATAGGTGCATTAAAAGGCGAGCTATCCGGTATTCAGCGTGAAGTGACGCAAATTATTGACGATATTAATGTATCAATCGAAGAGTCAAACCGCTTTATCAAAAGCTTACAGTAATCTTTTAAAATTAGGGCCATATACATACTGTATACAGGCTCTAACTTTTTGATCTAAGCGCGAGGTTTGTCTCGCGCTACAATTCAGTATACTGATCACCATTCCTCTACTGTTGTTCGTGTAACAGTATGACTCCCCTTTTTAGTTAGATAACGTTGTATGGCACCTAGGGATTATAAAAATCGTGGTCGCGCTCAACCGCGCAAAAAGCAAATAGAGCAAGCGCCGCCAAAAAGTAAAATAAAGCTAGTTATTGTGTTGATAGTTACGCTTTTGGTGACGTCTGGTTTTGGCTATATGTTGTGGGCGATCAAAGCCAAAGCGCCAGAGCAACAAGAAAAAAACCAACAAACGCAAGTTCAAACGCCACAAGAAAAGCCATTGCCTAAAATGCCAGAGGAAAAATGGCAATATATAGATGAGCTGAAAGATAAAGAAGTGATAGTCGATGTACCTGAGCGCAAAAAATCGACTCGTCGTTATCAAATGCAATGCGCATCGTTTAAAAGCAAGCAAGCCGCAGAAGAAACCAAAGCGCGGATGGCATTTATTGGTGTTGAAGCCATGGTGAAAAATCGTAAAGGCGAGTCTTGGTATCGCGTAGTATTAGGGCCGTTTGAAAGCAAACGAGATACTGAGCCTGTGCGACATAAATTACAGCGCAATGGATTTGAAGGTTGCCAAGTCTGGGGATGGAATTGGTAAAAGCGAGAGTTAGCTCGTGGTAAATATGACAAAACCTTGAAATATTAAAAAAAACGCCCATAAAGAGAACTAGAACCTTTTTATGGGCGTTTTTGTTTTCTAATGTTCCGCCCGCATTCCATAGGAAATTAGTGTGACTACTATAGTTTCTGCACGTCGCAATGGCCAAGTAGCCATGGGTGGCGACGGCCAAGTATCACTTGGCAACACCGTAATGAAGGGCAATGCCCGTAAAGTACGTCGTTTATATAATAATCAAGTTATTGCTGGTTTTGCTGGCGGTACGGCTGATGCATTCACTTTGTTTGAACGATTTGAGAGTAAATTAGAGCAGCATCAAGGGCACTTGTTACGTGCTGCGGTTGAATTGGCTAAAGATTGGCGTACTGATCGCATGTTACGTAAACTTGAGGCATTACTGGCGGTTGCCGACAAAGAAACCTCATTAATCATTACAGGTAATGGCGATGTGATCCAGCCAGAGCATGATTTGATTGCGATTGGATCTGGTGGGCCTTTTGCTCAAGCTGCCGCGACTGCCTTGCTCGAAAATTCAGAGCTAGGCGCCAAAGACATCGTTGAAAAAAGTTTAACGATTGCTGGCAATATTTGTGTGTATACCAACACCAATCAAACCATAGAAGAACTTTAACCCATTTGTTTGCGATGGGCTAAACTTAAGCCCATGCGCTGGAAGTAAGAGATTTAACTATGTCAGAAATGACTCCAAGAGAAATTGTTCACGAACTAAATAGCCATATTGTCGGCCAGCAATCGGCTAAAAAAGCCGTGGCAATCGCTTTACGTAATCGCTGGCGTCGTATGCAGTTAAATGAAGAGCTACGTCAAGAAGTTACACCGAAAAATATTTTAATGATTGGCCCAACGGGGGTTGGTAAAACCGAGATCGCTCGCCGCTTGGCTAAACTCGCCAACGCACCGTTCATAAAAGTCGAAGCAACCAAATTTACTGAAGTCGGCTATGTAGGTAAAGAAGTCGAAACTATTATTCGTGATTTAGCGGATATTTCAGTTAAGTTAACCAGAGAATTAGAAACCGCAAAGGTAAAACACCGCGCAGAAGAATCAGCTGAAGAGCGTATTTTAGATGCATTATTACCACGCCCAACTAATACATTTGGTGAAACTGAGCAGGTTGACGATTCCAATACCCGTCAAATCTTTCGTAAAAAACTGCGCGAAGGTCAGTTAGACGACAAAGAAATTGAAATCGATGTTGCAGCCCCGCAAGTCGGAGTTGAGATCATGGCGCCGCCAGGCATGGAAGAAATGACTAATCAGCTGCAAAGTATGTTTCAAAATTTAGGCGGCAAAGACAAAAAGTCACGCAAGCTTAAAGTAAAAGATGCTTTGAAGATTTTGATTGAAGAAGAAGCACAGCGCCTAGTTAATCCTGAAGATTTGAAAGAAGCTGCCATCAACGCAGTTGAACAAAATGGCATTGTGTTTATTGATGAAATCGACAAAATTTGTAAGCGCGGCGATACCTCTGGTCCAGACGTTTCGCGTGAAGGGGTGCAGCGTGACTTACTACCTTTAGTTGAAGGCAGTACAGTAACCACTAAACACGGTATGGTTAAAACCGACCACATTTTGTTTATTGCCTCTGGCGCTTTTCAAATGGCGAAACCGTCGGATTTGATCCCTGAATTACAAGGCCGTTTACCGATCCGCGTTGAGTTAGAAGCGCTAACCGCAGAAGACTTTGTGCGTATATTAACCGAGCCTAATGCGTCGTTAACTGAACAATACACGGCTTTATTGGCGACAGAAGGTGTTAATGTTGAATTTACGCAAGACGGCATAGAGCGTATTGCTAATGCAGCTTGGCAGGTTAACGAAAAAACGGAAAACATCGGTGCGCGGCGTTTACACACTGTGATGGAACGTTTGATGGAAGAGATCTCGTACGATGCCTCAGAGCGTTCAGGCGATACTATTACGGTTAACGCCGAATATGTTAATAAGTACTTAGATGAATTGGTTGAAGATGAAGATTTAAGCCGTTTCGTGCTGTAACGCTTTATGCTCTTTATCCAATAGCTAACTAGTTCAAATAAAAAGGTCGCAAATGCGGCCTTTTTTTATTCTAGCGCTACAATTAGGGTAAGTTTGCTTTGGAAAATAAAGTATGTCTCAAAACACGACCTATTACTTGGAAATGTTGGAACCTGAGCAATTGAATGCCAAACTGTGCCCTGACTGGTTAGCCATTAAAGAATGTGTGAAACCACAGGCACAACTTAATCAATTTTTATATGCGACGGTAGGTGAGTCGTGGCAGTGGACTGAAAAGCGCCCTTGGTCGTCACAAGTTTGGCAATCCTATGTTGAACGCGACAACATGCGTACTTGGTTAGCTTTGGAACAAGGCTCTATTGTTGGCTATTTTGAACTTGAGAAAAATGCCGATGGTGAAGTTGAAATTATGTACTTAGGTTTAATGCCTGAATACATAGGTAAAGGCGCTGGCGGTGCATTACTAACAGCGGCTGTTGAGCAAGCATGGGCATGGCAAGCTAGCCGAGTGTGGGTTAAATCGAATGATCTACTCGAGCACCCGACAGCCAAACGCAATTATAAAAAACGCGGCTTTAAACAATACAAACGCGAGCGAAATTTGTTTCAAGCGGTTGGTTAGCCCATTCATTTGATCTACCTTCTCACTTAAGCAGTTGGGTTATACCGGCTGCTTAGCTTATTCATTCACTATATTAAATTAACGGTATTAGTAATGGGTACAAGTTATTAGGTATCGTCTGGAAATAGAAACCAGCCGCTTAAACCCCAATCGCTCGAACTATAGTATGTCTGTGGCTAAATCCTTTCACCTGAATATAAGGCATCATTCAGTTGTTCGATGAGTTGGCTAAACACGGTATCGACTTCACCATAGCGCTGTGCTTTGAGTAATTGTTCTAACTCTCCTGCTATTTCCGATACTTTTTTAAAGCCAAAATTACCGGCTGAGCCTTTAATGCTGTGTGAAACCTTGGCTAGTTTTTGCCAATCGTGAGCCGACTTTGCGTGTTTTAGCATTTCTATCTCACAAGGTAGGCTTTCGACATATTCCTTTACCAACTGACGAAATGCGGCGTTGTCCATTGAGAATAAACTGTCGTCATCGTCGTTTTCGTCAGCTTGGCTATTTGCCTGTGGGCAATATTGACTAATGGTTTCTACAAAACTGTCGTGGTCTATGGGTTTAGCAACATGGGCATTAAAGCCTATTTTTAAATAGTGCTGAATGTCTTGAGTCATGGCATTAGCGGTTAATGCGACAGGGAATGTCACCATCACTGGCGCGAATAATTTCAATCGCTTCTTCCCCGCTCATGACAGGCATTTGAATATCCATGAGGATTAAATCAAAATCATTCAGTAGGGCTTTTTCAACCGCTTGTTCGCCATGCTCTGCTTGAGTGACTTGCAAACCGAGCTGTTCAAGTTTTAGCGTTATTAGCTTACGGTTGTCTGTGTTGTCTTCTGCTATTAATACATGACCTGCTAGTTGCACTTTTAAACCCATAGAGGCCTCGTGGTTTGGTTTCTGGCTTTGTCCTTCTGATTGATATATTAGTTCACTGCTGGCAGTTTGCTCGGCTTTAATGGAAAAAGTGAAGGTTGAACCTTGGCCTTCAGTACTACGCACTTTAATTTCGCCGCCGAGTTTTTCAACCAGTTGCTTGCATATATAGAGTCCTAAACCTGTGCCACCATAATTGCGCCGTACGCTAATGTCGCCTTGATGATAAGGTTTAAACAAGCCGGTTAACATGGTGTTCGACATGCCAATGCCGGAATCTTTTAAAATAAATAGTAGGGTGTTTTGCTCTCGGCTGTAGCTGACGGCTAAGTTTACGCTGCCGTGTGCTGTGAACTTAATGGCGTTAGAGGTTAGGTTGATTAAAATTTGCTTGAGCCGAGTTGGATCTGTGATTATTTCTGTTGGCAGTGGGTAGTGATAATCTAAATTGAACTCCAGGCCTTTTTTGTAGGCTTGCTCGGCTTGCATTTGTTGCACTTGTTCAATGACATTTAACCAGTTGGTATTGAGTTTTTCAATTTGCAGTTTACCGGCTTCAATTTTTGATAAGTCCAGAATGTCGTTAACTAGGGTAAGAATGTGTTCGCCATTTTGCCGTATGGTACGTACGGTGCCGTCTTTGGTTTCACGGCTTAAACCTTCACTAAAATAACTTTCGGCATAACCTAAAATGGCGGTCAGTGGCGTGCGAATTTCGTGACTCATTTGCGCTAAAAAGTCACTTTTAAAGCGGTTGGCTTGCGCTTCTTTTTCGCGTAACTCTTGGTTATGGCGGTTGGCTTGATCTAAATCGTGTTCGTATAAAAACAATCGGCGATTTATTTTTTCTAAAATTAAACTCGCGACCCAAGTGGCTATGCCCCAAACGAACATTAAAAAGACAATATTACGCTCAGCTTGATTGAATTTGTCAAAAGCGAGTAATAATAGGGTTGGCATTACGCAACTGATTAGCCCTGCTTTTAATGCCATTTTGGCACCGAGTTGGCTGATAACGATACCAAACAAATAAAATAAGGCTGTTGGCACCACTTGAACATAGCGCTCGCCGACTATCATATTGAGATAGGGGACATAACACATGCCGACAGCAACATACAGTAGCATGGATTGGGTTAGCGTTAGTAAACGCCATTTAGATAAGGTCGCGAAGGTGATGGTTGCCCAAAATACCATGTATATTGAGCGAGTCAGTAGTAACTCATCAAAACGGTAAGCGTCGTTAAAATAGTCGCTGAGCATAAAAACAAGTGGCAGTATGCCACCTATCCAATAGATGAATGCAACAACAGGACGCGCGCGTTTTTCAGTAAACCCACTGAATTTATCTTCTAGTTCGGGGGCAAAGGTTGGGGCAGTCAGGTAGCTTTGCTTTTTCACGCCTATTGTTGCTCGTTTAGTTGTCGATGAAAGAAAGGTGAATTCAAACTATTTACTCGGCTATTATTAGATTCTCGCTAAGTGATTTGCAAGCCAATTTAGGTAATCAGGTAAACTTAACGGTTTACTGATGTAATAACCTTGGCCGTAATCACACCCTAAATCTCTGAGAGTATATAGGGCATCTGCATCTTCAATACCTTCGGCTACGGATTGTAAGCCGAGATTTTGACTTAAGTTTAAAATGGTTTCAGTAATGGTGTAATTTTGGGTTTTAGCACTGATATCTAACACAAAGCGTTTATCTATTTTTAATTCGTTAACTGGCAATAAACTTAAGTAGGATAAGGATGAATAGCCGGTGCCAAAATCATCAATGCTGGTTTTGACGCCGAGTTGATTAATTTGTGCGAGTGCTAAGTGGGCATCACCTGGATTATTCATCATGGCTGATTCGGTTACTTCTAATAACAACTGATGATTGGCTACTGGGCTGTTATTAACTAATTGCGTGAGCTTGGCAACAAAGTTGGGTTGTTCTAGATCTTGCGCTGATATATTAACGGAAATTACGTGGTCTGGATTAGTATTACAGATTAAGTGGTTTAGTTGCAGAGCTTCTTCAATAACCCATAAGCTGATATCTGTGATTATGCCTGCTTCTTCAGCTAGCGGGATAAATTCGCTAGGCGCAATTAAACCATGCTCTTTATGACGCCAACGTAAAAGCGCTTCAGCTCCGTGTACCTGTTTATCGCTTAATCGAATTTGCGGTTGTAATACTAAATGCAGCTCGGTTTGATTGTGTAAGGCTTTTTTAAGTTCGCCCATCAGTGCGAGACGTCGTTCGCTGAACAAGTTTTTTTCATCAGAATAGAGAATGTAGGGCAATTGTTTGCTGGTAGCGATATTGGCGGCAATGCTGACGTTTTGAATTAGGTTTTCAATATGGCAATCTTGGTAATAGTCCGAAAACAACACGCCAATATGACTATCACACTCTAAATGTAAGGATTGATAGTCGATAGGTTGCTGAATTAACAAGCGTATATCACCAATGATTGTATCAAGGTTTTTAAGGTTACCTTGGTATGCCAACACCATATAGCCGCGCTCTAGCTGCCCCACTTTTCGCTTGTTGGCATGTGGGCTATCAAAGTTGAGTAATTGGCTTTGTGTTTGGCTCCAGTCATTGAGGCGACGGGCCAAAATGGTTAATACTTGATTGCCAGCATTTAACCCTAGGGTGTGCTGAATCAGGCGGATCCGTTGGATGTCGATAAGCAATAAGGTAAAACTGGTGTGCTCTTGATATTTGGCTAAGCTAGCAATAACGCTGTTGTGATTCGGTAATTGGGTTACCGGATCAAAACTTGAGTAGTAGGTTGCTTCTAATTCTGCGCGTTTGAGCTTGTCGGATAAAGCTAAAGTCAGCAGGATGGCTTCAAGTAAGATGGCAATATCAATTAACAGAGCACGGTTATCGAAATTAGGAACTAGGTGCCACAGGCTCAGTTGAGTGTAGATACCTGCAACAACCAATGGAAACCAACTTATTATGTAGTATTTGGCCGTAGACTGGCCTTTATACCAAGCTGTAATGGCAACCCAAAGGCATGTTGCAGCCACAATGACAGTTGTTAAGCCAATCATGACTAAGTCGAATTGAGCCGTTGTAAATAAAGAAGTGAAGGCGCACAGGGTTGTTAATAGCATGGCGCCTTTCAGTGTCATTTGCGCTTTAGGCTCAATGTTATTTTTTTCAAAAAAGTAGTAGCAAAAAAGAGCTGCGCTTAGGATGGCAATCATCACCAATGTTGAAGCGGCTTGTAATGTCCATAGGTTGAGGTTGGCAGGTAAAAACGCTGAACTATGATCACTAAATAAAAAGCGCCAACCGAGTGTGGCGCTAACATAGGCAAAATAGCAAAAGAAGACGTTTTGTTTTAGGGAAAAGAATAAAATTAAATTATAGATCGCCAGTCCGGCTAAAATGCCTAAAAAAGTGGTAATCAGAGGAATGCGTAGCATTAGACTTGTGTTGTAACTTGCTTTATCCCAGAGTACGGGTCTTAGGCCATTGGTAGCGTACTTGACGCGATACAATAAGGTGACTGTTTCATTGGGATGTAATTCAAATTCAAAGTTGGGCTTTTGGTAAAAATGGCCCTGACGCTTGTCTTGACTTGGGTATTGCTGGCTTTTAATTAGTTGATTTTCTTTATATAAATAAAAGTCGATTTGCGGACTTTTGTTGTTTTGCAGCTCGATAAAAGCTAATTGCGCTTGACTGTTGCGCAGCTGGATATTGGCACTAAACCAAATCGTTTTGCCAGCCTCAACAAAGTTGAGAAACTCTTGGCTATTGTTGTTCTGCTCGGCAATTAGCGCTAGCGCTTCCGTTGGGGTGAGGTATTGGTCTGGATCGTAAATAAAACCCAACTGCTCACCAATCGCTTGCGATGGCTGGCTAATATCAAACTGAATTGTGTTTGCCTGTGTAAAGCTGCTTAAACATATAAACAGCAATAGCCAGCTCGCCTTGAGTGTATTTGTCATTGTTTACCGTAATATACAGGTAGCATTAACCCACTTACTAAAGGATTGGCTAGCCACGCATCGCTTTGTATTGTTCAATAATCTTACTGAAGTCCTGTTCTATTTCGCGTCCGGCATCACTTAAATCCATGACTTTTTCTACGCCATTTTCAATGGTGTTGAGTAAGTAATTTTCTTGTTCCTCTGTTAGGTCTAGCACATGTATGGAGGAACGCACGTCTAAAATCAACATATCGATAATTTCGTGGGTATCTTTTTCAAAACTATCAAACTTGCCACGCACCGCATCTAATACTTCATCAATATTAACCACTAGCTCGTTAGTTGATTTCTCTCTTAATAAATCAGTCCATTTGGCTTCTAAACCTTCCACTAGCGCGGCGATTAAATCGTTATAACGACCGTACACATCGTCATTTTCGGTTGGCATGTTTTTAATTAAAAATGAAACATGGTCATCGTTAACCATGGTCCGGTTTTTAAAGTGATAAAGGCGTCCGGCATCGTTGAGCATTTCGAAGAGGTTTTCTTCCATGGGGCTACAACGTTGGGTCGGAGAGCGTAAGCTATAAGTTGCCGCAGGGGAGCGAAATTGAATGCAGGCAGTCAGTTGTAATTCACTCATATAAGCAAAAAACAATTCGGCCAGTTGGGTATGCGAGCGGCATGAAAATGAATCTTTAAATAAGCGTAATATCGTCCCGTATTGTGATGCCTCAGTCATGGACTTGAAGGCCATGTCGCGGGCAAACTCTTCTTGTTCTGCTAGGTCTTGTTGTTCTTTTTGGAAGCGTTTTAAAGTGCGTAACTTAGCAAGCAGCTCACCTAAGGCTATTGGCTTGGCAATAAAGTCATCCCCTCCGGCGGCATAGGCTTTAAGTCTTTGCTCTTTGCTATCTGAACCTGAAATAAAGAATATTGAAACGGGGAAATTGAGTTTTTTCACTTGGCGACAAGCATCGAAGCCATTGATGATAGGTAGGTTTATGTCTAACAGCACTATGTCTGGACGTATGCTTTCTACTTCATCTAAAAACTGCATTGATGACGAAAAAGTGTAAAACTGAAACTCATCTTTAAATACGTCGTTGAGCATGGCGATAAAATCAATATCATCGTCAACTAAGCATATTTTTAAATCACTTTGTTTAACATCACTGTTGCTTAAAAAGTGGCTATTGGTTTTAAACCATTTTTCCATGGCCGCAGGAGATAAGGGTTTGGCGTAATAAAACCCTTGCCCGACATCAACTCCTAGTTCAGTTAGGGCATTTTTGGTATCAGCATCTTCGATACCTTCGGCAACCACTTTAATGCCTAATTTGTGTGCCATTTCTACAGTTGAATTAACAATGGCTTGTGATTGTGGGCTACTTAAAAAGTTACCGACAAATGAGCGATCTATTTTTAATTCAGTAAAAGGGATATTTTGTAATTGTTGTACTGAAGAGTAGCCGGTTCCAAAGTCATCAATGGATAAACCAAAGCCTTTCATGCGTAGGCGGGTTAAAATTTCTAACGATGAGGCCTGATCATCAGCTAAAGCACTTTCAGTTAATTCTATAATGACTTGCTGTGGTAGTAGGCCATTCTCTTCAACTTGGCGACTTAATATATCAGGAAAGTCTAATTGACTAAGCGAGCGTGCTGAAAAATTGATTGCGATTTTAAGTAATGACTCGGTGTTTGACCAGCGAGCTATTTGCGGCAAACATTGTTTGACAACGCTAAAGGTAATGTCGTCTATTAAATCAAATTGCTCAGCAAGTGGGATAAAAATAGATGGCGGAATGGTGTTGCCTTTATATTTCCAGCGAGCAAGACCTTCAAACCCTGCAAGTTTGTTGGTGGCTAAATCAAATTTGGGTTGGTAATAAACTTCTATCTCGTCGTTTTTAATACCTTCATGCAAAGCTAAAACGATTTCTTCATCGCTAAGCTCATCTTCTTCACTGGGTTTGGCTAAAGGCATAGTCATGTCTTGATCGCTGCGCAGCAAGTTAAGAAATGACTCGAGAGTAAAGGGTTTATTCAGTGTGCCAGCTAAGTTTAAGCGATAAGTTTCTGCTAATTGTTTGGCTGAATTGATTACTGCGGTTTCGCAGCCTGAGGCAATAACAATACGAGCATTGCATTTATGATCTTTTAACCAGCGCAAAAGTTGCACGCCGTCATAACCGGGTATGCTTAAATCGACGATAATATCGTCATAGTCATGACAATTCTGTTGCTCAATTTCTTGACCATTTACTATGGTTGTTACTGCTGCGCCAACAAGCTCAGCTGCATCCGTAACGAACTCTGCAAACAAATCATCATCATCTATTAGCAGTATTTTTCTCATCCTATTTCCCTTGCCCTAAAAACTCTGTTTATGATTTCAAGCAATTCCTTTTTCTTAAAAGGCTTGCCTAACAGAGGTACCGATGCCAGTTCGGCTTGTTCCAGCCGGCTGTCATTTAAATTGCCGCTCATTAGAATAATAGGCAACTTTGGTAAATTTTGTCGGGTTTTAATGGTTAAATTTATGCCATCTATCTCACCCGGCATCGTAATATCGCTTAGCATTAAATCGTAGCTATTTTGGTCTAGCTCAATTAATGCCTCCTCGCCACTGTGCACGGCGTGCACATCTAGGCCATAGTGTTGCATAAATGTGCTCAATAGTTTAGTGATGGCGGTCTCATCATCAACTAAAAGTACTTTTTTTCCATGACAGGCGTTGTCTTCGTTATTGAGTTGGTTGCTGGTATGTTGTTGATTGAGTTGGATAATCGGAAAATACAAAGAAAACGTACTGCCAATATCAGGAGTCGACGTAACAAAAATAAAGCCATTGCTACTTTTTACGAAATTATAGGTCAGGCTGAGACCAAGCCCAGTACCCTTGGATTTGGCTTTAGTGGTGAAAAAAGGGTCGAAAATGTGCTCCTTGACATCGTCAGGCATGCCACAGCCATTGTCTTGGATTTGCAAAAGTATATACGAACCCAATGGCATGGAAGTATCAAATTGGCTGTCTTCGGTTATTTGGATATCTTCGGTTGAAATGGTGATTTCGCCACCCTCTGACATGGCGTCATTGGCGTTGATGCAGAGGTTGATTAACACATCGGTAAAATTACCAATGTCGAGATTAATCCATTGATTGGATTGTAAATTAAATTTAAGTGCCACTTTGCGATGCACTGACTCTGTTAATAGATCCTTGATGTCATTAATTTCTTTGCTGAGGCGCGTGGGTTGATTGTCGTTATGATCAATTCGCGAAAGTCTTGAGAGTTTGGCGGTTAACTGATTGCCTCGCTCAATACCTTTTAAGGCCGAAGAGACTCGTTTGGTCACCTTTTCATTATCTGCTTGCTGCATTTCTAATATTTCAAGGTGACCAGAAACAATATTGAGAATGTTATTAAAGTCATGGGCAATACCGCCAGCCATATGGCCAAGCGCATCCATTTTTGAACTGCGATGTAAAATTTGCTCGGCAATGCGCATTTCAGTTAAATCGTAAAAAATACCAATAAAAACCAAATCACTTGCGTTGGCTTTGTCTAAGCGCTTTACTGGTGCTAGCGTGGCTTTTATCGGAATTAAATTACCATCGCTGCTTAGTCCTTCTAATTCGTAGCTTTGGGTTTTATTGCCTTTGTTAATAAAGTCTGTGGCGACACTGGCTAGGATCTCGAAACTGTCATCCGTTAATAATGATTGAATAGATTTACCCACCACATGATTTTGCTGATAAGCAAAGCTGTGCTCAGCCGCGTGGTTAAACAGGCGGATATTTAAACTGGCATCCAAAGCAACAATAGGCACGGGAATGGTTTCAATAATAGAACGAAAGTTGATTTGGCTATGGCTGAGCTGGGTTTGCACGGCAACTTGACCTGTGACATCCTGAACTAATCCCAGTAATTTTTTTTGTCCTGTTGTTTTATCTATTTGAAATTCAGCAATATTATGCAGAGTTTTGATTTGGCCTGTGCTGGATTTAATTCGATAATAAATATCTAAGCCAGCACCATTAAGTGCTTCTCTGTAAGCGGTTATGTACAGCTCTTTATCGGTTGGATGCAGGCGATTTAACTCAGCGACAAAGCTCGCTTTGACTTTATCTGGTGAGTAATCATAAATGCGATAGAGTTCATCCGACCAAATGACACGCTCATGATCAATATCTCTTTCCCAGCTTCCTACTTTGGCTATTTTTTGTGATTGGCGTAGTCGTAGCTCTGTAATATTTAATTGGGCTTGGGTTGCTCCATGCAAATTAGTCAGTTTGGCGACATACAACAAATGAGCAATACTATTTTGATGATCTTGTAAGGCATTTATAAAGTGCGAAGAATAGGGGGTTGGGCTATTGGTTAACACCAGTAAGCCGAGTGCTTTATTTTTAGCAATAATCGGGAAAACTAATAATCTTTCTATGGGTGGTGCGTCGTCAGGGAATACTTGAGTATGAATGGTGGTTTGCGGTTGTTCTTGAGATTGAAACTCTTGTTGTTTTAAAGTTTCAGCCAGAATACAGCCAAAATCTAAATTAACCTGTAATTGATCTAAGCATTCAGACGATTTAATTTCATTGGTTAACCCAGCATGCAATTCGGCTAATAACTGTATTTTTGCTTCTTCATTGCGAATACTTACTCTGCCAATAAAGCCATATCGACTCTCACTTAAGGTCATCATGCTATCGAGTAAATGTGAAAATGCTTGAACTGCTGATTCTGTTTGTAAAAAAGTCTCCTGCGCTTGGGTGATGCTACGCAGTACTTGGTAAGCAGTCTGAGTATCCATATCGGGACGAGTTAGCCTCCTTGCTTTTTTATTATTTAAGCATAGTCGAAATTAATTGGTTTGTGCTAGCGCATTACTGAGTAATTTAGTTAGTTGTGTAACAGTGATTTAGTGATTTAACGTGATTGGTGTGACGATAGGATGATAAGTAGCAATGATATCGTTCTGTTAGGGGGCGAGGGGAATGACAAGTTCGTTTTAAAAATTAGAGTTAGGTTTATGAAAATTTTAGTGAAAAACCCAAACGTTTTAAGTGTTGAACTTCTTGTTCGAGTTCTGCTGCCATTAGTGGATGTTCGGCTAACCAATTGGGCGCAAAATTAAGCACTAGACTCGCATCATCAATGGCATGAGCTTGCACGTGAGGTAATACTTCATCTTTACGACGCATGGTAATGAGTACGGCTAAGCGTAAAAGTACAGTTAACTGTGCAGCCAATACCGGACTAGTCATAGTTTGCGACTTAATCTCTAGCTCTTCAATGTCAGCCCGGCAGTTACTGACTAATGCGATGATTAATTTACGTTGCGCTAAGCTAAATCCTGGAATGGCGGTGTTACTCAAAATATAGGCGCTATGCTTGTTAGCTTTTTTAAAGTCGATAGCAAAGCCTATTTCTTGTACTTGAGCGGCTATGGTTAACACGGCTCTGGCGTCGTGCTGGGCTAAATTCCACACCAGTCGAGTTTGATCAAATAAAGCTAATGCACTTTCTTTAACCCGTCGCGCTTGATCAGGGTCGAGCTGATAGCGCTCAATAAAGCTATTGGTAGTACGCTGGCGAATATTTAAGTTTTGCTGACAGGGTAACATGCCATATATTAACCCTTCGCGTAACGCGCCTCCCGCTAAAACTAAATAGTTAATATTTAGGCTGCGGAATATGGCAATCAAAATGGACAGGCCACTAACAAATACCAGTCGCCGTTCTTCTGCTAGGCCATTGATGTTGAGTTTATCTATTGTCCCGCATTGGATGGCTTGCATCATAAGTGCTTCCATCTTTTCTAAGGTGATAAGTTCGCTGTCACCTTGGGCAATTAAACATTCTTGAATGGCTTGTGGTGTACCCGAGGCACCTAAGCAAGCTCGCCAACCGTGATCAATGTAGGCTTGCGCTAATGGTGCAATGAGTTGTTGAGCATGATTGATGGCGCTATCAAACTGTTGACGAGTGATCTGCTCATCGGCAAAAAAGCGTTTTAAAAAGGTGACACAGCCGATATCTAAACTGCTAACCACTTTGGGTTCGAAATTTTGCCCAACAACGAGCTCGGTACTGGCTCCGCCAATATCAACAACAAGTTTAGTTTTTGCTGAACCTGAGGTATGGGCAACGCCGATATAAATCAGTTTAGCTTCATCTTCACCGCTAATGATATTAATGGGGTGACCCAAGATGGCCTGTGCTTTAGCGAGAAATACATCCACGTTTTTCGCTAAGCGTAAAGTTGCCGTGCCGACTATGCGGACTTGGCTGGCGGGAATATCCTGTAAACGCTCGGCAAATAAAGATAGGCAATCCCAGCCACGCGCCATGGCTTCGTGGCTTAGATTATTATTTTCATCTAAACCTGAAGCTAAGCGGACTTTGCGCTTTATTTTGCCAATCGTTTGTACACTGCCGCCAACACTACGCACCAGCAGCATGTGAAAGCTGTTGGAGCCTAAATCAATAGCAGCGTATACAGGGTTATTCGTCGTCATATTTATCTATTGTAGTTCCTATTGCCGCGATTAGCCTTATTCGGACGACTTCCGTTAGGTCTGTTGCCACGATAAGGTTTGCGAGCCACAGGGGCTGGCGGAATAACGTCGTCTAACAATGCATCAGCGTTATATTGCGCAACAGGGATCGCGTGGCCGATATATTCTTCGATGGCCGGTAGGTTGTATACATACTTTTCACACGCAAAACTAATGGCTGTCCCCGTTTTACCCGCGCGACCTGTACGGCCTATGCGATGTACATAATCTTCGTAATCATCAGGCAAGTCATAATTAAATACATGACTGACATCTGAAATATGCAACCCTCGCGCAGCTACATCGGTTGCGACTAATATATCCAAGTTGCCTTTAGTAAAGTGATTTAAAATACTTAGGCGCTTTTTCTGGCTGACATCGCCAGTGAGTAATCCTACACGGTGCTTGTCGGCTTTAAGCCAGTTTGCAACGTCTTCGCAATCATGTTTAGTGTTACAAAAAACAATGGCTTTTTCTGGCCATTCTTCTTCCATCAGGGTTAATAACAACAGCATTTTGTCAGGTTGGGCAGGGAAGAATATTTCTTCACTGATGCGCCCTGATAGCATTTTTTCCGGCTCAACATAGACATCAACCGGTTCACCCATATGTTCATAAGCCAACTCTTTAACTTTATGGGATAAGGTAGCTGAAAAAACCAAATTGAGACGTTGAGTAGGCTCTGGCATTTTGCGGAATAAAAAGCGGATGTCTTTGATAAAACCAAGATCAAACATACGATCTGCTTCATCCAGTACAACCACTTGAATACCAGACAGATTTATTTCGCCCTGCTTATAGTAATCAATAATGCGTCCTGTCGTGCCGACAATAATATCAGCCCCAGACTCTAATTGGGCGCGTTGCTCATCGTATCCTTCACCACCGTAGATCAACGCAAGTGAAAATCCCGTATGCTTGGCTAGTAATGCAGCATCTTTATGAATTTGCACCGCTAGTTCACGAGTTGGCGCTAAAATCAGCGCACGCGGACGTTTATCAGCTTCGTCTTCACGAGGGTGAGTAATTAAATAATTAAAAGTAGCCAGCAGGAAGGCCATGGTTTTACCCGTACCTGTTTGTGCTTGGCCTGCGATATCTTGACCTTTAATAGCTAAAGGCAAGCTCTTCTCTTGGATTGGCGTACAGTAGACAAATTGTGCGTCATCCAAGGCTTGTTGGATGCGAGGATCTAGGTTTAGATCACTAAACTTGGTTTCTGTTAAGTGTTTTTTGCTATTCATCATTCCGTAAGCATATCAGTATAAACTTGCAATAAGAAACACAATCGTTTAAAAAAGCCCAGTATATGTATTTCTACGCGCATAATGTAGCTTTTTAATTGGAGATAGCGATGAGTGACGCTACTATCGAACTAACAAATGACAACTTCGACCAAGAAGTAATTAATGCTGAAACACCTGTTTTAGTCGACTTTTGGGCAGAGTGGTGCGGTCCTTGTAAAATGATTGCTCCTGTTATTGATGAAGTTGCGACTGAGTTCGCAGGTAAAGTAAAAGTAGGTAAATTGAATGTTGATGAAGCCAATGAAGTGGCTGCTAAATTCAATATTCGTGGTATCCCTACTTTATTAATGTTTAAAAATGGCGCTGTTGTTGATAACAAAGTAGGTGCAATCTCAAAATCACAACTTGTTGATTTTGTTAGCCAACACGCTTAATTGTTAACGCATCTTAGAGCGAAAATCAGCTTCATGTTCTGAATGAAGCTGATTTTTTTCTGGATCTATTTGATCATTACTGCTACCTTTATCTCTGTCTTACCGACGCACTGTTCCGAGTAACAACTCCAATATTAAAATTCATTAACTTTCATTTAATTGGATCAACCCTCAATTATTAATTGAGCAAAATAATCATCTAAAGAACCCACCGTTATGAACTTAACAGAACTCAAACAAAAACCTATTAGTGAGCTTGTACAGTTAGCCGAGTCTATGGGACTGGAAAACATGGCTCGTTTACGCAAGCAGGACATTATTTTTGCCATTCTTAAAAACCACGCAAAAAGTGGTGAAGATATTTTTGGAGATGGCGTATTAGAGATTCTGCAAGATGGTTTTGGTTTTTTAAGATCAGCTGACTCATCATACTTAGCTGGTCCAGACGACATTTATGTATCACCTTCGCAAATCCGCCGTTTTAACTTACGTACAGGTGATACTTTATCTGGCAAAATTCGCCCACCGAAAGACGGCGAGCGTTATTTTGCATTATTAAAAATTAACCAAGTTAATTTTGATCGCCCAGAAAATTCACGCAATAAAATTCTTTTTGAAAACTTAACGCCATTACATGCGACTGATCGTATGATTATGGAACGCGGTAACGGTTCAAAAGAAGATATTACCGCTCGAGTACTTGATTTAGCTTCACCCATTGGTAAAGGTCAGCGTGCCTTATTGGTTGCACCGCCGAAGGCCGGTAAAACCATGTTATTGCAAAATATTGCTCAATCGATTGCCGCTAACCACCCTGAATGTCAATTAATGGTGTTATTGATTGACGAGCGTCCGGAAGAAGTGACTGAAATGCAACGTTTGGTACGTGGTGAAGTGGTAGCGTCAACATTTGATGAGCCTGCTAGCCGTCACGTTCAGGTAGCTGAAATGGTTATAGAAAAAGCCAAGCGTTTAGTTGAGCATAAAAAAGACGTGGTTATTTTACTTGACTCTATTACCCGTTTAGCTCGTGCTTATAACACGGTTATTCCTTCTTCAGGTAAGGTATTAACCGGTGGTGTTGATGCCAATGCATTACATAAACCTAAGCGTTTCTTTGGTGCTGCTCGTAACGTAGAAGAAGGTGGTAGTTTAACTATTATTGCAACTGCGCTTATTGATACCGGCTCTAAAATGGATGAAGTTATCTATGAAGAGTTTAAAGGAACCGGTAACTCTGAAATCCACTTAAATCGTAAGATTGCTGAAAAACGTGTTTTCCCTGCTATTGATATTAACCGTTCAGGTACACGTCGTGAAGAGTTGTTAACCTCTTCTGAAGAGCTGCAGAAAATGTGGATTCTACGTAAGATCGTTCATGAAATGACAGAAATCGATGCGATGGAATTTATGATCGACAAGTTATCCATGACTAAAACTAATGACGAGTTTTTTGAAGCTATGAAGCGTCAAAGAAGTCAGTAGTATAGTCTTCTTGCTCAGGTCTTATGGCTTTAGTCAAAAAGGTGAGCTTAGCTCACCTTTTTTGATCCTGCTTTATGATCTCGTTTTATGACCTTACTTTATATAGTCAAAGCGATCAGGTTTTAGGGGAAGCCGTCAAAGCTACCGCGTCCTGCTCTCGCCCCTTACCTGCATCCATGCAGGCAAGCTTCGAATCCCCATGAGCATATGCTCTATTATGTGATTGGGGTGAGTAAGCGCAGACAATGAACCATAAGACCTGAGCGAGAAGGCTATATGCCTTTGCAGGACTTTAAGCTTGCTCGGTTTGTGCTATATATTGTTGCGCATGTTGCATCGACAAAGCCAAGGCTGTGTTAAATTGTTCTAAATCTTCAGTTGCAACGGCTTGCTCTTGTTTAAATTTCATATCTATTTTTTTGCAAGCTTCACTTAGGCGATCGAAGCCCAAATTCGCGGCTGTACCTTTTAAGGTATGATTCAGAATTTGCGCTTGTTTTAGGTTATCTGCATTATTTGAATTGTGCAGCAAATCAGCAAGTGTAGTCCCAGCTTTACTAAACTCCTCGCTAAATTTTTGTACTAATAGTTTTAATAAATCACTGTTGCCGCTTAGTCTTTCTAACGCCGTTGCACAATCAAAGATCAAGCTTTGTGTTGAATTAGCTTGTGGTGGATTCACCTGTGCTGAATGCGTTTGTGTAGAAGCTGTGTGCGTTAAGCTGTTTTGCGTTGGTGTTTTATCCAAGGTAGAACGAGTATGCTTAGTGGCTTGTTCATTGATTTGCTCCACTTTCAGCCATTGCTGAAGCATCATACGTAACTTAGCCATATCAATGGGTTTCGTTAGGTAATCATCCATACCAGCATCAATGCATTTTTGACGATCGCCCTGCATGGCATTGGCGGTCATTGCTAAAATGGGGAGCGCGCTATAGCCTTTTTTGCGAATTTCCGCTGTGGCTTCTAAACCATCCATGATTGGCATTTGAATATCCATAAGCACGAGATCGTGTTGTGAATTGATTTTTTGACAAGCGACTAAGCCATTTTCCGCCCAATCAACACTAAAGCCCATATTGAGTAAAATCTGTTTGGCGATCTCAGCGTTGATAGCATTATCTTCAACTAAGAGAATGTTTTTATTGGCGAAGCTGACTTTTGCTTGAGTATGCGTTTCCGTTGTCTGATGTAATAGTTGTTTTACCTGGCTTAACGAACAAGGTAAATCTAATAGTGAATGTTCTTCTGGCCACTCTTGTTCACTAAGTTGGGTCGTCGCTTGATTGTGTATGAAAATCAGCCGGCTGTTCTGCTGTTGTTGGTAGTTTAGCAAGGCCTCTCGACATTGTTCGATACATGCTAAGTTGATGAATAGCAGTTGGTAACTGATTTTTTCACTTAGCAAGGTATTGAGTACTAAGGGCGATTCGGTATCGACAACATCTAAATCTAAATAGTTTAGTTGGTCGCGCAACGCGTTTTTTAACTGTTCGTTCGGTTCAAACAATAGTGCTCGGCCAGTAGCAATACCTTGTGGCTTGGTAATGGGTTTCTCTGGCATTAAGGGTAAAAACACATTAAATGTACTGCCCAATTTATAGCGAGAGTGGATTTCTATGCCGCCACACATTTGCTCGACAATATTTTTGCAAATCGCTAAACCTAAACCGGTTCCGCCATATTCTCGAGTGGTTGAGCTATCCGCTTGGGTGAAAGGTGTAAATAAGTTTTCTTTTTGTTCTGGTGTTAAACCTATGCCAGTATCCTGTACGGATAATAAAAGCCCATTCGCACTGCATACAGCCCTGACAGTGACTGAGCCTTGTTTGGTAAATTTGATGGCATTACTGGTTAAGTTGAGTAACACTTGGCCAATACGGTGTGGGTCGCCGCGATAAGTCATCTCTGCTATTTCAGGCGGAATAGCAAAATATAAGTCGATTGATTTTTGTCGAGCTTGATTGATGACTTGTATTTTTAAGCGTTCAATAATGTCGTCCAGGCCAAATTCAATTTTTTCTAACTCTAAGCGGCCTGATTCCACTTTTGAGTAATCTAAAATATCGTTAATGATATGCAGTAATGACTCAGATGATTGCAATGCGCCTTTAACAAAGTGTTGTTGCTTGTCATTTAACTGCGTCTCTAAGCACAAATTTAACATCCCCATAATGCCATTGATTGGGGTGCGTATTTCATGGCTCATCGTTGCTAGAAATTGACTTTTCGCGGCATTAGCGCGGTCGGCTGCGCGTGCAGATTTTATTAACTCGGCATTTTGCTGGTTTTTAGTCAGTAGCAGCTTGTTATAAGCCTTAGCTAGAAAGTTAAAATCATCGGCAAAATCTTCTTGTAATAACTGAGGTGTTGCTGCGGTTTGATTTTTTTGAATGGATTCGCCAAGAATGCGCAACGGAGTTAATACAAATTGATAGAGCAATAACACACTAACAATAGCTACTAATACGATACTGGCTAAAAATAAGATAGATAAATCAACCAATCCCTGTGTGACACTTGACGCACTTTGTTTTGCGTCCAGATGTATGGCTAATAAATAGGTTTGGTAAGCATTGCCTTTGGCGTTGAGTAAAGGTAAGGCATGCCATGAATAATGTTGATAGTTGTCAGCAAGCTGAGATTGATGCGGGTTGAGCTGTAGTGATTGAAAACTAGGGCGCTTTTCAAGTAAAGGCATGTTGTCAATTTGCGTGACAGGTTTACCAATGAGTTGATAAACATTAGCAACGGTTATTAATTGTGTTTCCGGCTCAATTAAAAATATATATTTTACGTCTCGCGCCGCGGCCAATAAATTTAATACTTTGTGTTGTTGTGCCAAGGACTGATTGGAGTCGAGCGCAAAATTAGCGGTATCAAATATATTTTGTTGGCGTTGTTCTAAATAGAGTTCTACTTGGCTTTGAGTCGCTCTGTAAGAACTAAACCCCATAGCAACGGCAAACATCAATAAAATAATACAGATAGGTAAGACGAGTTTGATCGACAATCTGTTTAATGGCATAGCAACATCACTTAATGTTATTGATTACTTGCGAGCAAGGTAGGTTAACTTGTTGACTCTCAGCTAGGCTCAGGCAAACAAAGTTTATGTTTTCTTTGACCAGAGCTAATGCGTTAGCCTGCTGGCTTTGATTGTAAATGGTTAAGTCGTTTTCTACCGTTTGTTGAAAATCAGCGATACTGATGTTTTGGCGCTGCGCCATAATTTGATACGCCACGTTTTTATTCGCCAAAGTAAAGTCTAGGGCGAGTTGCCAAGCCGCGTGAAACTTTTGTGTAAACTCAGCTAGGTTAGGTATTTTGCTGGCGTCGACAGTGACAACATCCAATATTTGATTGGGCGTTTGCTTGCTGGTGAAAATAGTATTGTATTTAGACGTTAAGCGAGTGGCGATAGGTGGGTAAGTTACAAATGCATCTATGTGTTTGTTATCTAACGCTTGTTCGCCATCAAGTTGTTCTATATTGATTAATTGTACATCATGTAAACTTAAATCGTGTTGCGCTAACGCTAAAGACAAAACTAGCACGCCAAGCGAGTTCAGCTCGAGGCCGACTCGTTTCCCCGTTAACTCGCGTACGTGTTTTATGTCGGATTGCGCCACTATTATGTCGCCACCAAATGAAGCGTCCGCGACTAAAATTGGTGTGATTTGCCGGTGAGAAGACGCTGCCGCATGAACAACCTCAACCGTAGTGCTGGCCATGCCGTCAACTTGCCCGGCTTTAAATGCGCGTAATCCATCAGCCAGCGAGGCGATCTGCACTAATTCTATGTTCAGTCCTTGCTGCTTAAAATAGCCTTGCTGTTCGGCGAGGTAGATAAATTCATAACCTGGCCAAGGGTTGATGGCTATACGTATGGATTGCGGGGCTTGAGAGCAGGCGCTCAATAACATGCTCAATAAAATAATGAATAGTGCAATTGCAGAGCGTGTAAGATTCAAAGTAACCATCCTTAAGTTTATAGTCTTCTCGCTCAGGCCTTATGGTTCATTGTCTGCGCTTACTCGCCCCAATCACATAATAGAGCATATGCTCATGGGACCTCGAAGCTTGACGGCTTTGCCTACATGGATGTAGGTACTTAGGTTTCGTCTGGAACCAGAAACCTGCCCCTAAAACCTGATCGCTTTGACTATATTTGAAAACTGCTTGGCAAAATGAATAGGCTAGTGGTTAAATTATAGCCGTATAACTCAGTAAACGAAATAGCGTTTGCTAAGAATGCCCCTAAGCAGCATAGTTTATTTTTATGTAAAAGTGTTGAAGGTAATTTTTTTGGTCTAAGAAAGATTTTGATCTAAATCAGGTATTGTGGTATCTATAGCGGCACTAAACCAAGATGTTCAATTTTTAACAAGTATTCTTTGGGTTTTATGAAATTACTTTCTTTAGTCGTAATCCTTATCAGCGTGGTGGTCATTATTGTGCCATCGCGGGGGATTGGTTCGAACTAAAGAAAAACGCTTCGAATGACAGCCCCCCGCACCGGAAGGTTCGGGGGGCTTTTTATTATTGTTTCAAAAAATTTATGCTTAGGGATTTTAATTCGTGAGCAGCGAGAAAGGTGACAGAATGACAGGCGCACAGCTGGTGCTAAAAGTACTACAACAGCATGGCGTTAAGCACGTATTTGGCTACCCTGGCGGTGCCATTATGCCAATATATGATGCTTTTTATGATTCAGAGTTAGACCACTTTTTATGCCGCCATGAACAAGGCGCAGTGTTTTCAGCCATAGGCTATGCTCGTTCGACTAACCAAGTGGGTGTTTGCATGGCAACGTCAGGGCCAGGTGCGACTAACTTAGTCACTGGTTTAGCCGATGCTTTGCTAGATTCAATTCCTGTGGTAGCGATTACTGGACAAGTTTTTAGTTCTTTGATGGGAACCGATGCTTTCCAAGAGGTTGACGTTTTAGGCATGAGTTTAGCTGTGACTAAACATAGCTTTATTGTTGAAGATATTAATGATCTCGCGCGTGTATTGCATGATGCTTTTGAGTTAGCTCAGTCGGGTCGACCGGGACCGGTATTAGTTGATATACCAAAGGATATTCAAATAGGGCAGGTTGATTTTGAACCTTATCCTATCCCTAAACCTGAATTACCTGAATTTAGCCTTGAGCAGGTTGAAGCGGCGCGTAGCTTAATTTCGCATGCCAAGCACCCTGTTGCTTATGTTGGTGGTGGTGTTGGTATGGCAGATGCGGTTGATGAGTTAAATGACTTTTTAACGACCACTAAAATACCAGCGGTTGCGACACTGAAAGGTTTGGGCGCAGTTGACCCAACATACCCCTACTACCTAGGGATGATTGGTATGCATGGCACTAAGGCGTCTAATTTAGCGGTGCAAGAATGTGATTTGCTTATTTGTATTGGTGCGCGTTTTGATGACCGTGTTACCGGTAAACTAGACACCTTTGCCCAGAAAGCAAAAGTGATCCACCTTGATATAGATAAAGCCGAATTTGGTAAATTACGCAAACCTGATGTTGCGATCCGCGGTGATTTTAAAAAGCTTATTCCACAAATGAAAACTGTGGTTGATATTGGTGAATGGCAACAACAAGTCAGTGATTTAAAAGCCGAACATGCGTGGCGTTATGATGCGCCAGGTGAGGGGATTTATGCTCCTGCGTTATTGAATGAGCTAAGCCAAAAATTACCTCACGATCATGTGGTGAGCTGTGATGTTGGTCAGCACCAGATGTGGGTTGCACAACATATGCAATTTACATCGCCGACAAATCATTTATCAAGCGGTGGCGCTGGCACTATGGGCTTTGGTTTGCCATCAGCGGTAGGCGCACAAATAGCGCGACCAGATACTATGTCGGTTGTGGTGACAGGTGACGGTTCATTTATGATGAATGTACAAGAACTTGGTACCATCAAGCGTTTTCAATTACCGCTTAAAATAGTTCTACTTGATAACCAGCGTTTAGGTATGGTTAAGCAGTGGCAAGAGCTATTTTTTGAAGAACGTTATTCCGAAACTGATTTAAGTGATAACCCAGACTTTGTTGCATTGGCAAGGGCGTTTGGGCTAAAAGCAAAAACGATCCACAGTCGTTTTGAAGTGTCCGATGCGATTGATCAAATGATCAATACTGATGGGCCATTTTTACTACATGTTGTTATTGACGAAAAAGCCAATGTTTGGCCGCTAGTTGCGCCAGGCAAAGCCAACCATGAAATGATAGAAGGATAATCCTATGAAACACAGTTTTAATATTGTAGCCAATCATAAACCTGCAACGTTAGAGCGCGTCCTTCGAGTCGTCCGTCATCGAGGCTTTGCATTGCAAACTTTTAACGTTTCGGCTTCCGATAGCGAGCAAGTTGCAATAGAATTAACCGTTACTGGCGAACGTCCAATTGCGACCTTACAAACACAGTTAGATAAACTGTATGATATCGCCCATTTAGAGTTAATCCCAGCTAATGCTGACGCGCAAAGCGCGGGTATTCGCGCTTAATTAGGAACAGATCCATGAGTAATACTAATTTTCCAGAGCTAATTTGGTTCAACGGTGAAGTTAAACCTTGGCAAGAAGCCCAAGTTCACGTGGTTTGTCACGCAATTCACTATGGCTCATCGGTTTTTGAAGGTGTACGTTGTTATAACACACCTAAAGGCCCTGCGATTTTCCGTTTGAAGGAACATACGCGCCGCTTATTTGACTCCGCTAAAATTTATCGTTTCGATATGGGCTATAGCCAAGAAGAGATAAACCAAGCTTGTATCGATATTATTAAGGCTAATGGCTTTAAAGATGCTTACCTTCGTCCGTTTGGTTTTATGGGCGCCCATGGCTTAGGTCTTAACCCACCTAAAGTTCCGCTAGACGTATCTGTTATCGCGTTAGAGTGGGGTTCATACCTGGGTGAAGAAAGCTTAGAAAATGGAGTTGATGCTGCGATCACTTCTTGGAATCGCTTAGCGCCTAATACCATGCCAACCGGTGCCAAAGCTGGTGGTAACTACTTATCTTCAATTTTAATTACCACTGAAGCTAAGCGTCATGGTTATGTAGAAGGTATTGGCTTAGATCACAATGGTACGGTTTCTGAAGGTGCAGGTGAAAACTTGTTTGTTATTCGAGATGGCGTGATCAGCACACCTCCTTTAACTGCAGGCATTTTACCAGGTATTACACGTAGCACTATCATTACCCTAGCTGAAGAAATGGGTTATGAAATTCGTGAGCAAGCATTGCCACGTGAAGCTCTATATTTAGCGGATGAAGTCTTTATGTGTGGTAGTGCCGCTGAAGTGGTACCTGTGCGCAGCGTTGACCAGATCACTGTAGGTGACGGCAAGCGCGGCCCAATCACTGAAAAGTTACAGAAAGCTTACTTCGATACTGTAAAAGGTGTGACTGAAGATAAGCATGGCTGGTTAACCTATATTGACTAATCTTGTGTAGGTGGGCCTTGGCTTATAAGCCCTTACTTTTGGTAGTCTTACTTCTTTGGTTTACTGCCAAAATCGCAAGCATAAATGCTCGCCTACAATTATATGTGTAACGCACTTACGCATACTCAAATTATGATAAAAGTCGGAACTACGCCGACTTTTTTAGCAAATAAACAGTTCAAAAAAAGGCAGGACAAGTTATGCCAAAGTTAAGATCTGCAACCTCGACTCAAGGCCGTAATATGGCAGGTGCACGTGCATTATGGCGTGCAACAGGTATGAATGATGGTGATTTCGGTAAGCCGATTATTGCTGTCGCTAACTCTTTCACTCAGTTTGTACCAGGCCATGTGCATTTAAAAGATATGGGGCAATTAGTTGCGCGTAGCATTGAAGCTGCGGGTGGTGTGGCCAAAGAATTTAACACCATAGCCGTTGATGATGGTATCGCCATGGGACATGACGGTATGCTTTACAGCTTACCTTCGCGTGATTTGATTGCTGATTCTGTGGAATACATGGTTAATGCACATTGTGCCGATGCCATCGTTTGTATTTCTAACTGTGACAAAATCACACCGGGCATGTTAAACGCTTCTATGCGTTTAAATATTCCAGTGATCTTTGTATCAGGTGGGCCAATGGAAGCCGGTAAAACCAAGCTTTCTGACCAAATCATTCACTTAGACTTAGTTGACGCCATGATCGCCGGTGCTAACCCTGATGTGTCTGATGAAGAGAGTGATAAGATTGAACGCTCAGCTTGCCCAACCTGTGGTTCTTGTTCAGGTATGTTTACCGCCAACTCAATGAACTGTTTAACCGAAGCGCTTGGCTTATCTTTACCGGGTAACGGTTCATTATTAGCCACTCACGCTGATCGTGAAGGTTTATTTAAACAAGCCGGTAGCCGCATCGTAGAGCTGTGCGAGCAATATTATAAGAATGACGATGAGTCAGTATTGCCTCGCAGTATTGCTAACCGTAAAGCGTTTGAAAATGCCATGGCATTGGATATTTCCATGGGCGGCTCAACCAATACTATCTTGCACTTATTGGCGGCTGCACAAGAAGGTGAAGTTGATTTCACTATGACGGATATCGATGCGATGTCGCGTCGCATTCCGCACTTAAGTCGTGTTGCGCCAGCGGGTAATAAGTACCATATGGAAGACGTGCATAGAGCGGGTGGTGTTCTGGGATTATTAGCTGAACTTGATCGTGGTGGTTTGTTAAATACTGATGTGACCCATGTTGCAGGCGGTACATTAAAAGAGGTATTAGCTAAGTGGGATGTGATCACTACGGAAGATGAAGCGGTTAAGGAGTTCTACAAAGCCGGTCCAGCTGGTATTCGTACTACTCAAGCGTTTTCACAAAACTGTCGCTACCCGACCTTAGATGACGACCGTGAAAATGGTTGTATTCGCAGTGTTGAACACGCTTATTCACAGGAAGGTGGCTTAGCCGTATTAGACGGTAATATCGCGGTTGATGGTTGTATCGTAAAAACCGCGGGTGTTGATGAAGAATGCTTAACTTTCTCTGGCCCTGCGATTGTATATGAAAGCCAAGACGATGCGGTTAAAGGCATTTTAGGTGACGAAGTTAAAGCCGGTGAAGTGGTTGTTATCCGCTATGAAGGCCCGAAAGGTGGTCCGGGTATGCAGGAGATGCTTTATCCTACGACTTTCCTTAAATCAAAAGGTTTAGGTAAAGCGTGTGCATTGATCACTGATGGTCGATTCTCTGGCGGTACATCGGGTTTATCTATCGGTCATATTTCACCAGAAGCAGCAAGTGGTGGCGCAATCGGGTTAGTTAAGAATGGCGATATAATTGATATCGACATTCCTAAGCGTTCAATCTCACTGCGTTTATCGGAAGAAGAGCTTGCCGAGCGTCGTGTTGAACGTGACCAGTTAGGTTGGCAGCCAGAGAAAGAGCGCCCACGTAAAGTGTCATTTGCACTTAAGACGTTTGGTATGTTTGCCACTTCCGCCGATAAAGGTGCGGTGCGCGATAAATCAATGTTCAAGTGATTTTTGGTTTATGCCAAAAAGCTTGTAAGATAAGTTAATCTCGAAATACTACCAAAGTCGCTCTTGCAGCGGCTTTGTTGTTTAAAAACAATTGTTCCATTCAAGTAACGGATTTTAAAAAGATGTCTGACCCTATCAGCCCTGAAGAATATTTACGTAAGATCTTATTAGCGCCGGTTTATGATGTGGCAAAAAATACCGATCTCAATTTCATGAGTAAATTATCTGAGCGATTGGGTCACGATATTTGGCTCAAACGTGAAGATCAACAACCGGTTAAATCGTTCAAGTTACGTGGCGCTTACAATAAGCTAGCTTCGTTAAGCGACGATCAGCGCGATCGTGGTGTTATTGCTGCCTCAGCCGGTAATCATGCGCAAGGATTAGCTTACTCAGCTAACCGTATGCAAACCAAAGCGACTATCGTTATGCCGGAAACCACGCCAGAGATCAAAGTTAGCGCGGTGCGCAGTTTTGGTGGCGATTGGGTTAATGTCGTTTTACATGGTAAAAACTTCGATGCAGCCAGCGCAGAAGCCTTACGCTTATCTCAGCATCATGGTTTAACTATGATCCACCCGTTTGACGATCCTGATGTGATCGCGGGGCAAGGCACTATTGCTAAAGAATTATTTGATGCAAAACGCGATATCGATACTATTTTTATTGCAGTTGGTGGCGGTGGTTTAGCCGCTGGTATTGCCGTTTACCTTAAGCAGCTTAACCCTAAAATTCGTATTGTTGCAGTTGAAGCGCAAGAATCGGCTTGTTTAAAAGATGCATTAGAGCAGGGCAAGCAAACAACGTTAGACACTGTTGGTATTTTTGCTGACGGTGTTGCTGTGCGTACTATCGGTGCGGAAACGTTTCGGTTATGTCGACAGTATATAGACGAAGTGATTACTGTATCAACGGATGAGATCTGCGCTGCGATCAAAGATATTTTTGATGATACCCGAGTGATCGCCGAACCGGCGGGCGCTTTGTCAGTTGCTGGCATTAAGAAATGGTTAGTTGATAAAGATCTGGACAACAAGCAACAATTTGCAGCTATTTTGTGTGGTTCTAATATTAACTTCCATACTTTGCGTTATGTGTCTGAGCGTTGTGAACTAGGTGAAGGGCGTGAAGCCGTAATTGCCGCAACTATTCCTGAGGTTAAAGGCGCCTTCCGTGAATTTTGTGATGTATTAGGTAGTCGCACAATTACCGAGTTTAACTATCGATATACGCCAGACCAGTCGGCCAATGTATTTGTCGGGGTGCGTTTACGTCGTGGTGAAGATGAGCTTAAAGAAGTGTTGGCTGATTTAACCAATGAAGGTATAGACTGGGTTGATTTAAGTGATAATGAAGTCGCCAAGTTGCATGTGCGTTATATGATAGGTGGCCGAGTTGAAAACTTACCAAATGAGCGCTTGTATAGTTTCGTGTTTCCACAACTACCAGGTGCGTTACCTAGCTTCTTACACACATTAGGTGGATTGTGGAATATTACCTTATTTCACTATCGTAATCATGATGCGGCAGAGGCTATGGTGCTGGTTGGTTTTGATGTGCCTGAAAATGAAGTCAATGATTTACAAAATCATTTATCTACCTTAGGTTATAACTTCTCGGATGAGACAGAGAACCCAGCTTATCAATATTTTTTAAAAGCCTAAGTATTACTTCTTATGTGGAAGGTGCGCCTTCCACTCTTTATTGTTCCTCTGCAATTAACGGCAGCCTTCATAACATCCATTACTGAATTACCTTAGTTGAATTTGCTTGGGATAAATATCGAGTTTAATGGTTGCTGCGTTGTCGAAATTCAACTAACTTTAAGCTGTATATACAAAGACAGGCTAATTAGGGATGAATAAACTGCCGTTAAAAACGTCCGTTAGGGCGGTCAGATTATGGCGTAATTATATTATTGCTGCACTCGCGCAAGTGTTGATATTGATCTGTGTGGTTTTTAATTTAATTCATAGTGCTGAGAATAGTCAGCACTACCAAGCTAAATTTGCCGACTTACCGGTTGAGCAAGTCAGTTGGCAAACCATTACATATAGCCAATTAACATCCTTGGCTTGGTCACAACAATTTGATGCTATTCATGTTTTTCCCCGCGTTCTTGAGTCAAAAGAGCTGGAATCAAAAGAGCTTGAACCAAAACAGCTTGATTTAAACAAACAGTCAATACCTCGTGTATTCAGGTTCCACAAAGAACAGGTTTTAAGTTGGCAGGCGTCACACACTATTCAAACCGCTGATGCTAAGCTCGAATTTGTTTATACGTTAATTTCAACGCGTTTCTTGCTAACCAGTATTGCTTGTGGCTTTATATTAATTTTATTACTGGCCAGCATAGTTTATTTACTGGCAGATGTGGTTGAAGGTAAGTTTCGTAAATTAGAGCGTAAAGCGCGTAAATTGGGTATCGCTAAACGACGCTCGGAACAGATTAAATATCGCTCTGTCATTCGCTTGGTTGATTCTTTGCTAGATGAGCTAGCTTGGACGCGCAAAGAGCAAAATCGAGTTGATAAATTTATCCGCAGTCAAACTTTTCTTGATCCTGAACTTGGCATAGGTAACCGTTTGTTTTTTGATCATAGGTTCGATGCCGCTCTCGCCGATGATTCTAATAGTTTAGGCGGAGCTGTGCTGTTGCTGCATTTGCAGGAACTCGACCGCATAGAAAACGAATACGGGGTTGAACAAGCCCACCAAATACTAAGCAGTACCGTTAGTATACTTAATCAAACATTTAGATTATCGCCAGAACCTTTACTTGCCCGCCGTGCCTACGCTGAAATAGCCGTACTTATGCTGGGTATTGCAGAGCGAGATCTTATGAAGCATGCTGATAACTTGGTGCGTCGATTACAGCGTTTAGACTTGCCTAATTCAGTTAACCCAGATTGTTTTTTCCACATTGGTATCGCACGATTCACCAATCAAGATAAGGCATTTAAAATTCTATCTGAGGCTGATATGGCCTTGCGTCGCGCACAGTTAGAAGGCCATGTCGGCTGGTTTATGTATGAAGATGAAGATAAACCACGTGAAATTGCGATGGGCTCATTAAAGTGGCGTACTTTTATAGAACGTGCTTTGCAGCAAGAAAGTTTTGTGTTGTATTTCCAGCCAATATTGTCGGTGCGTGATCAAGCTATCCATCATCAAGAGGCCACGCTTAAAGTTCGCGATAGTGAAGGCAAAATGTTGCAAGCTGGGGTGTTTATGCCGATGGCGCATAAATGTGGATTACAGAGTGAGATTGAAAAGCTAGCCCTGCGTAAATTATTTGATTTATTTAACCAAGATGCTTCAAGTACGCAAAGTAGTTGTATCAATATCAGTGTCGATTCATTGCTCGATGCTGAATTTTGTCAATGGCTGTTCGCATTTTTACAAGAGCATGAAACGGCCAATGATCGCCTGATCATTAGTTTAACTGAATACAATTTGTATCAACATAGTGACAAACTAACCGACGTGTTGCAGCAATTATGTGACAAGGGTATACGTTTACTTGTCGAGCAAGTCGGGCAATATGTAATCAATTCGAGTTATGTTAAACAACATCCTATCGCTTACATAAAACTGCACTCCAGTATTATTCGTAACATAGATCAGCACCCCGAAAACCAATTGTTTATTCGCAGCTTATTGGCTAACTGTGCTGGCGGAGTACGGGTGTTTGGCTATGGTATTGAAAGTGAAGAAGAATGGTCACAGTTAAAAGCGCTAAATATACACGGCGGACAAGGTAGTTATTTTAATCAAGCGCTGAACGAGTTTATTTAATTGCGCCCTAAATTTAGGATTAATTTAATCCTAAAGCGTTTATTTGCAAGTTACTGAGCAGCTGTCGCTCAATCATGCCTTGCCAACCTTGTAAGCCGCCAGTATGAATAAAAACTATGTTGCTCTGCTTGGTAAAATGCCCTTGGGCAATCAGCTGATAGACTGCGTACATAGCTTTACTGGTATATACAGGATCAAGCAGCACATTGTGTTGCTGATAAAATTCAATACAAAAATCGATGAGTTCAGGCTTAATTTTGGCAAAACCGCCAAAATGAAAATCGCAGTTCAGGCTAAAGTCATCCGTTGCACGTTGTGCTAGCTGCGCTACTTCTTGTGCCAAATATTCACCGCCTTTAATCGCGCAGATACCAAGTAGTTTTTCATGGTGTTTTTTATGCTTACACAATCCAGCCAACGTGGTGCCAGATCCGACTGGGCAGACAAAATAGTCAGCCTTTAATTGTTGGCGCACTTCATTTAATAATGTGGCTAAGCCATGCAACCCTAAGTGACCGTAACCGCCTTCGGGAATTATTGTCGCCTTGGGGTTATTTGCCTGTAGTTGTGCCAAATAATCCGCATTATTGCGCAATTTGTAGGTTTGCCGGTCGACAAAGTGTAGGTTTGCGCCGATATTATGCAGCGCGGTTAAAGTGGCGTTGTGTTGCTGGCTTGCTTCACCACGTACGATTGCGGTTAATTTTATTTGTTGGTTTTGACATGCAGCGGCTAACGCATGTAAGTGATTACTAAATGCCCCACCAAAACTAATAATGTGTTGTGGCTTTTGCTGCAAATAGCCGGTTAATTTACGGAGTTTATTACCAGAGATTTGAGAGTGGATTAAATCATCTCGTTTTAACCACAAATTAACAGCGGATTGCTTGAGTAATGGGCTATTAATTTGTTGTAACGGACTAGGCAAATTAAACATGCTAAGACTAGGAAAGGCTTGGAAAAATAGCGGATTTGGTCAATAATGCTATAAAACACTCAAAGTTGCTAGATCTTGTCGGTTGTTCGATTAGCAACGCATCGCAATCCGAGTTTCTTATTGCTTTGTGTTATTTTCATTTCGGTTTGCAAAAATAAGTAGAATAGACATCCATGCATCCATTAATTGAGCGTATTATTGCAAAATTCAATAAACAGGTTCAGCCTGAATATGCTGGTGCTTTGTTTATATCTAGCCAAGCCGCTTTTTTAGTTAGTTACGCTTGGCAGCAAGACGATGTATTTTTAGCGGATTGGATCGAAATTGCGGATGCTCAACAAATCGAATCCAGCGTTAAAGAGTTATTATCGCGTCATAAGCTCGAAACCACGTCTTTGGATATTGTCTTAGGTGGTCATCAATACAATGTTATTGCGGTCGACAAGCCTGATGTTGCTGAAGAGGATTTGGCGTCGGCATTAAAATATTCAGCCAAAGATTATATTCCCGGTAACTTGGAAGACATGCTAGTCGACTATTTTGATGTAGCGGCTCAGCCTTTTGGACAAAGTAAAGTTAATTTGGTGGCCGCTAAGCGGCCATTAGTTGAAAGTTTGATCAAGTTAGTTTTAGAGCGAAAAATAATACTCAATCAGATCGGCATTGAAGAGCTGGCTTATAGCGAGGCTTTTGGGCAATCTGATGATGCAGTTATGTTGATAACCCAACAGGAAAATGAAGAATTACTGTTACAGATTGTCAAACAAGGCCAGCTTTATTTTTACCGGCGCATTCGCGGTTACAATAAACTGCATCAGTTTGCCGAGCTAGAAATTAGCCATGGCGCGGCAGATAATTTAAGTTTAGAGATCCAACGCTCGCTAGACTACTTTGAAAGTCAGTTGCGTCAAGCGCCAGTTAAAAAAGTTTATTTAGCTGTACCTAATGCTAACGAAGCTATGCTTATTGAAAAGGTGGGAGCTAACTTTCCGATCCCCGTATTACCATTGAAAAACTGGCTAGCGCAATATTTAAACGGTGACACTCAGCACTATGGCTTTTTAGTCGCCAGCGCAGTGGCAGTTAGGCAGATGCAAAACACTGAGGTTGTTAATGAAAACAAGCGTTAACTTTTACCTTGAAGAGTTTAAACCCAAGCCTGATCCACTTAGCCTTAAAGTCGTACTGTATTGTTGGCTAACTGCATTACTGTGTATGGCTTTAATGTATGGTTGTGCTGATCACCAGCACACGAGTCTGTTAGCCAAGCAGCAAGAACTTTCCCAGTCGTTAAACCGCACAAAGCAAGAAAACGAATCACTCAAGCAAAAAGCCACGGCTCATGGATTTGATCCAGTGTTGGTCAAGAAGGTTGAAACGCTTGAAAGTGAAATAAAAAATAAGCGCAGTTTAATTAGAGCGATTAAAGGCGATACCTTGGATGAAAGGCAATCGGGCTTTTCTGGTTTAATGTATGATTTAGCCGATTTTCGTGATCAAAGTTTATGGATCACTGCCATCGCCTATAATCGTCAAGATGTGGTAATTCGCGGAGCGACAAAAAAGCCAGCAACCTTGCCGTTGTGGATCGACCATATTAGCCAGTCAACTCACTTTCGCGGGCGAACATTAAACAAGGTTGAATTATCCAGTCAGGCAGACGGCCAATATAGTATTTTTGAAGTGGCGAATGACCGAGCATTAACCATTGACGCTACTGGCCTCATAGAACAAAAACTAGCGGAGAAAAACTAGTGTCGGCTATGACTGAACAGTGGCAACAAATTCAAGGTAAATATCAGCAACTGAGCACGCGTGAAAAAGTCATGACACTGGCGTCTGGCGTAGTATTGGTTTTATTTGTTGGCTTTTTTAATATTATTGAACCTATCTGGTTGAAGTCAGACAAAATTGCGCAAACGGTTAAAAGTAACGAGCGCGAATTAAATAGCTTATTGGCGGTTAATGCGCAGTTTGAAAGTCATTTACAAACTGACCCCAATATTTCGTTAGCGCAAAAAATTGAACAATTAAATAACCAACTACAAGCGGTTAATACTGAATTAACCACGAGTACGGGGCGCTTATTGAAAGCGAAAAACATGGCGCGCGTTGTTCGTGACATGTTAAGTCAAATGAATGGTATTCAGGTTGTTAAATTTGAAACTCTTGAACCAACAGCCATGCTGTCACCAGACGCAGGCTTAAAAGATCTTAATTTATACAAACACGGCGTAGCTTTGTCGTTACGAGGCAGTTATCGCGATCTCTATACTTTTTTAGCTAAAACAGAGGTATTGGAATGGCAGTTTCGTTGGGAAGACTTTCAGTTGGTCGTAAAAGAACATCCTAACCTAGAATTAACGATTAAAGTATATGCTATGAGTTTAGAGCAAGGGTTTATCGGCTTATGAAGTTAATTGTTCTCCTTGGGATGTTGTTAGTTTGTGCGTGGGCTAGTGCCAATATTAAACCGCTCAAATCCGATCCAACACAGCCTAAGGTGACAGATGTTAAAACAGCAAAAGGGGTAGATCGTCAATCAGCCAATATAACTTGGCAATTACAAGCGATAACCCTTTCAGAGTTTCAGCGTAACGCCATAATTAATGGTGAAGTCGTGCAAGAAGGACAACGAATTAGTCAGACAACGGTAGTCGAACGAATAGAAGTCGGACGTGTGGTTATTCGCCAAAACGGTCGTCGAACAATTTTGAGTTTAGACAATGCAGATATTAAAAAACCAGCAGGTTCCTAGTCGCCTATTCTTGTTACTACTGCTGACAAACTGGCTAGCTTCATGTAGCTCGCTTAACGGCTTAAACAAAGACGTTGCTAATGCATATGAGCAGAAAAATATGCGCACGGCAGCGAATGAAGCCAAAGTGCCAGATGAGATCACCCTTGAATTAATGCCGCAGTTTACGCCGATCCAAAAAGATCGAGAGTTTATTGCCGACAATCGTTTCGATATCGATGCGCAAGACGTCCCCGCTGCGAGTTTTTTCAAAAGCCTTGTGACCAACACACCGTTAAGTGCCGCTATTCACCCAAAAGTGGAGGGCAGTATTAGCCTGAACTTGAAGGGCGTTACCCTTATCGAAGCCTTAGATGTGGTGCGTAACATGTTTGGTTACGAGATAAAGATCAAAGGCCGCATGTTGCAAGTTTACCCTGCGGGTGTACGCACTGAAACGTTTGCCGTCGATTACCTTTCAATGCAGCGTATGGGCGTGTCGATGACCTCGATTACCTCGGGTGGGGTGAGTGATGGTAGTCAATCGGGCGGTTCCGGTGGCGGTGGTTCTTCTGGGGCTAGTGGTGGTTCGTCTGGTGTTGGCGGTGGCATGGGTCGCTCTAGTCAAGGTTTAGGTGGCGCGGGAGCTGCTGGCGGTCAAGGTCAACCTGGCGCCGGTGGTGGTATGAGTAGCCTAGGCGGTGCAGGCAAAGGCACAACCATTATCACCCAGAGTGAAAATGACTTTTGGAGTGACTTAGAGGATGCGTTAAAAAGCTTAATTGGTACAAGCCGTGATCGCACTATTATCATTAACCCTCATGCCGGCCTTGTCACCGTAAGAGCTTATCCTGACGAATTACGCAACGTTAAAGAGTTTTTGCAACAAACCGAGCAACACTTGCAACGCCAAGTTATTTTGGAAGCCAAATTAGTTGAGGTGAGTCTGGAAGATGAGTATCAACAAGGTATTAACTGGCAGTCTGTGTTGGGCCATACCGGTAGTACTGACTTCACTTTTAATACGTCAAGAGGCACATTTAACAACATTATCAATAGTACAGTCGGTGGGGCGGCTAGTTTAACTTTTGCTAACAAAGATTTTAGTGGGGTTATTAACTTGCTGGAAACTCAGGGTGATGTGCAAGTCTTGTCTAGTCCGCGCCTAACTGCGGCTAATAACCAAAAGGCTGTGATTAAAGTAGGCACTGATGAATACTTTGTCACTGATGTGTCAACAACAACAGTGACAGGATCAGCGACTACCTCTTCACCTAGTATTGAACTTGAACCGTTTTTCTCGGGTATAGCGTTAGATGTGACGCCACAAATTGACGCGGAAGGCGGTGTTATCTTGCATGTTCACCCATCGGTTATAGAAACTCAGGAACAAACTAAAGTTATCACTTTAAATGAACAAGGCTTTGAATTGCCTTTAGCGCAAAGCACAGTACGAGAGTCTGACACTGTGATCCGCGCTCGCTCAGGGGAAATTGTTGTGATTGGTGGTTTGATGCAAACGCAAAGTCGCGATGTTGAGTCTAAAGTGCCTTTGTTGGGTGATATTCCTTGGTTGGGCGAGGCCTTTACTTCGCGCGCCGAAAAAATCAGTAAAAAAGAATTGGTTATTATGATAAAGCCAACGGTAGTCGGCGATGGAACTTGGCAAGAGCAATTGCGTCGTTCTAGCGACTTGTTGCAAACGTGGTACGGGGAATAACAATGTATCTGTACCACTTTGGCTTAAAAGAACTACCTTTTACCTTAACGCCCAACACTCAGTTCTTTTTGGGATTACCCTCGCATCATGAAGCATTACAGGTGTTATTGACTGCCTTAAAGACTGGAGAAGGTTTTATTAAGGTGACGGGAGAAGTCGGAACCGGCAAAACCTTGTTATGTCGCAAGTTAATGGCTGAGTTGCCTGACGGATTTGTTACCGCTTATATTCCCAACCCTAATTTACAACCGCAAGAGTTAACCATAGCAGTAGCTGAAGAGCTAGGTGTTGAGTTAGGCGAGGGCATTAGCCAGCAAAAAATCACCCAGCTTATTCAAGACAAAGTGATGGCGTATAGCCAGCAAGGCAAAGCCGTTGTGTTGTTGCTGGATGAATCTCAGGCATTACCGGAAGATAGTATTGAAGCATTACGCTTATTTACTAATTTAGAAACAGAAAGTCGCAAACTGCTGCAAGTGGTGTTATTTGGCCAACCTGAACTTGATGAGCGTTTAGCTAAACCTAGTTTACGTCAAGTTAAACAGCGAATTACCTTTTCGTATCAATTGCGCGTGTTACATCAAAACGAAGTTCAGCCCTATATTAACCATAGGCTGGCGATTGCTGGTTATTCAGGTATGCCAGTATTTGATGAAAAAGCCAGTAAACGTATTTTTAGTGCCTCTGGTGGAATACCGAGAATTATTAATACCCTAGCTCATAAATGTTTAATGCTGTGTTACGGGCAAAACCAGCAAAGCGTATCTGTTAATCATGTTAAACAAGCCGTCGCAGATACCGAGTATGTGCAACTACCAATATGGCAACAAAAGAAAATGCTGCTAGCGGCAAGTGGTGTTGTATTGCTTGGTTTATTAGGTGTGGCTGTTGGAGCTAACTTGCTATGAGCGTGATAAATAAAGTATTACAAGATATCGACCAGCAAAAGACCAATATTACTCAGCAAGATGAAGCTGAGCTGTCTTATCAAAAAATCGATATACCTGCCCCCGCGCCAGCAAAACTATCAAAAAGCTTTATTATTTCTTTACTCGTTTTGCTTGTATTAGGTGCGAGTGTTTGGGGATATTTAACTTATTTTCAAACAAGCTCACCAGCACCACAAAAATCATTTGTTAAAGCGTTTTCTGTAGAGGCTGAGCCTAAATCAAACGTGCTTGAGGAGCAAGCTGAGTCAGCAACGCAAATAGATAATGCAGAAGATGAAACCGCTACTAGCCAAACCTCTGCTTCTGATGCGATGAAGGCTGGCGTTGAACAATCTCAGGTTGAAAAGCCAATTAAGATGGTTGAACCCGCAAAACCTGTAGCGATGAAATTGGCGGCAACGACGCCAGCAAAACCTAAGCAACTGTTAGTAGAAGATGTTGTTTCAGCAGAAACGCCAGTAAAACCTCAAACTGCGCCCGTTCGTCAGCAACGTTTTGTGATTAAACCAACTGAAAAATCTAACTATGATTTAGCGGCTAAAGCCTTGCAGCGTGGCGATGAGGCACAAAGCCGAGGGCGATTTATTCAAGCCGAATCAGAGTACAAAAAAGCCTTAAAGCTACAACCTGACTTACATGATGCGCGTGCTAAATGGGTAAGCTTGCTCTATGGTGAAGCTGATCAGCAGCAGGCTATTCGTGTGTTACAGCAAGCGATAGATAACTACCCTGAACATACAGGTTATCGCTTGTTACTGGCGCGGATTTATCAAGAGCTCGGGCAATCGGCAGCAGCATTACATTCCCTAACGGGACATTCGCCATTGAGTAATGTTAACGAATATCATCAATTAACCGCGGCGCTGGCTCAACAAAATCAGCAATGGCAATTGGCTTTAGAGCATTGGCAAATCTTGTTGTTAAGTAATCGCCCGCGGGGTAAATGGTTGTTAGGTGCTGCTATCGCTTTTGAAAAGCAAAACAAGCTTAACGAAGCTGAAAAACATTATAAGCAAGCCTTGCAAGTGGGTGGTTTAAGTAACGCTAGCTTAATTTATATTCAGCAAAAGCTGGCTGTGTTATCACAGCAGAGCCCAGAAGAATAATGACGATGGCTATATATTGTAGGCGAGCATTTATGCTTGCAAGCATCTAAGCCCAGCAAAAGTAGAGCTGTGTTATCTCAGCAGAGCCCAGAAGAATAATGACGATGGGTATATATTGTATGCGAGCATTTATGCTTGCACGCATCTAAGCCCAGCAAAAGTAGAGCTGTGTTATCTCAGCAGAGCCCAGAAGAATAATGACGATGGGTATATATTGTAGGCGAGCATTTATGCTTGCAAGCTTTTACGCACAATTCACTGCGACTAAATGCTACGCAGTTATAATTGGTTAGGCTTCGCGGCTTAATAGCTGAATAAATACCAAGAACAAAGGATAAAGGCAGGTAATCATGATCCGTCCTAAGCTTAAAAAACGCCTTGGTGATTTGCTCGTTGACGAGAGAATTATTAGCGAAAGCCAACTAATGGACGCTTTAGCTGCGCAAAAACAAACAGGGCGTAAGTTAGGCGCCACGCTTATCGAAAGTGGCAGCATAACTGAGCAACAGCTACTGACGTTTTTAGCGCAACAGCTTAATGTGCCTTTTGTTGATATTAGCCAAAAGCGCCTTGATCCTGAAGTCATCAAGTTATTACCCGAAGTGCAAGCACGGCGCTTTCGCGCGCTAGTCATAGAGGCCGATCTCGATACTGCTACGGTTGGCATGAGTGATCCTGCTGACATTAATGCGTTAGATGCTTTATACCCGCTATTAACCCCACGCGAAATTAAGCTGGTTGCTGTGCGTGAAAGTCAGATCCTTGAAGCATTCGATACCATGTATCGTCGTACCGCTGATATAGAATCCTTTGCGTCGCAATTGGAAGAAGAATACGACACAACGGCTGATTTTGATGTTGGCGGTATTGATTTTGGTGGTGCGGATGAAGAAGAAGCAACCGTTGCTAAGTTACTTAATACGATTTTTGAAGATGCCGTTCAAGCTCGTGCTTCGGATATTCACATTGAACCCGATGAGCGCCAGTTACGTATTAGAATGCGGGTTGATGGCGTACTGCAAGAAAATATTCTCAATGAATCTCGCATTGCTGCGGCATTAGTTTTACGCCTAAAATTGATGTCAGGTTTGGACATTTCAGAAAAACGTTTACCACAAGATGGCCGATGTAATGTCAAAGTTCGTGGTAAAAGTATAGATGTGCGTATCTCGACCATGCCGATCCAAAATGGTGAGTCGGTTGTTATGCGTTTACTGGATCAAAGTGGCGGTGTGCTGGGCTTGGATAAAACCGGTATGCCAGCCCAACTATTAGAGCGCTTCCGTAATATAATTAAACGTCCACATGGCATGATTTTGGTTACAGGGCCTACAGGCTCAGGTAAAACCACCACCTTGTATGGCGCGTTAAGTGAAATGAACCAGTCGTCTAAAAAAATTATCACCTGTGAAGATCCGGTTGAATATCGTTTACCGCGTATTAATCAGGTGCAAATTAACGCCAAAATCGATTTAACTTTTTCCAGCGTATTAAGAACCGCATTACGTCAAGATCCAGACATTATTATGGTGGGTGAGATGCGTGACCAAGAAACGGTCGAAATTGGCTTACGTGGCGCATTAACCGGTCACTTAGTGTTATCAACTTTGCATACTAATGACTCGATTAGCAGCGCGATCCGTTTAATCGATATGAATGCACCGGGTTATTTGGTGGCAAGTTCGTTGCGAGCCATTATTGCTCAGCGTTTGATCCGCAAGTTGTGTGCTAATTGTAAACAAACCCATGAGCCGGAACCGCATGAGCGTTTATGGTTATCTGGGTTAGCCGGCACTGAATTAAGCCATGCTGAATTTAAAGTCGGCAAAGGCTGCCAGAGTTGTAATTATGTCGGTTATAAAGGTCGTATCGGGGTATTTGAGTTACTGGAATTAGATGAGCCCATGATGAATGCATTAAAACGCGATGATACTGAGGCTTTTGCTGAGCACGCCAAAGCCAGCCCACATTATAAGCCCTTGGCCGCCGCCGCGCTGGACTATGCGTTACAAGGGTTAACTTCGGTTGAAGAAGTATTGAAGTTGGTTGAAAACATTGCCGATCTTGATACAGCCGCACAAAAGCTGCAACTGGCGGAGCATTAACGATAAATGGCACTTTATAGCTACAAAGGTAAAGGAGCGGGCGGCGAAGTCAGCGGTACATTAGAAGCTGGCTCTGAAGCCTTGGCCGCAGAAGCTTTAATGCGCCGTCAAATAGTGCCAATTAAAATTGCCGAGGCGAAAAAAAGTAAAGTTAAGGGGGCAAAGGGTAAAACGCAAAGCGTAAGTATAAACCTATTTACCCCTAAGGTGACGTTGGATGACTTAGTTATGTTTGCTCGGCAAATGTACGCGCTAACAAAAGCCGGTATTCCAATTATGCGCGCGATAACTGGGCTGGCGGAAACAACTACTTCACCTCGATTACGTGTTGCCTTGTTGGACATAGTTAGTGAATTAGAAAAAGGCCGCACCTTATCTTCTGCGCTGAGCAAGCATCCTAAAATATTTTCACGTTTATTTATTTCATTAGTTAACGTCGGTGAAAATACTGGTCAATTAGAAGCGACCTTTATGCAATTGGCGCTATATTACGAGCGCGAGCAAGAAACACGCAAAAGCATTTCATCAGCTATGCGTTATCCTATTTTTGTTTTAGCGGCCATCATGGTCGCCATTGTCATTATGAACATGGTGGTTGTTCCGACATTTGCCGGCATGTTTAAAAAACTGGGTGCTGATCTACCCACCATGACCAAAATCTTGATTGCCTCATCCAACTTTTTTATCAACTATTGGTGGTTGTTGTTAGCCGGGTTGATTGGTTCAATTGTTGGGTTTACTTCCTATGTTGCAACGCCAAACGGCAAAGTGAATTGGGACTGGGCAAAAATGCGTATTCCCGCGGTTGGTAGCATTATTGAGCGCTCTACTCTGTCTCGCTATTCTCGTTCATTTGGCTTGATGCTCAAATCAGGTGTGCCTATCACTCAAGGTTTAGGTTTGGTGTCAGAAGCGGTTGATAACGCGTACATGGCTAAAAAAATCCTAGAAATGCGCCGTGGAATTGAACGAGGCGACAGTTTGTTACGTACTTCGAATGCCAGCCAGTTGTTTACGCCGCTAGTATTGCAGATGGTGGCTGTGGGAGAGGAAACAGGGCAAATTGACGAAATGCTAACCGAAGTCGCAGAGTATTATGAGCGCGAAGTTGATTTTGATTTGAAGTCATTAACTGCAAAAATAGAGCCGATTTTAATTAGCATTGTGGCAGGTATGGTACTCGTGTTAGCCCTAGGTATATTTACCCCTATGTGGGATATGATGAACGCATATAAGTAGTAATAACATGGCAATACTTGAATCAAGGAATGAGCGCGGTATTTATATGTTAGCACTCAGTTTATGTATTATTTTTGTGCTGATAGGTATGTTTTTGCGCTCTGCACAAGATGCAGAGAAAGTAGCCGCTGATGTTGGTTTTGAAGCATTAGCATTTCGCTTCAATGAAACGGTACAACAATTGCACGTGGAATGGCAATTGGCAGGACGACCTAATTTTTTGACACTGACCAATATGCGAGGTCGAGTTGAAGGGATTAAGCAAGCGAAAGTAGCTATCAATAGTAAAGGTTGGCCACAGCCACAAGCATTTAACCAGCAAGGCTGTTTACAGTTATGGTTAGATATTTTATTAACAGAGCCAAAGTCAATTAACCAAGCGATTTCGGTTAGGTATATTAGTGATAATGAGAGTCATCTAGCTGTTTGTCGTTTTGCTATGCCAAACAAAACAGGGTTTAGTTATTTTATTAACACGGGGGAAGTTAAATATTCAAATGAGTAAATTTGTTAGCTAATACTCAAAATTGATATTTATCGTAAAGATCCCCTATACTCTTCTCTTAAGTGGAGCATATAATGAAAATACAGGGTAATAACTTGCAAACAGCAAATGTTATGAGAAAAACTCAAGGCTTTACCTTAGTCGAGATGGTCATTGTTATCATCATTGTTGGATTACTGGCCGCGACTGCGTTACCTCGATTAGTTAGTTATACCGAAAATGCTGAGGATGCGACGGTCGAAGGGGTTGCTGGTGGTTTTGCTACAGGTGTCGGTTTAGTCCGAGCTCAGTGGGAAATTGATGGTCGGCCAACGGGTACAGTTGTTACCATTAGCATGGATACTATAGCGGTTGGTGTTGATGAAAATACCGGATACCCAACAGGCGCAGGTGATGATGATGGTGGTAATGACGCGGATAGTGATTCTGGCGCGGAAGCATTAACATCAACCGATTGTCAGCAGGTGTTTATACGGATATTACAAAGCTCGCCGCAAATTACGACGGACTTTACCGCCAGTAATTTTGAAGAGAATGATTACTATACGGTTGCCAATACAGGTACACCCGATAGCTGTTTATATTATTTAGTACAAACAGTGAAAAATTTAACGTCGGCACCATCGACTACAAGCCAAGGTAATGGATTTGAATATATACCGGAGTCTGGCCAAGTATCGGTTTTTAGTAACAACTAGTTAAGAATAATTTTTATCAATTTTAAGACTACTTCACATTAGAGGTTTTTATGAAAAAGCAACAAGGTTTTACGTTAATTGAATTGGTTATCGTAATTGTAATTTTAGGTATTTTGGCAGTAACAGCAGCACCTAAGTTTTTAGATATTCAAGGTGATGCACAGGCTAGTACAGTTCAGGCTGTAGCTGGTTCTATGAAAACAGCATCAGATATGATCCGTGCTAAAGCGCTTATTGAAGGTGTGCAAAATACGGCTTCAACTGATATCGATTTAGATAACGGTCAAGACGTGGACGTAGCTTTCGGTTACCCAGAGCATGATTGGGCTGATTCTTGGGATGAATTAATTGACGCTAGTGTTTCTGAATTAACCAATGGTAACGCTTGCACAAATGAGTTTTGTGTAGATGAGTCGGAAGATATTTCAGGTGATACTAATGATAATGGTGTTGCTCTAAGCGGGTTAGGTACTAACAATGCAAATACTATCGCTCTAATTATTTATCCAAGTGGCACAACTAATACAAGCGATTGTTACGCTTACTATATTTATGACCAAACTGTTACAGGAAATGAACCTTTCATTGGGTCAGTAACGTCAGGTTGTTAATATTCAATTAATAACTATAAAGCCCTCTTATGAGGGCTTTTTTGTTTGTAAAGTTTGAAATGTTGAAACCTTTAAATTTTAAAGTGGGGTTTACCCTTCTTGAGTTAATGATTGTCATACTAGTGTTAGGCGTTTTGGCGGCGACTGTTTTACCTAAATCGTTTGATAATTCAGGGGTAGATGGTCGGGTATTTCAACAACAACTCATCAGCTTATTACGTTTGCAGCAAACTAAGGCGATGCAGCAAACCGATCACAATTGCCATCGGGTGTTTTTTACCAGTTCGCGTTTTGGGGTGACATTTAATGGCAGTGGTAATGAAGACTGTACAGAGACGTCACTACCGAATGATTATTCGCAAGTGAGTGCTGGGTATAATGTTAGCCATTATGGTTTGTCAGCCAGTGATGTTAGTAATTCTAGTGCCAGTATTAGTTTATCTGCGGGTTTTACTAATGCTATTTATTTTAATTCTTCTGGTTGCCCTGTCAGCAGCGCAGGTGCCAGTTGTTCAACAAGCGATGTATTGGTAACTATTAGCGATTTAGAAACTTATTCCCTGTGTATTGAAAGTCAAGGCTATATACACGAAGGAGCTTGCTATTAATGACTGATTCGCGAGCCACTTTGGGTTTTACCTTAATTGAAATTGTCATTGGTATAGTGGTGTTTAGTATCGCTATCACAATTGTCACTTCGGTGTTATCTCCGTTAACCACACGTAGTGTTGATCCTTTAGTGCAAGTGCGCGCCACTGAATTGGCGCAAGGTTTACTGGAAGAAATTTCTGCTAAATCATTTGATGAGCAAAGTACTAAGGTGTTGGGGAGTGCCCGCTGTGGTGAAACTGGGTTAGGTGCGGCGGCTTGTACCACTATACCTAGCTGTACAACCCCTGGCACAGCCACAGCAGCAACAGAAGAAACTGACCGTGAAGATTATGATGATGTTGACGATTACCACTGCTTATCTCAATCAGGCAGTAATATCTTGGCTGGTGACGGCGATCCGTTATCTATTTATCAAGGTTTTCAAGTTGCTGTGCTGGTGGGGTATGATCAAGGGATGGATGGCACCACTGCATCTTCGCCAGAAAATGCCAAACTTGTTACGGTGACAGTGACGGCACCAAACCAACAAACATTTGCTTTTTCAAGCTACAGGTTTAATTACTAATGCTAGCGGCCAAAAATAAAGGTTTTACTTTAATTGAGCTAATTGCGGTTATTTTATTGCTAAGCATTACTTTATTGGGCGCGACGAGTTTTATCTCGTGGGGCACCTTGGCTTTTGTCGACGGTGCTGAGCGGCAAAGAGTCATGGAGGAAAGTCGCTTTGCCCTTGAAAGACTAACCCGAGAATTGCGCGATGCCGTACCCAATAGTGTACGAATATCGAGTGATGGGTTATGTATTGAGTTTATCCCCATTCAAGGTTCAGGCAGCTATTATGACTTGAATGCTGGCAGTGCGACTAACGAGATTGAAGTTATCGCCGACAATGATTATGCAGCAGACTACAGTGAAAATGACGATGTAATTATTGCCGCGAGCACCACAGCCAGTCTGTATTCAGTTGGTAATACGGTGCGAGAAAATACTCTAGACTATGAGCTTGAAACCACAACTGAAGAAATTATAACGGCGGTAATTACACTAGATAATAATGTGACTTATGCCACAGTTGATGAATTTGCGGTGGATCAGGCTAATCGCTACTACATGGTGAATAATCAAGTGAGCTTTTGTGCCAATTTAAGCTTAGACAGGCTGACAAGGTACGAATATTCTACCGTTTATGGCAGTCAGCAAGCAGAATCAGCATTAAGTAGCGGTGTGGTTATGGCTGAACGTTTGGTTAATAGCAGTAGCGAGCGGGTATTTGATTTTACTGATAGTGAGCAAACCACAGTGCAAATATTTTTATTGTTTGCCCGTGATAGCGGCAACGAGCCGTTAAACTATTATCATCAAGTTAGAGTTAAAAATGATGCCTAGTCAATACACAGGTTTGGTAAAGCATCAAGGCAGTGCATTAACGCTTGCTGTTTTTATTATTGTTGTAATGGCGTTGTTAGCTAGCGCCTTGATTAAAATGCTGAGCTCGTCCAATGAGTCAGTCGCGGTTGAAGTTTATGGCGCTAGAGCATTACAAGCGGCGACAACTGGAGTTGAGTATATGTCGTCTTTGATTTTCCCAACCGATGCCAGCGCGACTGACACTGGGGCTATTGCCTCAAACGCCTGTAGTGACTTATCGGCGACCACGCTTAATGTGACTCTACCCACAAGCAGCACGTTAGGCTTGGCGGGGTGTTCATTCAGTGTCACTTGCCAAGATCGAGTGATTGATGTTGCGGATGCAGCGCCTGCCGAGAATGTGCGCTACTATCGATTTGTTAGTACGGGAACTTGCGACGCGACGGATTGGTCAGCCTCGCGTACCGTGCAGGTTGAAGCGAAAGCGCTTAATTATGAATAAACTCCGCTTAATTTCACTTATCTTTTATGGGCTGCTTCTTAGCTTGGTGTTGCCATTGCAAGCCGCAACCCCCAGTTGTGATGATGTATTTTCGGGAGGGGTGGCAAGTTCATCTGTTTCTGGTTATTTAAATATGCAGAACTCAGCTCAACTGCGTAATTTGACTAATAACCCAAATGTCGCGTTTGCTAGTGGCACAGCAACTAGTGCGACGAGTTGTGTTTCGCAAGCTTGTAATATTACCGGTAGTAGCGCTTCATCAATTACTTTTCCTACCTTTACCGCGAGTAGTGGTGGCAGTAGTCCTAGCACAGGTGGCAATGTAGTTATTGGTCAAACTAATGGTTGGAAAAGTAATGATTTTAATTATGCCTCTGGTTATTCCAATGCCTCCTTTACATTTAAAAAAGCTAACTCGGCTTATCGTTTTCAGTCTTTAAGTTTAAGTAATGATGCAACTATCGCATTTAAACCCGGTGATTATTATTTTGGTTCTTTAACACTATCCAGCAATGCAACTGCAACGGTTGATACATCTTCGGGCACAGGCAGTGTTCGTATTCATGTCAGTGGTAACCTGTCAATTTATAACTCTGCCTCGATCAATAATGGTGGCACTAGCAGTGATCTTGTTATCTATGCAAGCGGCTCTTCCAGTACAATGGCGTTGTCTACTAGTGCAAACTTAACGGGGGTTGTGTTTAGTGCTGGAGCTATTACTGTACATAACGATGCTTACATTAAAGGTTATGTATCGACAAAAGATTTAACACTAACGAGTAACGCTTACATTGATGTTAACGGTGATTTAACCAGTGCGAGTATTACGGACGTTTGCACCCCTTCAACGGCTCCACAATGTCCAGTTAGTAGTGATGTCGGCGATGTCATTATTAATGAAATCAATAAAGATGAAGATTGGATTGAGCTATATGTCACTAATGGCAGTAATTTAAGTCTAGCCAATTGGGAGTTAGATGGCGACGGCAATGGTTCAAGTACCGATGTTGATTACACCTGTTTAAGCAGTGATGGTTGCGCTAATCAAACCTATAATACAGGCGATTTTATTGTTATTGCCAAATCGCTTTCCGGTAGTATTTTGTCTGCTACGCAAGGATCTTCGCCGGTTTTAGTGCAAGGTCAAAACTTGTTTATTGATGCTGATTTGGCGTTACACAACAATACCCAAGAAGTGATTTTGTTTGATAATAGTGGCGACATGGTGCACTACCTACGTTATGAAAATGGCAGTTATAGTGCAACTTGGCAATCATGCGAAGATGAAAACCCGAATAATGTGACTATCACAGACCCGCCTGGCGGCGGTAATTCAGGGGTTTGCACTCGCCCCGATGGTAGTTCTAATACCAGTACTTGGGATCAAGACTGTGGTGATACACCGGGTTCAACTAACGATGGTGCTAGTAGTAGTCTAGACCATTACGAAATTATTTTATCCACGACTTCTTCTTCGGTTTGTAGTAATCAAACCGTAACGGCGAGAGCCTGTGAAAATGCCGACTGCTCTACTTTTTATACTGATGCGGCTGTTTCGGGTACATTGTATAAAACAGTCGATTCAGTGCGAACTAACCTAGATAGCAATGATTTTACTGGTTCGAAGTCGGTTACAGTCAATGAGACTGCAATTAGTACAGTGTTGTATGGGCTTGACGGGGTATCGCCCACTGCAACAGTCACCTGTAAAGATGCATCCAACAATGTACTGGCTAATTGCCAAATAGAGTTTACTGGGACTTCTGCTTTTAGTTGGCAAAATATAACGACAACTTCCTGTACCGAGACTTCTGCAACGCTTGAAGCTTTTGTTTATGACTCGGGCAATAACAGTTGTAATGAGATCACGGGCGATACCAATGTCGACTTTAGTTTTAGTTATGCAGCGCCTAACACTAATACCAGCGCAAGCCAATTAACCTTGGGCAATGGTAGCAGTAGTGCGACCATTAATACCGCAGGGACCACCCGATTAAGTATTAACTTGGGTACAGACAACAATGTACGCCTAACTTATGCTGATGCGGGGCAGCTATCAGTTGTTGCGAGTGATCCCAATTCGAGTATTTCGTCGGCAACCACCACTATGACGGCTGTACCCAGTTATGTGGCGGTAACCTCGGTCACTGACAATGACGGCGACGGTAATTTTATTGCCGCTGAACCTTTTACTATTAATATTGGCGGATTCTGTAGTGGTGGCACGGCCACACCTAACTATCAACCGGGTTCACTCGACTTTACTGTTGCGTTAGTTACTGGCAGTGAAAATGCCAACTTTAAGGTTGCTAATGGCACCTCTATTGCGGTCACGAGTAGCTCAACCTTGCACTTATTGGGTTTAACCTCAACTAGCTTTACGGTTGCTGAATACGATGAATACGGTTCTTTTAGCTTGGCACTAAGTGATAGCAACTATTATGGTTCCGCGATAAATGTGTCAAGTGCGGTAACCTTGGGGACTTTTATCGCGTCTTATTTAACCTTAAATCAAACAGGGTTAGATAACGTTGCGTTTGAATACCACGATTTGACCTTTAATTATATTGGCAAGCAATTTGGTTATTCAGGCGCAGATGCCGAGAATAACGATTTCTCTAGCGCTGTAGCCCCACAAGTTAGAGTTACCGCGTATAACGCGGATGATGGTTTAATGAGTAATTATGCGCCCACATCCATTAACACAGCGACATTGACCTTAGCTGACTCTGCTATATCGGGTTTTAGTGGTAGTACTTCCGGCGGCTCTTTAGCTCAAGAAACTAGCGGTGGCTCACCGGTTGCCGGTAGTTATCTATATACGTTAAATAACACAGATAATTTTAGTTATACAAAAACGACTACGCTAATGACGCCAACCACGTCGAATATTCAGATGACATTTGCCGCTGGGGATTTTACGGATAGCGACGGGCGCTCTAATCAGTCGTCTTACACGCTAAATGCAACGAATATAGAGCAAAGATACGCGCGTTTTTATGCGCAAGATGCGGCCGATACCATTGGCGGTGCAGCTGATATTCGTGCGCAAATTCAGCATTGGAACGGCACTCAATGGCAAACCACCACGGATGACGATGCCAGTATCTTGCCGCTGGATGCTTTTGATGCCACGCCAGCAAAAAGTGCTGATAGCGACCCATTTACTGTTACGGTCACCGCGAGCAATGGTGACACCAGTTTGGTAACTGCGACAGGGCGTTTCGGTAATTCAGATCCGGTTAGTGTTGGGCAATTTAATATTGAATTTGATCACGCTGATACTGCGCTAAGTAGTGGTAGTTTAATTTTACAGTGGGATGCAAGCTCTTTACCGAGTTGGTTATTTTTTGCTTGGGATGGTAATAGTTTGTCCGTTCCACCTGCGACCCGTGTGGCATTTGGTAATCGCCGTGGTAATGAACGTATTATTTCTTGGCGTGAAAGTAATTAGCGTTATGGGGTTACAAGCATAAATACTCGGCATGTATCATACCAAACATGAAACTTGCGGCTTAAGCGTACTCTCTTTATCTACACCTTTGCCTATATTTATCCTGTTTTGGCTACTGAGTGCAAAAAAGCTCGTTAATTATTAAACTTCCTTAGCTCAAGTCTTGCTGAAATTAGGCATGGTTGGTAAAGTTAGCGCAAAAAATTTTCCTCTAATTCTGTACTCGGGAAGCCCCCTCCATGCTTAAGAAATTGCGCGGCTTGTTTTCTAACGACCTATCCATCGATTTAGGTACGGCGAACACACTTATCTATGTCAAAGATCAGGGTATTGTCCTGAATGAACCTTCGGTTGTCGCTATTCGTCAAGAGCGTGCTGGCGGACAAAAGTCAGTTGCCGCAGTGGGCACAGCGGCAAAACAAATGTTAGGTCGTACACCAGGCAACATTAAAGCCATACGCCCAATGAAAGACGGTGTTATTGCCGACTTCTATGTCACTGAAAAAATGTTACAACACTTCATTAAGCAAGTGCACAACAATAACATTTTACGTCCGAGCCCACGGGTTTTGATTTGTGTACCTTGCGGAGCAACGCAAGTGGAAAAACGTGCCATTCGTGAATCGGCCATGGGCGCAGGTGCGCGTGAAGTCTATTTGATTGAAGAGCCTATGGCGGCAGCAATTGGTGCGGGTATGCCAGTATCTGAAGCGACAGGTTCAATGGTAATCGATATCGGTGGTGGTACGACCGAAGTTGCGGTTATCTCGTTAAACGGTGTGGTTTACTCGTCATCAGTACGTATCGGTGGTGACAAATTCGACGAAGCGATTATCTCTTATATTCGTCGTAATTTTGGTAGCTCGATAGGTGAAGCGACCGCAGAGCGAATTAAACATGAGATTGGCTCAGCTTATCCGGGTGATGAAGTGAAAGAAATTGAAGTGCGCGGCCGTAATGTAGCTGAAGGTGTACCTCGTAGCTTCACGCTCAACAGCAATGAAATCCTAGAAGCGCTGCAAGAGCCATTACAAGGTATTGTGAGTGCGGTTATGGTGGCGTTAGAAAAATGTCCACCTGAGTTAGCATCTGATATTAGTGAGCGCGGTATGGTATTAACCGGTGGTGGCGCATTACTGCAAGACCTTGACCGTTTATTAATGGAAGAAACCGGAATTCCCGTGGTTATCGCGGATGATCCATTGACCTGTGTTGCACGCGGTGGTGGCGAAGCGATTGAAATGATTGATATGCATGGTGGCGATTTATTCTCTTACGACTAAGAAGATAACATGACGCCAGTGCAGTAAAAAACCAAAGAAGTTAACTAAGCCGGGACCAGCCCGGCTTTGTCGTATTCTTAGATTGCCATTTTTCACCGGTAATCACACACTAAATAGCGGTTAGCAGAGAAAAAATGAACCCTTTATTTGGCAGAGGGCCATCCATACAAACCAGAATGACCTTGGCAGTTATCCTGTCCATTGTCCTGATTTTTGTTGACCATAAACACGACGGTTTTAAACAAGTGCGGGTATTTCTTAACTCGCTAGTCAGTCCGTTGCAATATGCGGCTAACATTCCACAAAACTTACTGGATTTAACCACCACTTCACTCGCTTTTCGTAGCCAATTAATAGAAGAAAACGATCGTTTAACTGAGCAACACCTGATATTAAGCGAGCGTTTGCAGCGCATGGCCTTTATCGAACGAGAAAATCAAAGATTGCGCGCTTTACTTAAATCACCCGCGCGTGAAGTTGTTGATAAAATGGTTACCGAGGTGATGTCGGTTGAAAGCAACCGCTCTTCGCAGCAAGTGGTGATCAACCGTGGTTCGTTGCATGGCGTTTACCTTGGCCAACCTGTATTAGATGATCAGGGTATTGTCGGGCAAGTTATCAGTGTGGGCTCCACGACAAGTCGTGTATTGTTGATCTCAGATATTACTCATTCCATTCCCATCCGTGTGGCTCGTAACTCTGTGCGGTCGATTGCTTCAGGTGCAGGCTATTTGCAGCGTATGGAGCTTAATCATGTGCCGCATAGTGCTGACATTAAAATGGGCGATCTTTTGGTGACCTCAGGTTTAGGTGGGCGTTTTCCTGAAGGTTATCCAGTGGCTAAAGTCAGCCAAGTTGATTCTAATCCGAGTTTACCCTTTGCCAAAGTGGTGGCTGAGCCTGTGGCTAAATTAGAGCGTATTCGTTATTTGTTGTTACTTTGGCCGCCTAATGTTGAGCAGAAACCCATTTTTGAAGCTATTGAGCAAATTGTTGAACAAGCCGAGGAGCTACTGTAATGACGCGTAGCTTGTCGTTGATTTATTTAACTATTATTTTCGCTTTGATCCTAACCATATCACCCATGCCTGATGTTTTGGCGCCTTATCGGCCGGACTGGGCATTAATGGCTATTGTCTATTGGTCTATAGCCTTGCCTCATCGCGTTAACGTATTAACGGCTTGGATAACCGGACTGATGCTTGATTTATTATTGGGTTCAGTCTTGGGGGTAAATGGTCTGATTTTTACCATTATTGCTTATGTGGCTGCTTCTAATTTTAAGCGTATTCGCAATTTTTCTGTGTGGCAGCAAGCTATTATCGTCGGCATGTTAAGTGCGTTTTATCATCTAACCGAGTACTGGTTGGTATTTATATTAACCGATAGCTATTTCTTCCCTAGTTTAATGTGGCCAACGGTGACAACCGCCGTCATGTGGCCTTGGGCTTTCTTGTTGTTACGTAAAATTCGTCGAGGATTTAAGATCTCATGACCCAGATTTATCTGGCTTCTCAATCACCGCGCCGCCGTGAGCTATTGCAACAAATTGGTGTGACATTCGATATTATCAACGCCAGTATTGATGAAACGCCATTTAATGGTGAGTCACCGGAACAATTAGTGGTGCGTTTAGCGACGGAAAAAGCTCGTGCAGGCTTGGCTCAAGTATCAGACGAGTCAGCTGTTGTGATTGGTTCAGACACCATAGTTGTTTCTCCGCAAGGGGAAATCTTTGGCAAACCGCAAAACTTTGCGGATGCCCAACGCATGCTAAATGCCTTATCAAATAACACCCATAGTGTGATGACAGCATTGGCAGTGGTGACCCGTCAGCAAGTTTGGAGTCAGAATGTGATCACCAAAGTCAGCTTTTGCCATTTATCTGCGGACATGATCGCTGCCTATTGGCAAACGGGTGAACCGCACGATAAAGCGGGCGCATACGGTATTCAAGGTTTTGCTGGTCAGTATGTTAATCATTTACAAGGTAGTTATTCTGCGGTTGTCGGACTACCCTTATATGAGACCCGACAATTACTGGACCTAGCTATTGATAGTGTTAACTGATAACCCCATCTTAAAGTGATAGACCAAGCGGATTAGCAAGGAATTTATATCTCGTGAGTGCAGAAATATTAATTAATGTCACCCCTAGTGAAACCCGAGTTGCTATTGTTGAAAATGGTAGCTTGCAAGAGGTGCATATAGAACGCCAAGCTAAAAAAGGCTTAGTGGGTAATATCTACCTAGGCATGGTTAGCCGTGTTTTGCCGGGTATGCAGGCCGCATTCATCGATATAGGTTTAGATAAAGCCGCGTTTTTACATGCATCGGATATTACGGTAAGCCAAGAAGTTCAAGATGAATCTGATTTAGCACCCAAACCTGTGCGTGATATTACCGAGTTGGTTAAAGAAGGCCAAAAAATCATGGTGCAGGTGGTGAAAGATCCATTAGGCACTAAGGGCGCTCGGTTAACCACGGATATTACCATTCCGTCTCGCTATTTAGTTTTTATGCCTGGGGCGAATCATGTCGGGGTATCACAACGCATTGATGGGCAAGAAGAGCGAGAGCGTTTAAAAAGCATAACGGCAGAATATTGTGACGAAGACGCGAGCTTTATTGTGCGTACCGCGGCAGAAGGTGCCGAAGAAAACGAGTTACGTCACGATGCTAAATTTTTGCGCCGCGTGTGGAGTAAAGTTTCAGAGCGCAAAAATCGCGGTAAAAAACACAGTTGTTTATATCAAGACTTGAATATTGCCTGCCGTGTACTTCGAGACTTGGTGGGTACTGAAATTGAGCGCATTCGAGTGGATTCGCGACTGACCTTTGATCAACTAACTGAATTTACTCAAGAGTTTATTCCTGAATTGTTAAATAAGCTTGAGTATTACCCAGGTGAGCGCCCCATATTTGATATTTTCAATGTGGAAAACGATATTCAAAAAGCGCTAGAGCGTAAAGTTGAATTAAAGTCTGGCGGCTATTTGATCATTGATCAAACCGAAGCCATGACCACAATTGATATCAATACTGGGGCATTTGTTGGTCATCGTAATTTAGAAGAAACCATTTTCAATACCAATATTGAGGCCACTCAAGCGTTAGCAAGGCAGTTGCGCCTGCGTAACCTTGGCGGGATCATTATTATTGATTTTATCGACATGGTGGACGAGGATCACAAGCGCCGAGTTTTACATAGTTTAGAAGCCGCATTAGCGAGAGATAACGCCAAATACAATATCAATGGCTTTTCGGCATTAGGTTTGGTCGAGATGACCCGTAAGCGCACGCGTGAAAGTTTGGAACATATTCTTTGTTCTAATTGTCCAAGTTGTCATGGCCGAGGCACACTTAAAACGGTTGAAACCGTTTGTTATGAAATCCTGCGTGAAATTGTCCGTGTTAATCGTGCCTATGATGCCGATAAATTTGTGGTGTACGCTGCTGAACAGGTTGCTGAATATATTCTGTCTGAAGAATCGCATGCTTTGGCAGAACTCGAGTTGTTTATTGGAAAACACGTAAAAATTCAAGCTGAGGCCATGTATGGCCAAGAGCAGTTTGATGTAGTCATGATGTAGAAAATAATGAATGTCAGTGCTTGGTTAAGCAAAATTATTCGCAAGCTTTGGTTGTTATTGGCCAGCACTATTGTGCTGTGCGCAGTTTTACTGAGTACGCTTAGATTAACCCTGCCTTATCTTAATGATTTTCGAGATCAAATTGCGGTTGCGGTCAGCCAAGAGCTCAATGCACCGGTTAAGCTCGGCTATATTTCTGCTGGCTGGCAAGGTAGCGGACCTAGTTTAACGTTAGTTGATGTTAAGTTTGCTCAGCAAGAGCAACAAGGGCCATTGGATCTAAGTATTGATGCTATTCACGTTGAGGTTGATTTTTGGCGCTCGATAGTTAAACGCGAGTTTGTTGCCAGCAACTTTGTGCTAGAAGGGATCTATGCCGAACTAAACTTGGCAAAATTACCTAAACAGGATGCACAAGATACAGAGCAAACTAACTTGCTCGACACCCTACAACCTATCTTTTTAAATCACTTAAAGCGCTTTGATGTACAAAATAGCCAACTGGCTATTGTTAAGCAAAACCAAAGTATTCGCTACGTTAATATTGAGCAATTGACTTGGAACAACCGAGATACGCGCCACCAAGGTGTCGGTGAGTTGTCTATTGCTGCGTTTGAAAGTGGCGGCATTAAGTTTGTGATTGATTTATACGATGATAAAGATCAAGGGCTTTCGGGGCAGTTTTACGTTAATTCTCAAGGCTTGAATTTAGCGCAGTTTTTCAAAGAGCAATTACGTGACGATATTAGTCAATTAAATAGTCAAATGCCTTTTGAGGCTTGGTTAAATATTGATTCTGGTATAGCGACTGACATGGTAGCTAAACTGCATCCGAGTCAAATTACTTGGTTGGAGGGGGAGCAAGAACAAAGCATTACCCTATCTCAAGGTGAATTAACCGCTAAGTTTGACCCTGTTGGCAGTACGTGGCAGCTCAATAACTTGTTGATTGGCGAAGGCGATAATATTCAAGGTGAGTTGAATTTAATGGCGCGCAATGGACCTAAAGGATTGCGCTTACAAACTGACGATTTATTAGTTAAGCCGTTAATGTCAATTGCTCGGTTATTTAGTGCCGACAACCAACTGCGCTCATTAAGTCAAAGTTTAAGTGCAACTAGTGTTATTGAGTCGGCATTTTTTCACCAGCCAATAGGTGCTAATTGGCAAGCTATGCTGAGTGTGGACAATATTAGTTGGCAGGCGAATGGCGCTTTACCTGGCTTAGAAAATTGGCATTTAGCCGTAGCCTTAGAAGCAAACAAAATGCGTGGCGTATTATCTGGCCAACAAAGTCAAGTGACGTTGCCAACGCTATTTGAAGCGCCATTGCAGTTTGAGCAAGCCGCAATCAACATAGATGCTAATTGGCAACAAAGTTGGCAAGTGCGCTTAGATGATATTCAGTTAACTTTACCGCAAGCCGCATTGCAAGGTGAAATTCTGCTCCAGCCAGATGCTAGCGGACAGCCTGAAATGCAAATGTTTATGGAGTTAGGCCGAGTTGAGTCGCAAGATATTCCGACATTTTTACCGAAACACGCAATGGGCGACTTTGCCTATGACTTTGTAACGCGTGGTGTGCGTGATGGCTATACGGAATATGGTCATGCTATTTGGCATGGTAGTTTTCAGGATTTCCCTTATCGTCAACAACAGGGAATCTTTCATGCCGATTTAGCTATACGCCAAGCTGAGTTTTTGTTTCAGCCAGATTGGCCCGCTGCTAGCGCTATTGATTTAACCTTAAGCTTTTTGAATCAAGACCTGTTATTTAAAAGCCAGCAAGGGCGATTATTAGATGTTAAGTTGATTGACTTAAATGCGGCAATTAACAATGTTTATCAAAAAGGGGCTAAGTTTACTTTAGCGGCTGATGTAGCTGGTGATGGTCAGGCTGCAACTCAAGTTTTACAACAAAGCTCTTTAGCGCAATCTGTTGGTAAAGTGCTGGATGTTTTATACCTAACCGGTAACGTCAATACGCATTTTGAGCTTGAGGTACCGTTAGATGATGTCAATAGTACCCATGCGCAAGGCGCTGTGACATTAAATAACAATATTGTATTAGTTACACCGACAGGCTTTGAATTAAGCAAGGTTAACGGGGTTTTAGAGTTTGATATGGAAAACTTATCAGCTCAAGGCCTAAAATTTGAAATGGGTCATGCGCCTTATATCGTCAATCTGACGAGTGCTGATGCTGAGGAAGGTTATTCGGTTAACCTTGAAATGGCGGGTGAGTGGCAACCGCGCCAATTATTTAATAAATTAAATTACCCTTATTTAGCGTCCTTGAATCAAGGAAGCTTTGATTGGCAAGGCTTATTAAGCCTTAATTTTCCCAAACAAGGTTTTTCTTATCAATTTGATGCAACAGCTGATTTAACCAAGTTAGCCTTGGAATTACCCGAGCCTTATTACAAAACGGCAGAGCAAGCGCGTTTGTTAGCGGTATCTGCCGAGGGTGATGAGGATAGCAGTATCATCAAAGCCAATATTGATGAATTACTGAGTTTTGAAGGGGTATTGCCGCATGAAACCAGTCAATTTAGTCGTGCTTATTTAGTTTTGGGGGAAGAGCAACTTGGTGTGCCAGGCCAAGGTTTTAATATTGCAGTCCATTTACCCAGCATAGACTTACAGCAATATGTTGGCTTTGTGAATGGCTTAGTGGCTGATCTTGCTCGGCAAGATTCACAAGGCCCTGGCATATTAAGTAAACCTGAGCGGATCCGCGGTGATGTGGCGCAATTAATTGTCGCTAATCAAACATGGCACGACACTTACTTTGATATTGAATCTACCCAGCAATTATGGCTTGCCAACTTGAATGCGCGTGAGTTTAGAGGCGACATTACGATTTCAGAAGATTGGGATGGTAAAGGCGTTAAGATAGACGCGGAATATTTCAATTTTAATATCGACAAACAGTCGCAACAGACAGAATTGGAGCTGACAGAAGACGCTTTAGCTTGGCTGAAACAAAACGAGCTTGAACAAGCGACGGATGTTTTTAACAACTTACCCCCTATTGTCGCTAATTGTCGCCGCTGTGAATGGAATGGTGATTTACTCGGGGCGGTCGATTTACGCTTAAGTCGAGTGGGTCAGCAAATCAAAATAGATGAGCTTAAAATAAACCGCGGACGTGACCAATTTAACGCATCTGGTTACTGGCATGTTGCCAATGGCGTGCATCAAACTTATGTTATTGGCTCATTGGCTTCAAAAAATGTTGGCTTGTTACTGCGTGACTTCGACTATGCCGCGCCGGTGCGAGATAGCAGTGCCGGGATTGAGTTTTCGTTAGCTTGGAATAATGCACCTTATTTATACGACACTAAAAGTTTAAACGGTAAGCTAAACTGGAATTTAGGTGAAGGCTATTTTACTGAAGTATCTGACGGTGGCGCACGCTTATTTTCGTTATTGAGTATGGACTCGCTAGTACGCAAGTTACGCTTGGACTTTCGGGACGTGTTTAACAAGGGCTTATTCTTTAACAAAATGTCGGGTACTGTCAGCGTGGTCAATGGTATAAGCTCTACCAATGACACGCGTATGGATGGTGTACCAGGTAATATGCTGATTGTCGGCACGTCGGATTTAACCGACAATACTTTGGATTATCGCATTACTTTTACGCCTAAGGTGACATCAAGCTTACCTATTTTGGTCGCTTGGATGGTAAACCCAGTAACCGGTGTTGCGGCATTGGCATTAGATCAGGTATTGGAAAGCGCTCAAGTCGTATCGAATATTGAATTTAATGTAACAGGTACATTTGATAAGCCGAAAGTGGAAGAAGTTAGCCGCAGTAGTCGGGAAGTCCGCTTAAGTAAAAATCCGAAAGCGAAGCCCGATAACAAACGTAAAGCACCAGCGCCAGAATCTGATATCCCACTCGATATTAAGCCGCAGGCGCCGGTTATGGAATCCGCTCCGCAAGTACCGTTACCGGAAGATCAGCCAAACTTGCCAACACCTAAGCAAGATGCCCAATCAAGCCAGTTCACCCCTGAGGCCGCCTAATGAAATTACGTTTAGTTGCTTTGCAAATGACATCGGGTCCCGATGTTGAACAAAATATTCAGCAGGTTGAGTTTTTGCTAAGTCAGTTAACTTTATGCGATACGCCAACCTTGGTGGTATTGCCCGAGTGTTGGGCGTGTTTTGGTGGTAACGAACAATTGCAGTTGCAAACCGCAGAGATCCTCGGGGTTGGACAAATTCAGCATGCTATGAGTCAGTTGGCTGCCAAATTTAAAGTTTGGTTAGTTGGTGGCTCAGTTCCCATAAAAGGGCAAAGTGCCCAACCGCAATCTAAGTTTTATGCGGCTAGTTTGGTATACAACCCGCATGGCCAATGTGTTGCACAGTACAACAAAATTCATCTATTTGATGTTGAAGTGGCTGATAAAACTGGCTCTTATCAAGAAAGCCTTTATACCCGAGCCGGAGCGGATATTGTCACCTTTGATTTACAAGGTGCCAAAATTGGCTTAGCTATTTGTTACGATTTACGCTTTCCAGAGTTGTTTCGCGCTTTACAAGCGCAAGGTGCTGATGTGATTTGTGTACCGAGTGCATTTACTTATGTCACTGGACAAGCGCACTGGCAAATATTAAATCAAGCGCGAGCCATAGAAAATCAATGTTTTATGGTGGCAGCTAACCAAGTCGGTCAACACAACAATGGCCGAGAAACATGGGGCCACAGCATGGTGATTGACGCTTGGGGTGAGTTATTAGACATACGTGGCTCTCAGCCCGGATTAGTAATTGCTGAGGTTGATATAACGAGTTTACAGCAAATCCGTGCTAAGATGCCTAATTTACAGCATAGAAAAATACAGGTTGCATCCTCTCTATGAGCAAAGTTGAGACGAGTACAGTCGAACAAAATATTCTGCATGACAGTGGCCTTGATCAAAATCATTTACAAGACACGTTATCTTACATTCATCAAAGACAACTTGATTATGCTGATCTTTACTTTCAAACCAGTCAACACGAAAGCTGGGTATTGGAAGATGGCATAGTCAAAGAAGGTAGTTTTAATATTGAACGCGGTGTGGGTGTAAGAGCGATCGACGGCGAAAAATCTGGCTTTGCTTATTCAGATGAAATTAATGCCGACGCATTAAAAAGCGCAGCCCAAGCCGCGCGTAGTATCACGGCCAGTTCTGGAGACTTTAAAGTAAAAGCATTTAGTGTGACTCAGCCAAATGCGATCCATCCATTATTAAATCCATTAGGACGTTTAACGCCAGAGCAAAAAGTTAATTTACTTAACGAAGTTGAAGCGGTTGCACGAGCGCAAGATAGCCGTGTTAAACAAGTGATTGCCAGTATCAGTGGTGTATACGAAGAGATACTAATTGCCGCGAGCGACGGTACTTATGCGGTTGATGAGCGGCCTTTGGTGCGCTTAAATTGTTCAGTGTTAGTAGAGCATGATGGCAAACGAGAACGCGGTAGTGCCGGTGGCGGTAGCCGTACGGATTACAGTTATTTCTTTGAATTAGAGAACGGTCAAGAGCGCTATAAACATTATGCGCAAGAAGCCGTGCGCCAAGCATTAATTAACTTAGATGCAATCCCCGCACCGGCTGGTACTATGCCTGTGGTTTTAGGGGCTGGGTGGCCAGGCGTGTTATTACATGAAGCCGTCGGCCATGGCTTAGAGGGTGATTTTAACCGCAAAGGTTCTTCAGCTTTTTCTGGCCGAGTTGGGCAACAAGTCGCATCTAGCCTGTGTACCGTCGTTGATGATGGCACTTTAGCTAATCGTCGTGGTTCGATGAATATTGATGATGAAGGTGTACCGAGCCAATACAATGTCTTGATCGAAAACGGCATTTTAAAAGGTTATATGCAAGACAAGCAAAATGCGCGCTTGATGGGCGTAGCGCCTACCGGTAATGGTCGCCGCGAAAGCTATGCGCATTTACCTATGCCGCGTATGACTAATACTTATATGTTGGCTGGTGAATCTGAGCCAGATGAGATCATTGCCTCAGTTAAAAATGGTATTTATGCGCCTAACTTCGGTGGCGGCCAAGTTGATATAACCTCAGGTAAGTTCGTGTTCTCGACCTCAGAAGCCTATTTAATTGAAAACGGTAAAATCACCACGCCGGTTAAAGGCGCCACTTTAATCGGTAATGGTCCAGAAGCTATGGGTAAAATCTCTATGGTGGGTAATGATTTAGCGCTCGATCGCGGTGTCGGTATTTGTGGTAAAGACGGCCAAAGCGTACCAGTCGGCGTCGGCCAGCCAACCTTAAAAGTCGATGAACTCGTGGTAGGTGGGACTCAGTAATAACATTATTGACTAGCCAGTTGAAAGACACAAAAAAGCCAGCGCTAGCTGGCTTTTTTGATTGTATAGTTTTCTGAAAAAGTTGCTTAATTATTATTTAATTATTGCCAAGGTTAATGCCAATAGATGTCGTTGTAGTAAACCCTAATGGGGTTGTAACAGCTATGGTTAATACCCCAGATATAGGATCATCGGTTGCTACTAAGTCATTAGCGATAGTAAAACTGATCTCACCATCAAGCCAGTCTAAGTTACTGTCGACATTGCCAGATGAGTTAGGAATAATCACTCCTGATGTACTGAGATCACCCGCTGTGGCTGTGAAACTAACTTGAGTATTGCTAGGTGGAATTTGTCTACCTGTATCGGAAAAACTAAATTGTAATGTGGCAGCTTGGTTTAAGCCTAAGCTAATAGAGTCACCTGTACTTAAATTGATATTAGGCGTGATATCAGTTCTGGTTAAGCTACTGATGATGTTAGAACTTGATGAAATTAGTACCGTACTGGCTCTCAGTTCGACTCGATTTTTCTCTGCACATATTGAGTCATCACCTGAACATTGTGGACCATTAAACTTGCCATCACCTAAACTAAAGCTGTTATCGCCATCAAAGTCACTATAGATTTCATTGGCGTTACGTTTGTTGTCTTCATTAGCATCTAACCAAGCTTCGGGTAAATCAATAAAACCTGGTCCATCAAAAACGCCATTTCCGTCTCTGTCGGTATAAGGGTCTTCAGTAATACCATTGTCATCGTAATCACTGCCGGCATCATCTTGCTCTCCATTGCCGCCTGTTGCGCCGAAATAACGGTAACCTGCACCATCGCCATCGTCAAATGGTTCACCGTCAGCTTCATCATATTGGCCGTTGGAATTAATATCGGTAAAGCTTTCATGACCAATGGCGGTAGCTAAAATAGTCACTCGATGATTATCTGGAATAGGTGAGCCCCCACGCCATTGCACTGAGCAAGCTCCATTAGTGGTCGTACATTGATTTTCAATTAATTGTCCGCCTTCAGCGCGCCAAGTCACACTCGTGCCATCTGGCACCGCACCTTGCGAGGCATCGGATAAGTAGGCGGTTAAGGTTACTAAAGTATCAAGCTGATTAAAGCTTTCGCTGTTAATAACATCAGCGAAAATAATAAAACTATCTTGGTCAGCTAAACCCGTAGTTACAGTTAACTCCGAAGATTGAGTTTTAACTGTTTTATTATTGAGAGTGGCTGTTGCTTCTATAACCACAGATGTTGGGATATTACCTGATGAAACCTGTGTAGTAACAAAACCCTGAGAATTGGTGACAGAATTAGTCGGGAAAATACTGACGCCGCCAAGGTTAGTTGCTAATGCAAAGCTTACATCTAATTGTGGAATGGCATTGCCTAATGAATCTAACACTTGGAAGGTTAAAGTTGAGGTTTCGTTTTGGTTAGTCCCACCAGTGCCAGCTAATACTAAGCTCGTGGGAGATGCAGAGATAAAGCTGAGCGAGCCTATTGAAGTCGACTCTAAACTAATTTCTCGTGTTAGGGTGGTGACTTGATTATTAATAGTCACCGAGGCTGTTAGGGTGTCGGTATTGGCTATTGTGCCCGAGCAAGATGTATTTTCGTAAGTCGATGTTGCGCGCCCAGCTACCGTATTAACCGATTGGTCGATAGTGGCTTTCGTTGCTTCGACACATAACGACGAGAAACTAATGGTTGCAGGTTCCGTATATGCATCATAGCCGCCATTGGTATTTTCTTTGGCAAGCGATACACTTAAGCTGGTGGTTGCGCCGGCTGCCAGTGTTACATCTGCATCTGGGGTGGCACCTTGAATGCCAATTTTGTTTAATTGAAAATCACCATTGCTATCAAAATATCCAATCACAATATCTTCTGCAACTGTCGTGCTGGCCTGAACTTCGTACAACTTTGAGTGGCTTGCAGTTAAGTTATTAACTGTTGTCGATACGCTTGCTAGATGAGCACCAATATCGGCGGCAACTGGCGTGAAGGTAACCTGAGCTATGCCATTTTCGTTAGTGAGGGCGGTTGTTGAATTTAATGCACCTTGGCTGACACTGAAGGTAACGAGTTGATTAGCAGGGGTGAGTTCACCTTGGGTAACGCTGGCGCTTAAAGTGACTTGTTGACCTACTTGAAAGCGAATGCCGTCAACAAACTCAAGTTCAACATTTAACGTTTCGGTTGCACTGGTATCAGAAAAAACAAATTCGTAGTTTTCGGTTAATGAACTTTGACTTTGCTCTTGTCCGGTATAAGAGGCGGTGATTTGTGCGGCGCCAAGTAAGTTATTGGGGTTAGATAAGGTAACGATAGCTTGACCATTGGCATTGGTGAGTTTTTGGCTAACATTAAACTCGCCAAGCGCAGCCGAAAAATTGATAAGTTCGCCAGCAATTGCAACGCCCGTTGAGTCTTGCAAGGTTGCGGTTACAACAATATCGGTATTTTGGGTAAAGCTAACACATTTATTTGTTTGGCCGTCGCAGTTATCCGATGTCAGCGTCAGGGTCGTTAAACGGTTATTACTCACGCTATTGTTATTTGAGGTAAAAACAAAGTCATGGGATACATTTAAGTCGCCAAAACTGGCAGTAATAGATGCATTGCCAGGAGAGTCGCTGTTGGTAAAGGTGATTGCAGCGCGTCCGTCGGAGCCTGTCGTCGTGCTTTCGTCGCTAGCTGTAGCATTAGTCGCGCTAAACACAACAGTTTGCCCAGCTTGCTGCACGCCATTTAAGGTTAGGCGAACTCTGGCAGTTAAGGTTTCACCAATAGCAAAACTGCTACAGTTACTACTACACGAATCTGAGGTAACTTGGATGGTTAATGTGTAGTTGTTTTGGCTGCTGGTGGCATCTGAATTGTCTCCAGAATGCCCACCACCACATGCAACTAAAAACAGAGCGAATGTAAATAATATTAAGCTTTGTATCAGGCGCATACCGGATCCTTTGCCCATTTTATGTATTGTTGTGTAATACCTGTTTTGTTGGTTATACAGGTTGTTTTAATAGATATTTTTCCAATTTTTATTCATATGGAAAAACTTCTTTTAGATATTTAAAAATTTGCTGTGCCGGTTTTTTTGTTGGCTTATCACTTTGTTGATCTTTTTGCGCCTGACGCACTAGCTGGCGCAATTTTTGCCGATCTAATTCAGGGTTGTCGTTAAGCAAGTTATGGATTGCGGTATCGCCTTGTGCTATCAATTCATCGCGCAACTCTTCTAACTTTTGATAATGCTGGTTAGATAATTGCGGTGCTTGTTTAATTAAATTTAGGGCGTGATGGATCTCAGATAAATCTTTGTTAAACAGAATTTTTGAGAAATACTGCAAATGACGGCGATAGGCATCTTTTTTACTGTAGATCTTTTTACCTAGCTCTACTGCTTCTTTCTGTTCTTGATTTAATGGTAGCTTAGCGAGCTTGGTTTGTGACAGTTCGACGAGTTCGTTGGCAAACTCGCGCAATTCTTCCATGTCTCGTTTAATTTCTGACTTGCTAACATAGATTATTTCTTCTTGCGGCTCGTCTTCTTGCCAATTATCACTCATTGGATCTTTACCTTTTGCAAATCAACTGACTAGGTTGACTATAATTGAAGTATCTCGTTATACCTATGTTACACTAAGGTGTTGTTTTTACCCAAGGTCAGTTGTTGATAAAGCAATATATTCCGTTAGAAACTGACAAAAAATGATAGGTGCTTCCTAATTATGCTTGATGAAATGAAACGTGTTGAATCCGCTGTCGATAATGCCTTAGCTTATGCTAAGTCGCTGGGGGCCACTTCGGCCGAGGTTTCAATTTCGAAAACCCAAGGATTACAAGTTTCATCGCGTTTGGGTGAGGTAGAAACGGTCGAATTTAATCATGACGGTGCATTAGGTATTGCATTATGGAATGGCCAACGCAAAGGTTCGGCTTCTACGTCTGATCTATCTAAAGCGGCAATTGAGCAAACGGTTAAAGCCGCGTTCGATATTGCGAAATATACCTCTGAAGATCCGTGTTCAGGCTTGGCTGATGCCAGTTTAATGGTGCAAGATAAGGTCGATTTAGATTTATATCACCCAAGTAATCTTACCCCTGAGCAAGCGATAGACATAACGAAACGATGTGAACAAGCCGCGTTTGATACCGACAGTAAAATTAAAAACTCTGATGGCGCGAGTTTTTCTAGTCATCATGGTTTTCGCGTTTACGGCAATAGCCATGGCGTATTGCAGTCTTACCCAAGTTCGCGCCACAGTTTAAGCTGCGCGGTTATTGGTGAGTCGGGCAGTGATATGCAACGTGATTATGCTTATACGGTATCACGCTTAATGGCGCAGTTGGACTCGCCTGAAAAAGTAGGGCAAGACGCGGCATTAGAAACTGTGTCGCGTTTAGATGGCAAGCAGCTAAGCACAGGCAAAATGCCAGTCATGTTCCGTTCAGACATCGCGAGTGGCTTGTTTGGCCATTTTATTGCGGCGATCAGTGGTGGTAATTTATATCGTAAATCATCTTACTTATTGGATGCGCTTAATACTCAAGTTTTTCCAGAATGGCTTACCATTCTCGAAGATCCTTTTATTAAGCAAGGTTTAGCCAGTAGTTATTTTGATAACGAAGGCGTTATTACTCAAACCCGCAATATAGTTGAACAAGGTGTATTGCAAACTTGGTTAATGTCGAGTTATGCCGCGCGCAAAATGGGTTTGCAAAGTACCGGACATGCTGGCGGTATTCACAATTGGCGCTTACAAAAAGCTAATCAATCGCCGGCAAATTTTGATGCTATGTTGCAAGCCTTAGGCACGGGATTACTGGTTACAGAACTTATGGGGCAGGGCGTTAATGTCGTAACCGGTGATTACTCACGCGGCGCCGCAGGTTTTTGGGTTGAAAATGGTAAAATTCAGTACCCAGTACAGGAAATTACCATAGCCGGTAATTTAAAAGACATGTTGCAAAATATTGTAGCGATTGGTGATGATATTGATCCGCGTGGCAGTATTTATTCTGGCTCTATTTTATTAGAAGAGTTACAGGTGGCTGGTGCTTAGTCTGCGTACTTTAGGGGTTGTCTCTTCTACACAAATATTAATTATCTCAAGCTAACCAAAAGTCGAAGATAAATGCGGATTAGTAGGTAATATTTAATGGTTTAAAAAGTACCGTCTTTCCTGCGAAAGCACAGCTACCGCGTCCTGCTAGTGCTAAGTACCTCCATCCATGTAGGCAGGAACCCAGTGGCTTTTACTTAAACCAAACTATGTTTATCCAACAAAAGTCGCTGGATCCCCGCATGCGCGAGGATGACGAGGGTATTTTCCTAAGCCTGGGTGATAAAATTTCAACCTTTTGACGTAAAAGAGCGCTTATGAAACTTGTGATCAAGAGACAGACTTTAGGCTTAGGTTTGCAAGCTCTGCAAGCTCTGCAAGCTCTGCAAGCTTTGCAAGCATAAATGCTCGCCTACATTAGATAAAAAACAAAGTTCACTCACGATAGATAAACAAAAGCCCGGACATGCCGGGCTTTTGTTTTGAAACTTCAGTTTTTCTAAGCAATTATTTTTTGCTAGAAAGTGCACCGAAACGCTTCTTGAAGCGGTCAACACGACCACCAGTATCAACAACACGTTGCTTACCAGTGTAGAACGGGTGACATTCTGAACATACGTCTAGGTTTAAGTCTTTACCAACAGTTGAACGTGTTTTGATAACGTTGCCGCAAGAACACTTTGCAGTGATCTCTGCATATTCCGGATGGATACCAGATTTCATAAGGATTACCTCAATAGGCCGCATCGCTAAATGACGGGTTGTATTAACTGTCGTCAAACACCATGCGAAATAAACAATATATAATTAAAATCTAAGCCAAAGGCTTAGGGGCGCGAATACTAAGGGATCTAGCGTTGAGGATCAAGCTAAATTCCCGCGTATTGAGTAATAAATAATCATATTTGGGCGCAGGTTGTGCCAGCGCCCGCTAAGTTTCCATTGCGTCTATAAATACTATTTATTTAACAAGTAGCCATAACGACGCTGATAAAGGTTTTGGTGCACGTCTTTGGCGGCGTTAACCATGTGTTCGTAAGGCACATCGGTCACACTGACAATACCTGTTGGGTAGTTCTCACCATCATAAGCGCGACCTGCAATCGGTCCATCCATATATTGGAACATATGCGCGCCAACAAAGTATGGGTTGTCGATAATTGAGTGTAGGTACTTTTTCAACTTCACGCCGCGATCTTTTTGATCCGCTGCGATCACAATACCTGGGTGGACATGGCCCTGATCAGAAGAAGCAAAGCTAAATTCACCAATTAAGCTTGGTGCATCAATTTCAGCTAAGAAGTCCCATTCATTGGCGGCTAAGCCCTCTTCATACAAGTTGTAAGTGATAATGTCGCTATTTTCTGCCGCAGCGCGAATGATCTCAATTGGCATGCCCCATTTTGGTAAGCGCGAACCTAAATACAAATGGTTAGGCAATACCGATTTTAGCGCTTTATTAACCGTACCAAAGTATTTAACCCCATACTGATAAGTTAAATCAGAGTAATCTTTAGATTGAGCTGGGGTGTTAATTCCTGCATCGATGCCTTTAGCAAAGGCATCCCACGAGGCAATATTTTTGTTCCATGCCTTGTTCAAGTTCGAAATATTTTTATATTTGGCTTTGAGTATTTTGGTAAAAGCTGCTTTAGCGTGTACCTTGGCAGCATCACGGGTTAAGGTGTTTAAAACAATGCCATAGCGAGTTTCGTCGCTACCTTGACGACCAAAACTTTGTTCGTTGTCCATAAATACCCCCATGCACCAAGGAGTACCATTGGTTTGAGCCGCAACATGCTCAGCCGCGGCGACAGAACGCACATAAAAGCGTGGATCGTATGGATCTGGTACACCATGCCAAAAGTCAAAACCACTGCTTAACGTGCCAAAATCGCCAATAATGTCGGCAAAGGCAACAAAAGGGATTTTGTTATTGCCGTAGTACTCTTGTTGCGACCAGTTGCCTAATGAGGTGTAACCCCAATCGATCATGCGGCGTAAAGTTACGCTGCGCCAAGTATCCATATAGGATTCAGGGTAAGTTTCGCCGTATTTGCGTTCTAAATTGGCGCTGTAAAAGCTGTAGGTTTCCCCGTGTTTTAATGGCCCGCTTTGGGTTTCACGACGGTAGCCAAAGTGATTACCTAGCTCATCGTCATAATCTGGCAACCAGTTAAATACACTTGCCCGTGTTTCATTAGCGACAAAACGCGTAGGGCGAGCCTCGACAGGTGCGGGGTTTAGTGGTTGATCATCTTCAGCCACTGTCATGTCTTTAGTACGTTTAGGGATCAGGTTTTGATCAAAGTCATAACCTGTCATGGTAGACGAATTAGATAAACGAATAATATCGATACCGGTTGAGAAGTATAAATAGCCTTCTGGATCGATCAGTGCCCATTTGCCTTCGACTTTTTGCGTGCGGAAATAACCAGTTGCTTCATAGCGTGGACCGTTTTTCCAACCGTGGAACCGAGAGCGATCGGCCATTGGCTCGCCTTTTAAACTGGCCAGTTCTGCAGCTGTCACTTCAGCTAAATGCTCGTCAGATTGGATTTTACTTGGGTAATCCACTTTGGCGTTTTGGCCAAATTTATCGATTAAGCCGGCCAAAAAGTTTTCATCCATTTCAGGATTGGGACGTAAACGAATATTGTCGATGGTAAATTGCCGATCACTTAATAAACCCGATTGGCCAAAGCTAATTGCCGTGATCCCGCTAAGATCTAAGCGTTTATTTCCCCAAAACGAAAACACTTGGCGATCATCCGATTGCCAAGTGACAGGGTTGGAGCGAAAACCAGATGCAAAGTTAAATTCACTTTTCGTAGCCCAAGGTGGATCTTGCTGGTCGTGACCATCCATTTTTGCGTAATAAGTGGCGGTTTCACCAACCGGCACGACTAAACCACGAGTATAAAAACCGCCGCTTTTATCTGTCATGGTTAAATTGATTTGCACTGACTCTGTGCCTTTATTGGTTAAATCAAATGCTAAGTGAAAGTCTTCGTACATGCTCCAGTCATAAGGTTTAGCTGGGCGTAACGCCATGCCGGCTTTACTGTTGTCTTTGGTATTGACTTCAACTAATAGCGAATGCTTACCGTCAATCGCAGATTCTTTATTGGTCAGTGTGGTTTTGCCGTTGCGAATTTTGACATCGGCCGGAATTTTGCCATCTTCAAAATTGAACAACATGATGTCATGAGTTAGTTTTTTTGAGGTGCTTTTCGCAGTTTGATTAGACGTTTGTGTGTTAGTGTCTTCAACAGCCTTACAGCCGGACAAGGCAACACTGGAGATAATCCATATGCCACCGAGTTTTAATAATTGTGAGCGAGATTGGCTAAACATTTAGCTCTCCTTAATGATTACAGAATAAAAGCGAGTTAGTGATGGCTCAGGTGCGGACTAGCGCACAGGTAAACAACAATTTAAGCATAGTTAAATTGTTGTTAATGGTATTTTGTTGACAAAAATTATTAGCCATTATCAATTGTTTGTAAAGATATGTAGATAATCGCTACGAGGGCGTGTTTTCAAATCCAGTTGGCAGTATTAAGCAAGTTGTAGTTTGCGCTATTTCATATTTTATTGTTAGCGGCGTCCTCTGAATCCCAAACCGAGTTATACTGAGTGTTAATTATGTAGATGTTAAGGGATATTAAGATGCACATACCTAAATTGGATTTGTTTTTATTAATGAGTAGTATCGCGGTGATCAGTGGTTGCTCAGATGTTAGCTCGACTGATTTAAAGTCTTCTGGTTTTTACGCCAATATGCGAGTGAGTGCGCAAGGAGACGGGCAAACCAACGTGACGGTCAATTTAAGTACAGGCAGTGGCATTGATGCGGATGGCATTAAATTAGATGGTGGCGATTACTTGGAGGTGGAAGCTAAGGGTAACCGCAAGCGTATGAGTCGCAATGTCGGTTATACTACGGATTTCTTATTTGATGATGGCCCGACAGAGTTTGTCATTTCCTTGTATCGCACCAGTGATGAAAGTATGCCTAATTCTAGTGTTACCTTACCGCAAGATTTTGTTATTCAAACGCCAGTCGCTAATACAACTTTTAGCGCGGATGATTTTATTCAATTAGCTTGGTCACCTGAAGTTAATGGCGGCAATATTAAGTTGAACTTTGCTGGCTATTGTTACTCGATTGACGATAGCAGCCAGTTACCGATTTCGACAGTGACAACATTGATTGATAATGGTGTACATAGTGTCGGTGTGAGTAGTTTGTTAAACAGTCGCAGCGATCGCGACAAGTTTGATATGAATAAAGCCTGCCCAATAACCGTAAGCTTACAGCGCGAAGCTCAAGGAAGCTTGGACCCTAATTACGGTCAAGGTGGTTCGGTTTGGGCGATGCAGGCGCGGAGTGTTGATATTCAGGTGCAGCCTTAATTAACTTTACTTTTTTATGCTATTAAAAGCGATAGGAAGAAGCGTTTAGCGTAACGATCCTGATTGGGCTAAATCGTTTGAATCGTTACGACAAACGTTAGGTTGCTGCTTTTTATTTTAGTCGGTTCTTGCCTTTTATTTCAAATAGTAAGCTTTGGCTAACTCGTCATGAATATAGGTGAGCTCTATTTGTATTTCATCAATAAACTGGTGCAATACGCCATTTTTCAGCTGACTGGTGTCTGCTTGGTTAACGGCATGGCTGGCTTTATTGATGGCGGCATCTATTTGTTCTGAATTCGGTAGTAAGGTGACCAATTGGCTTAATGTGGCTAAACAGTAATCGACCGAACGCGGAAAGTGCGGGTTTTGTAAAAGGAAAGCCAATACCTGTTCGCCTTTAATTCTCATGCCCATATCTTTGCGATACATTTGATAGGCACTGAGCGATCGTAGCAGACTCGTCCATTGAATATTTTCAAATGGGCGATATTGGTCGTCAATAATCAGATTGGCGGAACGAACGTCTAAAATCCGCGTGGTCATATCGGCTCTTTCGAGCAATGAACCAATGCGAATAAACAAATAGCCTTCATCGTGACTGATAGTGGCATCGAGTTCACCAAAAATTAGGTGCGCACCGGAGATGATGTTTTTTAAGTATTCAAACCGACCGCGTTTAGATAAGCCTAAATCTCTATGCTCGTTAGCGTAATTATACAAAGCATTAATCCCTTCCCACGCGCCACGCGGCATAACATCACGTACGGTACGGGCATTTTCACGTGCATTCCATAACGAGTTAACAATCGAGCTTGGGTTATGTTCGCTGACCAACACAAACTCTAACGCATGGTTTTGATGAAAGCTTTTATATTGCTTTAGATAAGGTTCGCGTACGCCCATAATATCAATGATCGGCTCCCAGCCGGTTGATACTCCTTTCGGCAAATCCATGAGCATTAAATTGGTTATGTTGACTAAGCGAGCTGCGTTTTCAGCGCGTTCAATATAACGAGCCATCCAATATAAGGTTTCAACCACTCTTGATAACATTACGCATTCTCCTCAACAATCCAAGTATCTTTGCTGCCGCCGCCTTGCGATGAGTTGACGACCAGCGATCCTTTAACCATGGCGACACGAGTTAAACCGCCCATGGTGACATAAGTGTCTTCGCCACCGGATAAAATAAAGGGGCGTAAATCAACATGCCGCGGTTCTATTTGCTTATCGCCGACTAAAGTCGGTACGGTGGATAAGTTAAGAATGGGCTGGGCAATATAGTTACGTGGGTCGGCTTTTATTGCGGCAATGCATTGTTGACGCTCGGCTAAGGTTGAACGAGAGCCGATTAATAGGCCATAACCGCCAGATTCGTTCGCCGGTTTAACCACCAAATGCTCAATGTTGTCGATAACAAAGTCTAAATCCTGTGGGTTTAAACACTTGTAGGTCGGGACATTGGGCAAGATCACTTCTTCATCTAAATAATATTTAATGATCTCCGGCACATAGGCGTAAACCACTTTGTCGTCGGCTACACCAGCCCCAGGTGCATTTACCAAACCTACGTTACCCGCGCGCCACGCACGCATTAAACCGGGAACACCTAGCATGCTATCAGGGTTAAATGCCTCTGGGTCAAGAAACATATCGTCTATTCGGCGATAAATAACATCGACTCGGGTTAAACCATAAATGGTCTTCATATAAACACAATCGTCGTCTTCAACGACTAAATCACGTCCTTCAACTAATTCGCAGCCCATCTCTTGTGCTAAATAGCTGTGTTCAAAATAAGCCGAGTTATATACACCAGGGGTTAATACCACCACTTCAGGTTTAGCTATTTTGCGAGGCGATAAGGCAACAAGCAAATCAAATAATTGTGAGGGATAGTCATTTACTGGCATTACCGAATAATGTTCAAATAATTCAGGAAAGACGCGTTTCATCACAGAGCGGTTTTCTAGCATATAAGATACGCCAGAAGGAACACGTAAGTTATCTTCTAATACGTAAAATTGCCCATTGCCGTCACGCACTAAATCTGAGCCGCAAATATGTGCCCAAATGCCGTTGGCCGGTGTAATGCCTTTACATTGCGGACGGAAGTTTTGTGATTTATCTAATAAATCGGCAGGGAAAATACCGTCCTTGATAATGTTTTGCTCATTGTACAAATCATTAATGAATAAATTGAGGGCTTTAACCCGTTGCTTTAAGCCTAATTCAACTTGATCCCATTCTTGCTTTTCAATGAGGCGCGGCACAATATCAAAAGGCCAAGCACGATCTATCGTGCTGTTTTCACCATAAACCGTAAACGTAATGCCCATTTCTTTAATAGCGGCATCCGCTGCTGTTTTGGCGGTTTCTAAATCTTGCTCATCGAGTTGCGCGATATAGTCAGCCAACTTTTGGCCTGCAAGTCGAGGGGTACCTTTTTTATTAATTAACTCGTCATACACTTCAGACGCTTGATAATTATGCCAGTCAATTGTCATGATTTTTAATCCTTACATGTTCAATGACTCCATGCGCATCATATCGACTGCTACTTGGAGTTGATGTTCTCCACCACCAAATGCCACGCCCTTTAAGGGTGATACATCGGCAAAATCTCGGCCAACGGCCAGTGTTATGTGCTGCTTTTCTGGTATTAAATTGTTAGTGGGATCAAACTCTAACCAACCAAAATTGGGTATATACACCGCAAACCACGCATGAGTCGCATCGGCGCCCTCTAATTTCTCTTGCCCTTCAGGAGGCAAGGTTTCGATATAACCACTCACGTACCTAGCGGCTAAACCTATGCTGCGTATACAAGCTATAGCAAAATGCGCAAAATCCTGACAAACACCTTTTTTATGTTCTAACACCTCGCTAAGCGGAGTACTAATGGTGCTAAAACTCGGATCAAAGGTGAATTCGTTAAAAATGCGAGCCATTAAATGTTGGCAAGCGTCAACAATGGCGCGATTAGCTGTAAATGATTGCAGCGCAAATTGTTTCATTGCCGAACTTCGCTGCACAAAACCTGAAGGTAAAACATATTCCGCGGCGTTTAACAGTTCGCTATTGTGGGGGCGTCTTAGACTATCGCGAACGGATTCCCAAGGAATTTGAAAATTAAACAGATCATCTTGTGAACGAGGTAATAGTTCTACTGTGCTGATGGCGGTGACTTGCAGAGTATTGTGCTGGGTCGGGACATCGAACACGGTAACTTGGTTACCAAAGTAATCGACAAATTGTTCTTTGTAGTCCGCCGCTGGACTGACATGTATTTCGCTAGCATGGCACACCTGATGACCTACCGTCATTGGGGTCAAACGTGCTTGGTTTTGGCATAAGCTAACCATGTCTGAATAGGTATAAGTAGTAACATGTTTGACATTAAATATCACGTGTTTTCTTTCCCTAGGTTGCCGACCAATTAAGCGATTTGGCTTGCTTGGTGTGCGAGAAGTAGTTTAACGACAACACTTCCGAAAACATCAGTAAATTACTATTGATATCATCTAGTAATGTTGCCAGTTGTTGGCGTTTACCCTTGCTTACGTCGGCCAGTGAGTCATGGTCAAGTAGATGTAATGTCGTTTTCGATTTCAGTATGGCTTTGTCTTGCGCTGCTAAAATACCTGCCCGTTGACGACGAGGTAAATGTTGGCAGAGATTTTCAAGTTGTAGTAACTGATACAAGAGTGAACGCGGGTAATCGGCATCTAAAATTAACAGCTCTATTACGCTGGCTGGGTTTTGATACATGCGGTAGCGGCGTTTGTGAGTAATTAGGCTGACTTGACTGGCTAATACCGATTCAAGCACTATGTGTTGTTCTACCTCTGGGTATTCTTCAATCATTAACGACTTCATGACTGCGATTAAATGATTACTACGCTCTAAGCGCCGTCCCATCTCAAACATAAACCAACCGTTGGAATTAGCCATACAATCAGCAACTGAGCCGGTAAATGCCATCCAGTAGCTAAGGCATCGATCGAGCGTAGTTTGTAATGCACGCATTGATGTGCCTTGGCTAATGGTTTCTACCCGTTTTATTTCACGTTTTACTGCATCGATTACTTGCCAGCTATCATCAGACAAAAACTCGCGAACCTGCATGGCAGAAAAGAAAAACGCATTAAGGATCGACAGTAAACTGCCGTTGTTACTGGTATCGAAAAATAGGCTGGCGATAAAGGCACGGATCTCGGCCGGCTCACTGGGTTTTTCGTCAGCTTGTTCTTCACCACACGCTTGTAGGCAATACGGAAATAGCAATTGCTGGCTAAAAATATCATTAATGATATTGTCAAAAACTTTATTGATATTGTCGTCAGGAAATATAGATAGCTCAGTATAGCGGTCAATCAATAAACGTAAGATCCTAACCGTATTTTCCCCACGTTCTAAATAGCGGCCTAGCCAATATAAATTTTCTGCGGTGTGACTGGGAATTAAGCCGTCAAGTAATGCATGATCAGTTAAGCGAGCTTGTAAAGATAACGGTCGTGAGGTTGGCTTATCCGCCGCTACAGAGCGGATCCAAGTATCTTTTAACCAGTTACTGCCCCGTTTTTTGGTTTGTGCAAAACACAGTGCGCCAGGCAAAACTTGCACACCCTCTGGCGTGTATAAAGCAAAGCAGCGCATAAATATAGGTAAAGACTTTAACTCGCCGTCCTGCCAATAAGGCGCGGTACTGAGCATAGGTTTGTACTTGTAATAGTAGTCTCGAGTATTTTCAGCGACACGGGTAAATATTTCTGTTCGGTCTTTAACCCCGTCTAAACATAAGGTTTGATCGGTTAATGAATAGAGTTCTATTTGTTCTAGCTGAGATTCTGACAAGCGTGTCACGTCGTACTCTACGCATAAATAACTGGCTTGTGAGGGTAAAATGAGTGACTCGCCCAGTAATTCCTGCGCTATGTTATCCATAGCTAATTGCACAGGGGCTGATTCCAGCACTCCGGAACCGAGAGGGTTGACGATCCTCACTGCGCCAGTGCGTTCAGCGTGCAATAAACCGGGAATACCGTTGAGCGAAAATTTGGCTTGCTCTAAAGAGTCTATGCTTTGTTCATCTAACCAATTGAAAATGATATCGACTTTGCGTAAACCATCTAAGGTTTTAAGCCAAACAATGCCTTTACGCACGGTGAGATCAGCACTGCGTACCAAAGGGTAACCTAGGTAGGATGCTAAAAAGGCATGTTCTGAGTAATTTGTATCTTCAACCCCAGGGGTAAGAATAACTATGGTTTGGTCAGGTTGCTGTGAAACCGGTTTTTCTAGTACGGTTTGCATTTGTTGAAAAAAGTCAGCAATACGTTGCACTTCGCATTCAAAGAAGGCGTCACTCATGACTCGCCTAACGACCATGCGGTTTTCTAACAAAGCGCCAATGCCAACAGGGCACTGGCATCGTTCAGCTAGCACGCGAAATACACCATCAGGTGCGCGGTATAGATCAATGGAAGCTAAAAATAAATCAGTTTGCGGACGGTTAGGCGCAAAGCATTCGCGCATAAAACTGGCATGTTTACGTAATGCATTAGCGCGGATCACACCATTTTCTAATAAGGTTTGTTCGCCATACAAGTCCAACTTAACGCGGTTTAATAGTTCTAGGCGTTGTTGGATCCCTCGCTCAATTTGCTGCCACTCAACTTCGTCCAACATTAACGGGATGGGATCAAGATGCCAATTGCTTTCATTGTGACTGATACCGATCCCAGAGTTCTGCAATAGCACTTTGATTTCGTTTGACCAGCCGGAAATATCTTCCCGCGACAATGAGTTTAAACGACCCAGCAGCAACGACCAGTGCTCGGCATCAGCACTGGAGTGGCTAAGTAGTTCGTCGTGGATCGGTTGGCTTTCTAAATACTCTACGATCCAGTCTGCGGTAAATTGAGCTTGAGACAAGCTAGTTTCCTTTAAAGCAATAAAGATTAGTTCTCAGTATACGCCACACATTCCAACTTGGTGTAGTGGTTATTTTCACCTTCGATGTTCACCTTAATAACCCACCTAAAACTACGTTATCTAAATTTAGGTTCACGCCGTAAGTCTAAGGTGTTGGGGTAATCACTATTGATATCTTCCTCTGGCGGTACCACAAAGTCACTAATGGCGTCATGCTGGCTAAAGTTACGTTTAGTTTGCGCGTGTGACCAAGTATCAACACCGACATTAATAGTCGCTGGGCTGTGATCTTGTTCCCAAAACCGAGCTAAGCGACGGCCTTCAGCCTCTAACGCATTAATTGGGTAGGTATCAAAATTACGTCCTCCAGGGTGACTGACGTGATAGGTAAAGCCACCGATCGAGCGCCCAGACCAAGTATCATAAATATCAAATGTTAATGGTGCATGAATACCAATATTCGGATGCAATGCCGAAGGCGGTTGCCAAGCACGATAACGAATGCCAGAGACATATTCGCCTTTAGTCGCGGTTTCTTTGAGTGGTACGCGCCGGCCGTTGCAGGCGAGTACATAACGATTACCAACCATATTACTGAGTTTAATTTGCACACGCTCAAGAGAGGAGTCAACAAAACGGGCAGTGCCGCTGGAACTGGCTTCTTCGCCTAGAACATGCCAAGGTTCAATCGCTGTGCGTAGCTCTAAATTAATATCTTCAATTTTGCGTTCGCCGATCACCGGAAAACGAAATTCCATGAAGGGAGCAAACCATTCAGCATTAAAGGCAAAGCCTGCGCTTTGTAAATCGCGACAGACGGCTTGAATGTCTGCCCAGACATGATGCGGCAACAAGAACTTATCGTGCAGTTCAGTGCCCCAGCGTACCAAAGGCTTGTGATAAGGCTGCTGCCAAAACCAAGCAAATAAGGTTCTGAGCAAGAGCATTTGCATTAAGCTCATACGAGCATGTGGCGGCATTTCAAAGCCACGAAACTCAACAATACCTAAACGACCCGTTGCCGAATCGGGTGAGTAGAGTTTATCGATACAAAATTCAGCTCTGTGCGTGTTACCGGTTAAGTCAACTAGCAGATTACGTAACAGGCGGTCAACTAACCAAGGCTGTTGTACTTCACCGGTTGGCATTTTAGAAAAGGCGATTTCTAGTTCATACAAAGATTCGTTGCGAGCTTCATCTACCCGAGGGGCTTGGCTGGTGGGGCCAATAAATAAACCTGAGAACAAATACGATAAACCAGGGTGATGTTGCCAATAAGTAATAAAGCTACGCAATACATCGGGCTTACGTAAAAAGGGGCTAAATTCTGGGCGATAGCTACCCATAGTGACATGATTGCCGCCGCCAGTACCTGTATGGCGACCATCTAGCATAAACTTGTCAGTACCGAGTCGACACTCTTTGGCTAGTTGATATAGCTCTGTGGTTCTTTCGACTAGCTCTGGCCAGTTACTAGAAGGATGAATATTGACTTCTATCACCCCAGGATCCGGAGTGACCGCGAATTTATTGACGCGGCTATCATGTGGCGGTGTGTAGCCTTCCAGTACAACCTTAATAGCTAAGCGTTCTGCTATGGTTTCAATCGCATGACATAGAGCAATGTACTGTTCCATAGCATTGAGTGGTGGCATAAAGACATAAAGGCGTCCATAGCGGATCTCTAGTGTTAAGGCTGTCTTTATCAGTTGAGTGCCAACATAACCTTGTTGTTTATCGGTATAGTCGCCGGTTTCGGCAAAGGTTTGTGGAATGCTGAATGGATCGCGCTCTAAAAACGGGTCGGCGCCACCTAAGCTATCGAGTGGCAAGCGATAACCGACTGGCGAATCGCCGGGAATTAGAAAGCAATGGCTACGATTAAACTGCCATTTGCAGCTTTGCCAAGCTTGATTCACGTTATCCCAGTCAAGAGGGATGACATAACCTACGACGGCATCGAGTCCCTTTTCCAATTTTTGCAAAAAGGCTTTGCGACTCATGGCATGCAGTAAGTCGGGAGCATCAGGCGAAGCATCTACCGGTAAATTACCTTCTTGCCATAAGTGATATAACACGTCTTCATATAGTGGCGTGACACACGTTGGATTAAGCCCAAGCTGTTGACTGAGTTGGTTGGTAAAGTCGGTTAATTGCTGGTCTGAATAATTATAATGAGTATTGATGTCGGCAAAATTGTCTGGATTGTGCCAAATAGGCTGACCATCATTACGCCAATAGCTAGCATATTGCCAACGCGGTAATGGTTCACCCGGATACCACTTTCCTTGACCATAATGACGCAAGCCACCGGTTGAATATTGCTCGCACATGCGCTGGAATAAAATTTGAGCGATACGGCGTTTGTCTTCGCCATCGGCTGCGGTATTCCATTGGGCACTCTCCATGTCATCAATTGAAATAAACGTCGGCTCACCGCCCATGGTCAGTCTGGCGTCGGTTTTTTCTAATAATTTATCAACCTGAATACCCAGTTGGTTTATCTCTGCCCACTGTTGTTCTGAGTAAGGTTTAGTGACGCGCGGTGTTTCATGAATGCGCGTAACCTTATTGTAAAACGAAAGCTCTGAGTCACATTCGTCGATAGCGCCGGTTACTGGCGCAGCGCTGCTTGGCTCTGGCGTACAAGCTAGTGGAATATGGCCTTCGCTGGCAAATAGGCCAGAGGTCGGGTCAAGGCCAATCCAACCGGCACCGGGAATATATACCTCAGTCCAAGCGTGTAAATCTGTAAAGTCTTGCTCTGGGCCACTGGGGCCATCAAGCGATTTTTCGTCAGGGGTGAGCTGCACCAAATAACCAGATACAAACCTTGCAGCTAACCCTAAATGGCGGAACAGTTGCACTAATAGCCAAGCAGAATCACGGCACGACCCCGATTTTTTAGTTAAGGTTTGCTCGCACGTTTGCACACCTGGCTCTAGGCGAATGCAATAGTCGACAAGTTGATTGACGACTTGATTGGCTTTAACTAAAAAATCGACGGTACGGGGTTCGCTTTTAAATTTTAACGTTTCAAGTAAGTCGATAAATTCAGCGCAAGGGGCTTCTTTTTCTAAATAGGGCAGCAAGTCATGAGCAAGTTGGCTATCGTAGGTAAAAGGTAAAGTTTCTGCGTCTTCTTCTAAAAAAAAGTCAAACGGATTAATCGCTGTCATTTCAGCGACAACATCAACCGTAAAGGAGAAAAAGTCGGTTTTGTCAGGAAATACCACCCGAGCCAAATAATTGCCAAAGGGATCCTGCTGCCAATTGATAAAGTGGTTATCAGGTTTAATTTTTAGAGCATGACTCTTAATTTGTGTTCGACTGTGGGCTGCCGGCTTTAAACGAAAAACATGTGGGGACATGCTGATCGGCTTATCGTATTTGTATTCTGTATGATGGGTAATACCCACAGTGATCGCCATAATGCTTTCCTTCTCCAGTGGAGCTGACTATGCGTCTTTGTATATTTTTTCGCATAGCTAACATGATTAATGGTTTTCATGCTGCTCTTGTGTTCGCATTTGAGCAGCTTAAGATGACTTTATTGCTACGACGCTGTAGAAAAACGATATATTTTTGAGATGAGAAATAACGTCAGTGTTATTGGTGGCAAAATAGCCAACCCCATTTATAAGCAATTCTGTTGCTGGCTGCAAGAATAATGTTTAGTTAAAGCGATTGGGGTTGAGGGGCGGGTTTCTAGTACTGGATGAAGCTAAATTATTGATATCTATATATCGTAAGCGCTAACTATAAAACCTGAGCGAGAAAACTTTGTTGGCCTAATAAAAAAAGGCGTCAAATGACGCCCTAATCAATCTTTTATAAAACAGTAAAACTTCAAATCAGTTACAGGTTTGCTAACTTTTCTTTTACACAAGCCTTAAGCCAGTCTAGCTTGTCTTCTTTAGCAATGCCTTGTTCTTTCGCTTCTTCACCACACTCTATCCAAGCGGCTTTGCGCTCTTCTTTGGTTGGTTTGGCTATTGCAGCTCCAGCGCTTACGCCTAAAACTAAGGCAAGCAATATACTGGATGTTTTCATTACAACCTCGGTTAATGTTCTACTTTTACCACAATGTTAATTTAAACCTAAGCTGTCAGCAGTACAACTGGGTTTACTTGGTTTTACATTGGTAAAAATTTCTTAACGTTTTAAGTTCTTTAGCTATGTTTAGTGCGCTAGGGTAACATTAAAATGCCCAAATTGGGTTATTTAATCAGCGGTTTAAATAACCCATAGTTCCAGCCGCGTACCGCTAAAATGGCAGTGGTTCCGTGCCGCTCGTTAAAGTCTAAGTTAGCATCTTCTTGGTTGAGTTCTTCAAACTCGCGTGCGAGGCGTTTCAGTTTACGTTGCATTTCTAAGTTGGAGGTTTTCGACAGCATACCGTTCAGCACAATTAACTTTTCATTTTCGGCGTTAAACTGGCTGTTAAAGTATTCATTAGCTATTTTTGCCTGAAAAAATCCTTGTATGGGACCATTTTCGCGCCATGCAAAGTTGGCGGCGACTTTGAGCTTTATTTTATTCTTTGGCAGTAAGTCGATGATTTTATTGCGATCGAGCCAAGCTAATTTTTGAATGCAGTCATGTACAGGGATTGTGTAAAAGTCGACGATGTCGGCGAGAGTCCAATGATTGAGTACACAAACCGTTATAAGTAGCAGGACTAAATCATCTGTAATTTCTTTTTCTTGCTCTAAAGTCAGTTGTTGCAACTGAGCTTGTTGTGCTTCCATCTGTCGAAATAAGTCGCTCAGTTCCATATCTAGCATTTGACATACCTGTTCTAGGCGCTGTAACGAGAAGCTTTGCTCGGCAAAGAGACGTTTGACGCTGGCTTCGGTTAAGTCTAACGCGCTTGCTACGTCTCGATAAGTTTTGCCTTGGGCTTTTAAACAACGTTTCAACGTTTGTAACAAGGCTAGGGTTTGCGCCATTGTATTTTTCCATTCTTTGTTGGGTATTAAATATTAATACTTTTAGACGTTGTTTGTGCAACTTTTTGTTTATAGGTGGTTATATATTTAAACCAAGGCAAGATGCGTTGCAGAAATTCAGTTATTACTATAGTCAAAGCGATCAGGTTTTAGGGGAAGCCGTCAAGCTTCGAATCCCCATGAGCATATGCTCTATTATGTGATTGGGGTGAGTAAGCGCTGACAATGAACCATAAGGCCTGAGCGAGAAGACTATAAACTTATCAAGGAATACGCTTGTGCAAACGTCTACTAGCAAGGTGCAATCTAGCTTTACAGCAAGTCGCCAGGTCAAAAAACAGCAATCAATCCTGCATATTTTAGGCTTTATGCCGTTTTTATTGATTGCTTTTCTTAATGCCTTTGTCGATTTAGGTCACAAAATACTGATACAGAATACGATTTTTAAAACGTATCAGGATGATACGCAGGTTATTTTAACGGCTGTTGTTAATGGTTTGATTTTACTACCTTTTGTTCTGCTGTTTTCGCCATCAGGCTTTTTAGCCGATCGGTTTGCTAAAACCAAAGTCATGCGTTGTAGTGCGTTATTTGCCGTGGGCGCGACAAGCTTGATCACTGTGTTTTACTATCTTGGCTGGTTCAAATCTGCATTTGTTATGACGTTAGCCTTAGCAGTGCAATCGGCCATTTATTCCCCTGCCAAGTATGGATATATTCGTGAATTAGTGGGTATAGAGAAATTAGCCCAAGGTAATGCTTGGCTGCAAGGCGTGACTATTGTTGCCATTTTAGCTGGCACCTTGGCGTTTTCTGCGGGTTTTGAAGCCTTGTTAATCACCAATACGTCTTCACCTGAACAAGTATTAAGGCAAATTGCACCGCTAGGTTGGTTGTTAATTGGCTTATCTGTTTTTGAATATGGCTTAACTTGCTTGTTACCTAAGAAAAATCATGGGGATCGCCAACAGAAATTTGCGATTAAACCGTATGCTAAAGGCCAATATTTAAAGCGTAACTTGGCATTTATCACCTCGAGTAAAGCTATTTGGTTATCTATAGTCGGTTTAGCTATTTTCTGGGCGGTTTGCCAAGTCATGCTGGCGGTATTTCCGGCTTATATTAAGTCTCAGTTGTTGATTGATAATACAGTGCTAATCCAAGGCTTATTAGCGTGCTCTGGTATCGGAATTGTTTTAGGTTCGATAATTGCCGGTAAGGTATCAAAAAATCATATTGAGCTGGGCTTGGTGCCCGTTGGTGCGATTGGTGTTTTTGTTGGCTTATATTTACTACCTAGCTTGACTAGCCCTTGGTTGATCGCCCTTGATTTTATGGTGATTGGTGTCGCCGGAGGCCTATTTATTGTGCCACTTAATAGTCTAATTCAATTCAGTGCACCGAAAAAGCAACTAGGCTTGGTATTGGCTGGCAATAATTGGATACAAAATGTCGCTATGTTAGTTTTTTTACTCGTGACCAGTGTGTTAGCAACTCAGGGTATTTATAGCAGCGAAGTATTCTTCGGCCTAGCTAGCATTGCTTTACTTGGTTGTGTGTACACTATCTATCAATTACCTCAGTCATTGATTCGTGTGGTTATGGCCGCGGTATTTACGCGTCGTTATCGTGTAGTGGTAACGGGCTTAGATAATTTGCCTGCACAGGGTGGTGTATTACTGTTAGGTAATCATATTAGTTGGATTGACTGGGCTATGCTACAAATAGCCTGTCCGCGTCCGGTGCGCTTTGTTATGTTGCGCAGTTATTACGAGCGCTGGTATATCAAACCTATTGCTAAATTATTTGGTGCTATTGCGATTAGTTCTGGTCGTAGCAAGGGGGCGTTACGTGAAGTTAGCTTGAGTTTACAAAATGGTGAAGTGGTTTGTTTGTTTCCTGAAGGGGCGATCTCACGTAATGGCCAACTAGCGCAATTTAAAACCGGTTTTGAGCGCGCCGTGTTGGATGAAAATGGCCAGCATGTAAATGCGACGATTGTTCCTTTTTACTTACGTGGTTTGTGGGGCAGTTGGCTATCGAAAGCGGGAAGCCGCTTGTTAGAAAACCTAATACCACAAAGTTTGCTACCGGTTAAAAAAGGTGTTTTGCAAACCAAAGGGCTTAAGCGCGATGTAACGGTAGCGTTTGGTGCGCCATTAGCTATCGATACGAAAGCTCAGCAAGTTAAACAGATTGTCAGTGAGCTATCGATTGATGCTTGGCAGCAATATACAACTGAGCTTGATCCTGTCCCGTTGGCTTGGTTAAAAGCGGCTAAACAAAATCTAAGTCAAACCAGTGTAATCGATGTCTCAGGCAGTCAATTAAGTAACAGTAAAATGATGGCTGCGACATTAGCATTTGCTAACAAGATCCGCCAATTCAGTCAATCACAAAGTGGCTTGCAACAAAATGTTGGTCTTATTTTACCGGCGTCAGCGGGAGCGGCTATAGCCAATATGGCGGTGATGTTAAATGGTCAAACGGCGGTTAATTTAAATTACACCTCAAGCATCGACAGTTTAATTGCTTGTAGTCAACGCGCAGATATTCAAACCATTGTTACGTCACGTAAATTTGTTAGTAAATTAGAACAACGTGGTATCGACATAACCCCCTTATTAACTCAAGTGAGGGTGCTATTTATGGAGGATATTAAAGCGCAATTAAGCTCATTGACCATGCTAGCTTATCTCGGAGCAGCTTATATTTTGCCTGCTACTTGGTTGTACCGTCTATTTGGTAGAGTGAGCCGTTTACCAGCGCCGGCGCAAATTCTGTTTTCTAGTGGTAGTGAAGGTACACCTAAGGGCGTTCAACTGAGCCATCAAAATATTATGGCTAATATTAAGCAGATTTCTGAAGTTTTGAATACGCAAAGTGATGATCGTGTCATGGCTAATTTACCTCCATTTCATAGTTTTGGTTTAACAGTGACGCAATTAATGCCATTAGTTGAAGGACTAACCGCGATCTGTCATCCAGACCCAACTGATGCTTTAGCTAACGCCAAAATGATAGCTAAGCATCAAGCGACATTATTGTGTGGTACCGCTACCTTTTTACGTTTGTACTCGCGTAATAAAAAAGTGCAACCTCTTATGTTGCAAAGTCTGCGTACCGTGGTGGCGGGTGCTGAAAAACTGAGCGACGATGTTCGGGTTAGCTTTGAAAGCAAATTTAATAAAACGATTTACGAAGGCTATGGCGCGACTGAAACCACGCCGGTTGCCAGTGTTAATGTACCAGATAAGCTTGATTTGGATACTTTTAGGCCACAAGTTGGGCAAAAAGTCGGGACGGTAGGCTTGCCATTGCCGGGTAGTTGTTTTCGAATTGTCGACCCAGATACATTGCAAACATTAGCGCAAGGGCAAGATGGTTTGATATTAATTGCCGGTGGACAGGTGATGTTAGGCTATTTAAAAGATGCGAGTAAAACCTCACAAGTGCTTGTCGAGTTAGATGGTCGAACTTGGTACAAAACCGGTGATAAAGGACATTTAGACCCAGATGGCTTTTTAACTATCGTTGATCGCTATAGCCGCTTTGCCAAAATTGGCGGCGAAATGATCAGCCTAGGCGCAGTTGAGCAAATGGTAAAACAGATAATCAATAACAGTGAAGTTGAAATAGCCGCTGTTAGCGTTAAAGATGCTAAGAAAGGTGAAAAGGTCGTGCTGCTGACTACAGAAAGTAACGATACACTGGATATTCGCCAAAGGTTAGTACAAGCAAAGGTTAACCCATTGATGATCCCGAGTCATGTTTACCAAGTTTTCGCGATCCCTAAGCTTGGCAGTGGCAAAATAAACTTCACAGAAGTGAAAAAGTTAAGCGCTGAGCTAAGCGTTTAATATGCGCCTAATTCTAATTGCCAGTGGGTTAGTTAACTGAGCTTGATGTCAGCACTTTCTATTTTTGACCGAGTATTTATGCTTGCAGAGGCTGCTAGCATTAGGATCTCAAAGAGTTAGTGTTGGCATTCAAGTATAAAGTTTTTGGGAAAAATTTATTTAATAGTTCTTATTCGGTAATAGTGGATCAGGGTTGTTGCAGTTACAGGCCAGATCGCCATTTTTTTGATACCACTCTTCATATACCCCAGTTCGGCAGTTGGCTCGAACAGATTTGCATTCTTGTGCGTGAAATCCTTGACCTGAAACTACGTGCTGGCAACCAACAACCGCAAATAAAAATAGAATAGGTGCTAATTTTTTCATGACTTACATCCTCTAAGCTCACTTAACTATTTTTAATTTAGCAGTGAATCGCAATCGAGAGTGTAACCAAGTGTAACTAGTGTTCGGCACAAACGTTACGCATTGCAAGGGCCGAATTTATTTCGGCTAACACAAGGTTTGTCGATGTAAAATTGACTATTCAACTAAGCAAATAGAGCCAACAAACTTAACCTTTGTAGACGAGCGTTTATGCTTGTGGGCCAGCAAGCCTAACCTATGTAGACGAGCATTTATGCTTGTGAACCTGCTTTTTATTACTTATTTAATTGGTTTTACCAAATTTATATCAATCAAGTTTTAAGAAATATGGCTAAAAATAATATAAATAAGTGAGTTGTGGTCAATTAAATTGTTGTTGAAAAAAAATACATTTTTTTTCAACAGGCAAACCATTTGAATTATTCGCAAACGGAGATTTTGTTGCTTTTAAAGCGAAAAAATAGCAAGTTTGTTTAGCGAATATGCGCACAAATTGAGTGCGTAAACGTCTACCCCTTGTTCTATTTGGTTTCATGCCACTTTTTCGCTTAAACAAAATGAGTCCAATAAATTGCGGTTTATGTACTAAAAAACAAAATTAGTGATCACTTGGTACACTGAAATGTCGCTCTTACAATATTGACCCGTGGTCAAGTTGTTGATTTTATTGGTTTTATAGCAAAACCTTGTTTGCATATATGTGTTAATTTTTTTACGATTTTGTAAATAAAGTGAGAGCTAAAAATAGCAACACAGGGCTATAACCCTGTTTGTTGTTAGTTTGGAACTGTTTGTAACCTGCAGGGTAGCGCTTTTGGCTCAATTGGAAATCAGGATGATGTTTATCTTTGTGTCTTTAATTAGAGGTAATTAAAGATTAAAAGGCAAGATAGGCAGTATCACTTAATGGGTGGAAAATGATGGCTGATGAAATAAATAACAAATCAAAGCAAGCTCTCGAGCGATTATTAAACGCGGCAACCTCTTCGGCACAAACAGCCAATATTCACAAGTTTGATTACTTTGTGCAATCCAATATCGCTGAGCAACAAGGAATTGAGCGGCGTATGGCAACAGAATATGCCGCTAATGAAGTTTTACTAAAACCTTTCGTTAAATAAGCATACTCCAAGTTCAAGATTAAGTTTTACATATGTGTGTGTTTCTTACACAGGGTAACCTGAGTGTTAATTTGTTTAACCACTCACTATAAGTGTTTTTAAGGTTGATATGATCCCATTTTTGTCTAAGCATTTAACAAGGTTAATCCTTTTGCCTTGTCTTTTATTATTGCTAGTTCTGGCATACGAAACGACGGCTGTTTATTACCAAATGAACGATGCTAAAGCTATTTTGTCGCATGCCCATTTAGTTAAGGCGACCAATAATTTCGTGCATGAAATGCAAAAGGAACGTGGCATGTCTGCGGGCTTTTTAGGGGCCAAAGGCAAAAAGTTCGTAGCGCAGTTAGCTAAACAACGGCAGCAAGTTGACTCGCGCTTGCAAACTTTAAAACAAGTGATAGAGCAGCATGAGTTAAATGAGTTGATAGCTGGGGAGTTGCAGCAATTAATGGTTAGTTTAAATAAGCGTGAGCAGATTAGGCAGCAAGTTGATTTGTTCGCCATTGAGACTCAAGACATGCTGGCTTATTACACAAATAATAATAAAACTGTGTTGGCGTTAAATGCTGAATTAGCCAAACAAACTTCCAGCAAGACAATATCTCAGCAACTTGTCACCTTGTATGCGTTTTCTTTAGCCAAAGAACAAGCCGGTATTGAGCGTGCTGTGCTTAGTAATGTTTTTAGTCAAGATGAATTTAGCGGATCGCTTTATCAACGTTTTATTCAACTGGTTAATACCCAAGACAACTATACAGCCGTGAGCCAAGCCTTGGCATTAAGCAACTTTACCCAAGAGATAACTCGCTTATTAAGTTCGCCACAACAGCGCGAAGTTGAGCGGTTTAGGCAATCAGCGTTGGCGAAAAATGCCAACTTTGCTATTGAGGCGACTGCTTGGTTCGATGCAGCGACTCAGCGTATCAATCAGTTAAAACAAACAGAGACTGTGTTACTTGGTCAAATCCAACAGACAGCACAAACGCTACATTTTAATAATGTTATTAACTTACTGGTTTATGTGGTGATCACGTTATTGGCTCTAGCGATTACCGCGGCTATCTATTTTTGTTTGCGCTCGACACAGCAGCAAGCGGGCGCAATAAACCATATTATTGACCAAGTGATTAGTCAGAGTGATTTAACTCAAGATATTCCTATTATTTGCCAAGACGACTTGGGGCGTGCTGCGAGTAATATTAATCGTGTGCTAGGTAAGTTTCGGTCTGACTTATTGGTATTTCAACAATATGCCGAGCAAGTTGCTACGGCAACTCAAGAAACCTCTGTGGCCGTAGAGCAAAGCAGCCGTAATTTAACTTTGTTAAAGCAAGATATTACTAGTATTGCAGGTGCTGTTGAGCAAATGAGTGCCTGTATTCAAGATGTGAGTAATCATATGCTTGATGGCTCGGCAAACGTTAAACGCGCAACCGAAGATACCGAAAAAGGTAGCTATGCTGTTGAGAGTGCCGTGTCGGAAATTCAGAAATTAGCTGAAGATGTGACTAGCTTGGGCTCAACTATCGATAACCTTAACAGTAGCGTCGTTAATATATCCGGTATGGTTGAGGTGATTAGTTCCGTTTCGGAACAAACTAATTTGTTAGCGTTAAACGCGGCGATAGAAGCGGCAAGGGCAGGAGATCAAGGGCGTGGATTTACAGTTGTTGCAGAAGAAGTACGTAATTTGGCCTTTCGTACTCAAGAATCGACCGAAGAAATTTCAGGTAATGTGAATGCCTTGCAGCAGGGGGCTAAGGAAGCTTACAACGTGATTGAATTAGGTAAGCAGCGGGCGATGGATGCAGTGGGTTCGGCTGAAAATATCACTGCAGTTTTAAAAAGTATCGTCAACAACATGCGTTCAATCGATACGGTAACTGAAACCGTATCCAGTGCGGCGAATGAACAAAACTATGTGATCCGAGAGATAAATAGCAATATTTGTCGAATTGATGAACAAGCGACTGAAAATGTGGTTGGGGCTCAGCAAATTGCTAGTTCCGCCAACCAATTGGCTGAAATAGCCAACAGTATGCATGATATTGTTTTAGCCTATAAGGTGAAGTAAGAATAGAGAATGGATAATAGCGAAAGGGGATAAATCAAATAGGGTTTTAGAGAGAAATAGAAACTCTATTTTACGTCCAGAGTTGTTACTAATAAGCACTGAGTCAATATTATTAATAATAATATTCCTCCCCCCCAAACTTGAATGCAGAGGATTGCGGTTTCGCCAACATTGCTCCAAATGTAATGGCGACAGAGTAGCAAGGAAGCCACTCTTTTCTTTTTAAATTTTTGTTCTCATAACCTGTGAAGTACTTGATGAGCGTATTGAGTCTGTGCCTGATGTTTGCGGCGCTTCAAACGTGTCATCATAAATAAAGTTGATATCCTCACCGTGACCTTGCCAACTAAAGCCGTTAAAGAATATATCAAACCAGCGATCATCATTGATCAGCGACAGTTTGTCAGAGTGTTTTTTGTGAGTGATCATCTCGACCTCCATTTACACATTAGCTACGAGCTTATCTTGTGTGGTATTTAACCAATTAGATAAGGCAAGAGTAATGAGTTAAGGTGACACTTGAATGAATCTGTTCTGATTGCTACTAGCAATTTTGTAGTATAAACGGGGTCACTAAGACATTACTCTTAGCTTAAGTTTAATGGATGTGTATCGGCAAAAAATCAGTCAAAAGCGCTATTGCTGTAGGATATTTCCGCTACTCTTGACAGCTACCAACCATTGTTAAATAAAGGTATAGTCAAAGCGATCAGGTTTTAGGGGAAGCCGTCAAGCTTCGAGACCCCATGAGCATATGCTCTATTATGTGATTGGGGCGAGTAAGCGCCGACAATGAACCATAAGACCTGAGCGAGAAGACTATATCTATTGTTGGGTCTTTTGTTACTTGGCATTAACTTGAATCTTGTACTTTGCTTGGCTGTCGAAGGAATAAAAAGTTTAGCAAGATAATTGAATAATGTTTTGCCAACTTGGCGCTAGCTAGAATCAAAGTCCTTTACGGATCAGGTACAAATAGGGTTTTTGGGTTGTTTGGCTTGCGATGAGAGTGTGATCCATAAAGCGACAAAAACTAGGGATGTCTCGGGTGGTTGAAGGATCATCTGCTGTGACTAATAGGGTTTGACCTTCTGCTAATTTACGCATGTTGACTCGCACCATCATTACTGGCTCAGGACAACGTAAGCCCATGGCATCTAATTGTTGATCTGCATTAGCAAAGTCCGACATCTTATCATCTCATTTAAAGCGAAGCCGGTTATTTTAATTAACTGATTATGTGATGCAAGCAGAGCGTTAAAAACCCAGCTGTAAATTTAGGTACAGTGAACGACCTGCACGCTGTGGTAAGGCATTAATTCGAGTATTGGCAATATCAGGTTGATACACGGTATTGGCTTGCAATAAGTTATCAATAAACAAGCTTATATCGGCCGAGTTAAACCTTTGGCTAGTTGTGAGTGACGACAATTGCCAATTGGCTTTTAGTGTTAGGTGGTGGTAAGCCCCAGTATTGTTATTAATTACACGGGTGTTGGGATTAAATTGTTCCGCTTTGGGTTGAGCGCTTAACCATGTATTAAATAAACCTAATGACAGTGTATCGTTATAGCTGTGATGGATCCCTATTTTGATCATATGCTTGGGCGTTTTTTGTATTTGTGCAATACCTCTATGATCTTGATTGGACTGATAGCTCCAAGAGCCAGTATAGTAAGTCTGTTTGCTGGCTTCATACGACATTTCTAATTCGCCTCCATCCACTTTTAAGGCGGCTTTGTTGGAAAAACTAAAAGGAGGTGGTGAACCAGGTGTTAATTCAGGCCCTAGAGCGTCTTCATATTCAGTATTAAACCATGCGGCGGCAACACGAAGGTTATGCAATTGATAAATTAACTGCATCTCCGCGGTTGTGACTTTTTCTGGCTTTAAATTGGGATTGCCAACAAGGGTTGGTGATTGCAGTGCTAGCTCGGCACCATAAGGCGAACGAAACGCTTCTGTCCATAATAACTTTAGATGCCAATCGGTATGTAAGTGCCAATTTAACGCGAGTTTAGATGAAAAATCAGAATCACGACTTACTTGATTGGCATGGGTCATATTGGCTATATCATTATAATGCTGGCCAAGAGTCAGGGTTAAATCTTGAGTAATAGCACTGGTTAGTTGGTAGTACGCTGACCACCATTTTAAATCCCAGAATGCGCTTAAGTTGGGGTTGCCTAAATCGTCACCTTTTAACCTGTGATAAGTCGCCCCTGCAGTAAGTTGACTCGATGAGTTGAGTTGACCTGTAGTGCTCACTTCTAGCAGGGTGTTATGCCCGTCAATATCTATCCCTCCATCAGCTGTGTGGCGTTTGTGGTGGTTTAAAGTGAGGTGGGTGGCTAGCTGCCAGTCTTGATTAATCGCCTGCTCATAGCCTAAATCTAACATTTGATGATGTTTGTCGTAAGTTGTGGCAGGCCAATGTTGCACAAAACCAGAACTGATAATCACTTCATCTACTTGGCTGATAAAATAGCTGAGATTAAAGTTTTTATAGTTTAGTGCAAAGCGCCCGCCGAAATCACGATGAGCATAGTTAACTGAATCGCGAATATCGTTTTGATCCGTCGTGGTGTAATCCCAACCATTAGAGTCTAACCATTTTAAATTGGCGGACAGGTTGAGATCACCTTGTTGGTAGCCATAGGCCCCTTCAAGTAATTGCGTCGCAAAGCTGCCGGCTCCAAGTTTCAGGCTGTTTTTTTGTGTTGGCTTGGTGATGATATTGATCACCCCCGACGTGGCATTACTACCGTATAGGATAGAACCGGGGCCTTTGATAACCTCAATGCGCTCGATACTTTGGATTGGAAACGTGCGGTAAATAGTGGTGTTTAATCCGCCTGTGTTGCCATCGCGAAAGGGGCGTCCGTCGATTAATAACAGTGTGCGGCGATCAATTGAACTGGAATGCTGCCCTCTGATAGAAACGAAGTTATCGCGCAATACACTGCCGCTAAGTGGGTTGAGGCCAGAGACTCTACGCAATATATCGTGCAGGTTATTGGCGCCAAATGCTTGTATTTCCTGCTTTGAAATGACAGTGATATTCGCTGGCGCATTATTTTGTTGCTCTGCGCTTTTCGATGCCGTAACCACTTCGATTTGCATCAATTGCTGCAATGACATATCCCAAATACTTTCGACCGCTAAGGCGTAAGGCATAGAAGCGAAAGTATTAAGCATAGCAACTAGGCTTATTGATAATGACCGACGGAGCATATGCAAAAAAGGTTTAAGTTTTTGAATAATCATTAAAGTATAGAGCAGAGTCGTAATTTTGATTAATTACTGATTAATAAATTACTTAAAATTGAGTTATTGGTTTTTATCTCTTAATTTTTGCAGTTCTATATCCTTTTTCTGCCATAAGCCATTCAGCCAATTTTGAAAGCCTTGTTTAAAAGCTAAATCATTATCGTAATCGCCTAAGTGTTGCGTGGTTATAGGGATAAATTCAATGCGTACCGTTAGCCTTTTTAGTTTTCCGCAGGCGGCAGCGTGCATTGCTCCCTCTGGGTTGTCTGGATAGCATAAGGTTGTATTTAAAATACCGGAAAATTGCTGACCCATGGTGGCTAATGCAAAGGCGATCCCGCCCGCTTTTGCGGGTAGTAAATGGCGATAAGGGCTTTGTTTCAGTTGATGTTTTTGCTTGGTAAAACGCGTGCCTTCAACAAAATTAATAACCGTGACGGGTATAAACTTAAATTTTTCGCAAGCTTTTTGGGTGGTGGCAATATCGCATCCGCGCTTTTCTGGGTATTTGCTTAAATATTGTTTGCTATAGCGTTGCATTAGCGGCATGTCCAACGCCCATGCTGCTAGGCCAATAAAAGGAATTTTCAGTAATTCACGTTTAAGAAAGTAGCGGCCCGCCGGCATTTTGTTGATACATAAATAACTGATCAGCATAATATCGAACCAGCTTTGGTGATTGGCTAGCAGTAAATACCAGTTGCGCGTATTTAGATGCTCAATGCCTTGTACATCAAACTCAATCGGATTAAAGCAGCGGATAACCAGCATATTGATATAAGCCCAAGCGTGCATAAAGCTTTCAAGCACACGTGACCATTTAAATTTTAATTGGCTTGGCAGCAAGAGTTTGATCACCCCGCCGAGAATAATCAAACTACCCCAATAAACTAAATTTAACGATAACAACAGGGTGATGATTGGGCGAATGATAAAGCAGGGTAGGTGTCTTAGCATAAAATGGTATTGATGAGTATGTCTTGGCTTATATTAAAACAAACAAAAAAGCTAAATGGGCGATATTCATTTAGCTTTGTATAGTCAAAGCGATCGGGTTTTAGGGGCGGGTTTCTAGTTCCAGACGAAACCTAAGTACTTACATCCATGTAAGCAAAGCCGTCAAAGCTACCGCATCCGTGCTCACGCTCCTTACCTACATCCATGTAGGCAAGCTTCGAGACCCCATGAGCATATGCTCTACTATGTGATTGGGGCGAGTAAGCGCAGACAATGAACCATAAAACCTGAGCGAGAAGACTATATTTGGATAATAGAAGGCATTTGATTTAATAACAAGTTTAGGGGTTACCATTTGTTTGCTGTGTTTAAACTTAGTCCTGTTTGGCGATTGCTGCTGATGGCCGTCGGAGCCTTTCTAATTTACGCCAGTTGGACCTTATGGGTTAATTACAACTTAGACCCAGCGGCGGCATTTTTCTCAGCATGGGTTTATGGCTTGTATTCGTTTTCTATTACCTTGCTATTGTCTGTTACTAATGAAATTGCAGCGAAAAAACTCAACCATGGTGCCCGCGCTTTAGCTATGTTTATTACCGTGCAAACAGGGTTTATGATAGGGGTATCTTATCTGGTTAATTACCTTGCAGGTACGCCAGACATTATTAAAACCATCGCGCTAGGTGCAATACTAAGTATAATATTTTCAACTAGTTATGTACTTGGTTTACGTCAATCTAAGCTACACTAAACAACTGTTATTGTTCTGTTGATTTGAGTTATGTGTGAATTACTTGGCATGAGTGCCAATATACCGACCGACATCTGTTTTAGCTTTTCAGGTTTAATGGTGCGTGGTGGCCAAACAGCTGCTCATAAAGATGGCTTTGGTGTTACCTTTTATGAGGACAAAGGCTGTCGCACTTTCAAAGATGCTTTGCCTAGTTGCCAATCTGAAATCGCTAAACTAATTAAGCAATACCCAATTAAAAGCTGTTGTGTTATTTCACATATACGCCAAGCGAACCGTGGTCGGGTGAGTTTAGAGAATACCCATCCATTTTCGCGAGAAATGTGGGGACGAGATTGGACATTTGCCCACAATGGCCAATTAAAAGGGATAAAGCTGCTAAAACTGTCGTGGTATCAACCGGTTGGTACAACCGATAGCGAGCATGCGTTTTGTTGGTTATTGTCACGTATTAAAGACAAATATCCCAATAAAGCGCCGCGTGATATGAAAACTTTATTCCGTTATGTTGATAAGTTAGCCGCGCAATTAAACGCTATGGGTATTGCCAATTTTTTCTTAAGTGATGGTCGCTATTTATATTGCCATTGCAGTAATAACTTGCACTGGATCACCCGCCGCGCGCCCTTTGGTGTAGCAACATTACAAGATGTAGAAATGACGGTCGACTTTAAACAAGAAACTACGCCCAATGATGTGGTTACTGTAATTGCGACTAAGCCTTTAACCACCAATGAACACTGGCATCAAATGCAATCAGGTGAATCAGCGTTGTTTAATTTAGGTGAGTTAACGCCTTTGTAGCTTGTGCTTTTTATAGTCTTCTCACTCAGGTCTTATGGTTCATTGTCTGCGCTTACTCTCGACTTTGGCTCCTGCGTCGTCCTACTACCTAAATCCCTTTAGGCAACCCCAATCACATAATAGAGCATATGCTCATGGGGATTCGAAGCTTGACGGCTTCCCCTAAAACCTGATCGCTTTGACTATAGTAATTTTGTTTTTGGCTTGACCTTACACTAGATGTAAGGTTTACACTTACATTATGTGAACGATTTTGGTTGTCATAATGAAGATTAGTCAAGTTGGCCAACTCGCCGGATTACCGGTAAAAACAATACGTTTTTACGAAGCGCAAGGTTTGCTATCGCCAGTTGAGCGTGCAGCCAATGGGTATCGGCAATACAGCCAAACGCAAGTTAATCAATTACAGTTTATTCAACGCTGTCGCGCGGCAGGTTTTTCACTTGATGAATGCCGGCAAATGATGGATTTAGCCAGTAACCAACAGCGCCACAGTAAAGATGTGAAACGCCTAGTTATCGACAAAATTGCGCTGATTGAACAGCAAATTACCACCTTGCAGCAAATGCAAAATACCCTGCAAGCCCTAGCTGATCGCTGTTCAGGCGATGAGGGCGCTCGCTGTGCCATTCTCGAAGCCCTCTGTGCCCAATCACCAACTCAACAAAACTTAAAGGATAGTTGATGATGTCTAATTGTTGTTCTTCTAAAGCAAAGACTGAGCTTGAGCCTGAGCTAAAGATCACCTCGGTTGCACCAAATACCGATAGCCAAGGTACGCCATTTACACCTAAACGCGCACATAAACACGAGCATAAACACGCGCATAAAGAGGCTGTGGCAACACCATCTTGTTGTCACGCGGCAACGCAAACTACAACGTGCCAACAGCCAAAGCCGAGTGGGCTTGAACAATCCGACCATCAGGCTGCGGGTTGCTGTGCACCAACGCAGCGCCGCTTAGATTATGTGCTTTGGCTAAGTATATTGGCCTGCTTGGGGTTGTACCTGACGGCATTAGTGTCGAGCGAGACAACCCACAGTTCATGGCAACATGCTGCGTTTGGCGTGTATGAATTGGTGAACACCATGTGGTGGAGTGTGTTGTTAGCTATTTTATTTGTTGGCTTGTTAAGTCAAATACCTCAGCAGTTTGTAACCGCTATTTTAGGTCAAGGCGGCACTAAGCGTGGTTTGCTACGGGCAACCGCTGCTGGTGTGTTAATGGACTTATGTAATCACGGCATATTAATGGTTGGCATGAAATTGTACCAAAAAGGCGCCAGTCTCGGGCAGATCATGGCCTTTTTGATTGCTAGCCCGTGGAATTCTATTTCACTTACTTTGATTTTGATCGCCTTAATGGGCTGGCAATGGACACTGGCTTTTGTATTGCTATCGGCTTTATTGGCACTCAGTACCGGCTGGCTGTTTGACCGCTTTGAACAAAACGGCACTTTACCGAAAAACCCTTACCAGCATGCGTTGGCAGCCGACTTTAAATTTTGGCCTGCCGCTAAAGCCTCGCTTAGGGCGACGCAGTTTAATCAAGCGTGGTGGCAAAATACCTTGCAGCAAGGTGTAAAAGGCTCTGTTATTGTGATCAAGTGGTTGCTGATTGGTATTTTAATGGCGGTGGCGATCCGGACTTTTGTCAGTTTGGATAACTTTCAAGATTGGTTTGGTCCGACCTTGATTGGCTTAAGCTTGACCTTGGTAGCCGCGACTATTATTGAAGTGTGTTCGGAAGGCTCAGCGCCTATTGCTGGCGATTTAATGACCCGAGCGCAAGCCCCTGGAAATAGCTTTGCTTTTTTAATGGCTGGGGTGGCGACTGACTACACTGAAGTTATGGTGATCAAGCAAACTCTAGGCTCTTGGAAAGTTGCATTATTTTTGCCTTTACTAACCTTACCGCAAGTGCTGGTTATTGCTTACGCCCTAAATGTTACATTTTAATAACAATTTAATTAACTCTCACTGAGCAATTAGAACAAAGTTATCTCAAAAAGCTATCTAAATAACCTAAGCTTATAACAGTTCCTTTCAAAATTTGGCTGAGGCGAACATGAAGTTGTTATGTTTGCGTTTGGCTGTTTTGCTGTATGTTGGCTTGGGGGTTTTAGGCAACAGTTATGCTGAACGGCAAGGGGAGCGGCTTGACGACCCGCAGCAACAAGTAGGATCTGAGCAGAATGTAAAAAGTGTCGATTGGCATTGGCAAGTTATTGCTGGGCATGGTGGTACGTTAACCCAACAAGATTACCCAGATGCTAAACACTTTATCGTGCCATTAGACGAAATAATTGCGGATCTCAAAGCGCTTTATGAAGACTCCTTGCTCAATAGCAGCAGTCAAATTAACGTGACTTTACCAACCCAAGACGGTCAAGGTATTCGCTATCAACTTAGTTATGACCCTGTATATAGTGCTGACTTTACGTTTCAACACCCAGATATTTTAACTTTTAAAGGCCACGCGGTAGACAACCCTATATTAACAGGGCGGTTTGATATTGGCCCTTTAGGTTTTAATGGTATGTATCAGGTGAATGGTGAAACTTGGTATTTAGACGCGATATTGGATAGTCAACAGCGACAGGTTTTGTACCCTAGGCCTAAGCAAGGGCGCACGGTCGCTGATCAATTACAACATATTAGTGCAACTCAAAGTGAAGACGAGCCTCATGGCTCAGAGCAAAAAACGCCAGTTATTGCCGCTCGCGGCTCATACAGCAATGGCGGAAAAGTCGAGTTAACCACTTACCGCATCGCAATATCAACCACGGGTGAATATACCCAATATTTTGGCGACAAAAGTAAAGCCATTAATGCCATAGTGACTACTTTGAATCGGGTTAACGCAATTTATCAACGAGATCTGGCTATTCGCTTAGCGTTAATTGCCAACAATCAAGTTTTAGTTAGTGAACACCCAGATAGCGACCCATTTGAAAACAGCCCGACTTCACGTGATTTACGCGCTAATCAGCAATTAGTGGATCGGGAAATCGGCGTTAATAATTATGATCTCGGCCATGTTTTTATGACCGGCAGTGGTGGCTTAGCCACTATTGGTAGTGTTTGCCATCAATCTACTAATGGTCAAACCGGTTTTAAAGCCCAATCGGCTACAGGTTTGAGTAATCCGATTGGTGATGCATTTGCTGTCGAATATGTCGCTCATGAAATAGCCCATCAATTTGGTGCTTTGCATACCTATAATGGCACTATGGGTAGTTGCGCAGGGCAGCGCGCTGCGAATGCCGCATATGAACCAGGGAGTGGCTCAACAATTATGTCTTATGCGGGTATCTGCGGTGCGCAAAATTTACAATATGACGCAGACGATTACTTTCATTCTATTTCTATCGACCAAATCAATGACTATATTCGCGTTGGTCAAGGCGCTAGCTGCGGCACTACACAAAACTTAAATAACAAAGCGCCATTAGTTAGTGCGGGCAACAATCAAGTGATACCTGCGCTCACGCCATTTGTTTTACATGGCCAAGCAAGTGATCATGAGGGGGATGTATTGTGGTATTCATGGGAGCAATTTGATTTAGGTGAAGCGTCTAATTCCGTCGCGCAAATGAAAGATGTGGCAAATAAGCCAATATTTAGAGCTTGGCCATTGACCCAAGATAACTTCCGTTATTTTCCGCGCTTAGAAGACGTGGTGGCAGGGCGTATCAAATTAGGTGAAAGTTACCCAAATTCTGATCGTGATTTGACCTTACGTTTAATTGTGCGCGACGGGCAAGGTGGTGTCGACAGTGATACGCGAACGATTAAGGTTATTAAACAGGCAGGTCCATTTCAAGTGACTAGCCCGAGCCGCACTGTCAATCTACAAGGCAATAGTCATTTGCAGTTGAATTGGGATGTTGCACGAACCAATCAACCGCCTATCAGTTGTCAAAAAGTCGATATAATTTTATCGAATGATAAAGCAACGAAATTTGATAATGTGTTAGCTAGCCAAGTCGCTAATTCTGGTGCTTACACCATTGATTTTATGCCCAATCAAGATCTCGATAACGGACGCTTAATGGTTAAATGCAGCAGTAATGTCTTTTTTGCGTTAACGCCGGCTGCGCTTAATGTGCAGGCAGTAAAAAATTTATCAGCACCCAAGATAACCCGTCTGCCGACTCTGCAAATATTAGAAGATCAAACTTTACATTTAACTCTTAGCGATTTCTACATTGTCGATCAAGACAGTACTCATTTTAAACTTTTGATCACAAGTGGCGCTAATTACAGGGTGGAAAATGATGTAGTGATCCCTGAGCCAGAGTTTAGCGGCAAGCTTAATGTCAACGTGCAAGTATTTGATGGTGAGTTGTATAGTGAACCTACGCCAGTTTCTGTAACTGTGCTACCTGTCAATGACGCCCCTATTGCAGTGAATGATTTTGTCGCCGTGGCTTTTGGTGATAATTTAACTCTGGACGTTATTGCCAATGATGTTGATCCTGAACAGCAACCATTACATTTGCTAGCGGTTAATTATCAAGGACAGCACAATCTGCAAATTAACGGTAATACATTAAGTTTTAGTAGCTTATCGCAACAAGGTATTGAAACCTTTAGCTATCAAGTGAGCGATGGTGAATTGATCAGCCAAGGGCAAGTGCAAATTAGTGTGCTGCCGCTTGGGTTGGCGCCAGTTAATCAGACTCAAGCCTTTCATTATTCAATCGACGAAGATACTCACTTGACGCTTGATGTAGCGGACTTTTTCTCGGGCCATTCGTCGTTAGATGGCACTAGCTTAGTCGTTGAAAGCGGAGACAACTACCGTGTCGAGGCGCAATCACTTATTCCCAATCGAGATTTTCATGGTGGGTTAACAGCGCAAGTCAGCATTTATCGCGATACGGTGCAATTGGTTACTTACCCCATTTCGGTCCAAGTGAATGCGGTAAATGATGCGCCGATTGGTCACGATGATAGTGTGACCATAAATCAAGGAGAGCGGGTGTTGATCCCTGTGTTAAACAATGATTGGGACTCAGACTCTAATTCGCTGCGTATCGCCAAGCTTGATTATCAAGGAGCGGCACAGGTACAAATTATTGGCGATGACCTTGAGTACAATGCTAGTGATTCCTTTAGTGGTTTAGATATTTTCACGTACACATTAAGTGATGAACAAGGTGCAACCAGCCAAGTGACAGTACGGGTAACAGTATTGGAGGCTAATTTAACCACAACTCGAGGTACCGAGCCTGTGCCGCCCGCTGGCGGTGGCTTGGCATATTATTATGTTTTGTGGTTTGCATGTTTGCTAGTATGGCGTAAACCCATAATTAATGAACCCGATTATGTGCAAAAGAAAACAGCTTGAGTTAACTAAAAAGCGACTTGGTTTGTTTTGTGCGGTCACTATTTTGTTGACTAGTGCTTGTGCTAGCCAAGCAGAAAAACACAGTTTAGCTTGGTTTAAGCAAACGGATGTTAAGTTGGCACTTGAGCAAGCCTTACAAGTTAAAGATTATCGACTTTACGCTTATGCACGACGAGCTGTGGTGATCCCGAGTCGGCGCTTTGTCAGTGTGGATGACGTTAAAAAATATTGTGGCATTATTATCGCCAAGCAGTTGGGCGACATATTACCTAAAGACAAAGAGGTGCGCGACTTGCGTCAGCACGCTGAGATGTTTATTAAGCAGTACAACCGAGAAATGTTAGCCCACTGTATGCAGGCTAAACGTGTTCCAGTGAATCAATAAAATTGGCTTTTAGTAACTATTCTGCATTTCAAGCAGTAAGCCTTGGCTTCCAGCTCCCCCCTGTTTTCGTGCCTGTTTGGATGCAAGTACTTAGTATTTGCTAGGAACAACATTCTGTAGTCTTGTTCTTTTGGGTAGAAAAGTTTGCAGGCTCAGCAAGCATAAATGCTCGCCCACAATAAATAGAGCCTGTTGCAAGTTGCAACCATTCAAATAAACATTACGCCAAACCCAAAGAGCGAAATTTACCCTTGTAGGTTCGAATTTATTCGAATAACACCAAAATGTCCGGTTACGCGGATTTAACCACCGCCAGCGATGGTTAAATGATAGTGGTTTTCAGGCTCAGCAAGCATAAATGCTCGCCACAAAAACTTTATACTCTAAAGCCGCTTTTTCGCAAAAGTCATTAGATTCATTAACTTATTCGAAGATATGAAACGGCCTATGGCTTATCAATTTCCTTATGCTGAATAATTACAGCTTTTATTCATTAGGGCAAATGCTAAACTGCGGGCTATTAATACTGTTAGTAGTTAATCAGCAATATGATCCAAATATTAAAAGTTAAGTTATTGTCCGGCATTCATGCACGAGAAGACTGGGAATGTACATTCGAGGTGCCAACCGATTGGGATCTCGTCGATTTACATTTATCGATTCAAAAATTGGTCGATTTTGATAATGATCATCTGTTTGAATTTTATATCGGTAATACTGAATTGTCGCACGAACGACAGCTTTTTATGTGTGACGAAGATTCGATAGAAGACACTAGCATTGCTGAAATTCTTGAATTGATGAAAGGCAAAAAAAAGCTGTTTTATATGTTTGATTATGGTGACAGCTGGCGTTTTCAAATATCTAAATCGCGTAAAAAGCCGTATGCGGTCGATCCGAATGTTGAGTATCCGGTAATGTTGACTGAAACTGGCACAAAACCCGAACAATATCCTGGTTGGGATGACGACTGGGACGATGATTAGGGCGAATAGGCACGGTTATTTAACCTAAAATCATTGGTTTTTATTGCTAGTTTTCATACCAAAGTCAGTTGCTTGATACCAAAGCGTATGATCTTGATAGGGCGTGTCTTCCGGTAATAGGGAATTCGCTATGTCTAAGTACAAGGCGTGATTTTCGTTAGTCAGCGGGAAAACATGCGCGGTAAGTGGATGCTGCTGCATAAAGCGCTCAATTTCCCCTTCTTTGGCTAATGCGTGTAAACCAACCTCAATCCATTTAGCGAGCGCTTCGTTTTCATGGCGTGTAAAAAAATACACGGCAAATGGATAGTGCAATAAAATGCCATCATAGCTAACTAAATCTGGGTATAGGGTGTAGCGCAGTTCCAGTTCTTTTTTGTAATCATGATAGCCGCGTGGAAAATAATCACAGCGGCGGTTAGCTAACATTTTAAACAAGGTTTCGTATTGTACGCTCGTTGTGACTTTTAAACCGGCGTCTTTTAATATTTGGGTGTCTGGCCAATGAGTGCCTTGGCAGGCCACTAAAGTTTGTAAACGTTCTAGTGAATTAACCTTATCAAACACTGCATGTGACTCTTTGCGAATAATGAGCTTACGGTAGCCAATTAACCCTCGGGTTGTCGGGACTCGAATGGCCCGTAATTTATGTTCAGCAATCGTATCGGTTCCTAACCAATATACATCGAGCAATTCCCCTTTAATTAGCTCGGCCATAGCGCGTCCTTGTGACATATCAAACGTGGCTACAATGTCTGGAATAGCGCGGCCTTCACTGGCTTTGATTAAGGCTTTTTCTAACAACTTGATGTGATAGTCGTGTGAAATATCAAAACTTGATCTGGCCTTCGGCACTTTTAATTGTATAGGTGTTTTTAATTGAGTAGGGGCTTTTAATTGTGTTGGCACTTGGGCAAAACAAACAAGCGATGTTAATACGCTAATTAACAATACAGTGCTTTTCAGCCATACCCATTGCAATGAGGGATGATTTTGTTTAGTTGGTTGCCTATTTTCGGAACGGTTTAATATTGCCATTGCAAACTAAGGTTCAATTGTCTGGTGATAGGTTCTATTTCCCCTTCAGGGTAACCTAAAACAGATGGAATATATTGTGTTTTATTTAGCAGGTTTATCACACTTAAATTAAAACTGATATCTGAGCGCCACTGCCAATAATATGCCATATCTAAACGGTTGTAGCTTGCCAGTGATTGACTGTTCTCGCTTTGATTGGCTTGCCATTGATCTTTAAACGTCCAATTAGCATGAATGGCACTGTGTTGATTGATTTGATAACTCAGCCCCATGTTCAGCATCCACTTGGGAAACATCACATAGTTAATATGCGTTATGTCGTTTTGGCTGGCGACATAACTGGATTTGAGATCCAACAACCAGTCATCTAATTTTACTTTGACTGCGGCTTCCAATCCTTGGCTGCTGTTTTCACCACTGTTTTGGAATTGAGTCGAAAACACAGGATCATTGTCAATGGCTGTCGATATTATTCCGTCTTGCCAGTGGCTATGAAAATAACTGACCTGATAGGCTAAGTGGTCATTGAGTTGGTGTAGCCAAATCAGTTCATAGGTTTCAATTTCCTCTGGTTTGATGTTCTGTGAGCCTTTGATGGCGGTGGAGCCAAATTGCTCTAAACTTACCGCCGCGCGAAACGCAGTACTATACAGCGCTTTGACAGTTTTATTATTTTCTATTTGGTATATAGCACCTAACCTAGGTGTAGTTTGGTTGCCAAAGGCTTGGTAATCATCAAGGCGTATTCCTAATTCAATGGACAATGGGCTAATGGGAGTAACCCAACGGCCTTGAGCAAATACACTGTTAATTTTTCGAGTTGCACCTTGTTCGGCTTGTTCAATGGTGTTTTGTCTTTGCCCTTGTTGATCGATGATATGGGTGTGTGATTTGGCTATTTTTTGTTGATAATTTTCCACACCGACATAAAGTCGATTGCGGTTTTGATCTTGGTATTGCCAAAATGCTTGTGCACTATGGGTTTTAAGTTGATGGTCTTGTAAAAAAATCCCTGTGCCAATTTCAAAACTATTTAGGCGTTTATTGTTCCATAAATAGGTTTTTATGCCTATTTGGCTGGCGTCAGTCATTTGATATTGGCTACTGGCTTGCCACAAATTAATCGATTGATCTGCCATGCTAATATCGTTTTGTTGATAGCCGAAGGTGTGACCGCCACCGACAAATTCATCGCCGAGCATATTGTTGTGGTGATAACTTATTTTATAACTTAATTTTTGCGTTGCAGCGTTGTGCAGCTTTAAGTTAAAGCTTTGAGCTTGGTATTGAGTCTGTCTCGCGGTAAGTAAGTTGTCGTTTAAATTAGTATAGTGCCAGCGCCATTTTTCACTATTACGGCTATCGGCCGAAAGGTTCAGCCATCCAACATTAGGTATTTCTTGGCTCCATTTGAGGTTTGCTTGTTGATAATCGGGTGAGGCAAGTTGTGCACCTAGTTTAACTTCGTTTTTTTGTCGGTAATAAGTATTGAACTGCAATGTACCGTGAAATGCATCTGTACCATATAAGGTTGAACCTGGCCCTTTTACCAGCTCAATACTATCAACCACGCCTAGCGTGGTATGTTCACTATTGTATTGGGCTGAGCCAAAAATCATGTCGTTAACGGGCACGCCATCAATTAGCGTTGCGAGGCCGCGCACAGACAAGAGTTGCGCATAGCCACGTACCGCTATGGCATGTCCGCCAAAAAAAGTAGGGTAAGCTTGAATCGAGGGGGTTCTGAGTAAGGCATCTGTATTTCTTCTAGCTCCCCATCTTAGCCATTCTTCTTCATTTATTTTTTCCACACTCGCCGCTGCCGAAATGCGACTTTCAGCAAATAAAGAAGCGGATGACACTGGGATGTCGATTAGTTGCTCCAAGCTTAGTTCAAATAAATCTAATTCACTGTTGTGGTTTTTCGCCACAGATGTAAAGGACACTAAGGCGAGCATACTGATGAATAAAAAATTTTTATACATGCCTTTCCCTCAAAAACAACTTCTTTAAATTTAGTCGACTATTAGCGAGTTACCTAAAACTTATGTGAAATTATATAGCCTTCTTGCTCAGGTCTTATGGTTCATTGTCGGCGCTTACTCTCGACTTTGGCTCCTGCGTCGTCCTACTACCTAAATCCCTTTAGGCAGCCCCAATCACATAGTAGAGCATATGCTCATGGGGTCTCGAAGCTTGACAGCTTTGCCTACATGGATGTAGGTACTTAGGTTTCGTCTGGAACCAGAAACCTGCCCCTAAAACCTGATCACTTTGACTATAAGTTGGTATAATGCCATTTCATTATTTCAGATAATCGAGTTGTTGTGCAGCAAGGCTTTTTACTTTCCCGCCATAGTCAAGACATAGATACCCAGCAAGGTGTTTGTAGCCAAATTGAACTTTGGTTGGCGACAACTCAAGGCCCTGTTAAATTGCAAATAATGGGCGAAAAACCGTTATTTTTTATTCAACAAATTGATGCGGCACAGGCTAAACCATTATTAGCCAAACAAGGTATCGAGTTTGAGTATAAGTCGCTTGGTTTAAAAAGTTTTGAGCAACAGCCTATTGGCGCATTTTATTTTCCGACAATCTCAGCCCACTATAAAGCGCAGCGAGTGCTGAAAAAACACAATATAGTGTTATTTGAAGATGATATTCGCCTTGAAAACCGCTACCTAATTGAACGCTTTATTCAAGGTTCGTTAAGCTATATTGGCGATAGCCAGTTGAGCTTAGGTCATCAAGTGATCCGTCAAGCCAAAGTTAAACCGAGTGAATTTAAACCCCAGCTTTCAACCCTATCATTAGATATTGAATGCTCTATGCAAGGCGAGCTATACAGTATTGCCCTGCAAGGGTTGGGAGTGCGTCGTGTATTGATGATAGGAGATGCTGAGCAGTGGGGCGACAGTCAAGAGTTTGCGATAAAGGCACAAGGCGCACAGCCTAGATTAGATATTTGCTGGGTAGCGGATGAAAAAGCGTTATTGCTCGCACTTGAGTTGCATATTACCCAACTTGATCCTGACGTGATCATTGGCTGGAATGTGGTTAACTTTGACTTTCGTTTGTTAGTTAAACGCATGGCTTTATACGGCTTAACTTTAAAGTTAGGGCGAGGTCATAGTGCTATGACATGGCGCGATAACAAAAGTGCGCCCTCGCAAGGGTTTGTGACCTTGCCTGGTCGGGTGGTGGTAGATGGTATTGATGCGCTTAAAACGGCCACCTACCAGTTTGATAGTTTTAGCTTAGAATTTGTCGCGCAGGCTTTGTTAGGGCGCGGTAAAAAAATTGAAGATGTCAGTAATCGTGGCGAGCATATTACGCATGATTTTCTCCATAACAAACTTAAACTGGCCGAATATAATCTTGAAGATTGCCAATTAGTCTCTGATATTTTTGAGCATACTCAAATCCTCGACTTTCTTATATTACGTAGCCAACTAACAGGGTTAGAGTTGGATAGGATCGGCGGCTCGGTTGCGGCATTTACTAATGTTTATTTACCCAAACTGCATCGCGCAGGTTATATAGCACCCAATTTACCTAAAGGTGGCGGTTTAGCTAGCCCTGGCGGTTATGTAATGAATTCGCTTCCTGGCTTGTATAAAAATGTATTAGTGCTCGACTTTAAAAGCCTATACCCGTCAATTATTCGCACGTTTAAGATTGATCCTATGGGCTTAATTGAAGGCTTATTGACGCCAGAACAAGCCATAGAGGGGTTTAAAGGCGGGTATTTTTCGCGCGATAAACACTTTTTACCTGATATTATTTCAGAGCTATGGCGCCAGCGTGATCAAGCTAAGCGTGATAAAGATGCGCCTCGCTCGCAAGCCATTAAAATTTTAATGAATAGTTTTTATGGGGTGCTTGGCTCGGGAGGTTGTCGTTTTTACGATACGCGTTTAGCGAGCTCAATCACTATGCGTGGCCATCAAATTATGCAGCAAACGGCTAAATGGATTGAAGCGCAAGGCTACAAGGTGATTTACGGCGATACCGACTCAACCTTTGTTTGGTTGGAAGGTGATATTAGCCCGTCACAAGCGGCTGATATTGGCAATTCGTTAGCTGATATGATCAACCAAAACTGGCAACAAACTTTACGCGACGATTTTGCGCTGGATTGTTACCTAGAGCTAGAATTTGAAACTCACTTTCAGCGTTTTTTAATGCCGACTATTCGTGGCTCGGAAGCGGGCAGTAAAAAACGTTATGCTGGCACGGTTAATAAAAACGGTAAAATACAAACCGTATTCAAAGGGCTAGAAACCGTTCGTAGTGATTGGACAGAGCTAGCTAAAGAATTTCAAACCACCTTGTATGAAAAAGTGTTTAACGACGAAGATGTGCAAGATTATGTGCAAAAGGTGGTCACGCAAACCTTGAATGGCGAGCGCGATCAACAACTCGTTTATCGTAAGCGTTTACGGCAAAAGCTGAGTGATTATGTGAAAAACGTGCCGCCGCATGTTAAAGCCGCGCGGATTGCCGATGATGAAAATACCAAACGTCATTTACCCCTGCAGTACGACAAAAAAGCCTGGGTTAAATACGTGCTGACAACGCAAGGTGCCCAGCCGATCAATTATCAAACGGCTAATTTTGATTACCAGCATTATATCGACAAACAGCTTAAACCCATCGCCGATGGTATTTTACCTTTTGTTGGTCAGTCGTTTGAACGAATCATTGATCGGCAGTTAAGCTTGTTTTAGTCGAAATTTATTTCGACAATAGCAACTGAGCTGCTACAGGCTTGGTTTCCAGCGGCGACCTTGTCTAAGAACAACATACTCACAATTGAAAAGACCACATTAGAGCTTGTTATTCCTATCGCCATTTTATTATTAGCCACAGCTTAGCGACTTGGGTATATTCACCACATATAATCACTACAATGCGTAATCAATTATTGAGTTTAAGATGTCTCACTTTTTAAAAATCGGTATAGCCGCAATCACTTTATTGGCGTTATCAGCTTGTACTCGAACCACACCGTTACAAGATGCAATGCAAGACATGGCACAAGGACTAAAAACGCTAGCAAGAGCCAAGCAGGAAAACGAGCGTGAGCAAGGCTTGGCTCAGTTTAAACTGGCGTTAACAATGGCCAAAACCATGCAAGTTAAGCCAGAAGATCAAGCGGATTATGATAAAGGCTTAGTCGAAATTGGTGACACGCTGGCCGAACTCGAAGCGGCTATTCAAACCGGTGACCGCAAGGTTATTGGCGAAGTGGTTAAAAAAATTAAGAAAATCAAAGACAGCTACCACGAAAAAATTATTGACGAGCCACAGCGTTAATTAGCTGATCGCAACTTGTTCACCGGCTCAAAATTAAAGACCAGAACCATTGTAAGGCCGAATTTATTTCGGCTAGCACAAGGTTATAAACTCAACCATTCAAAACTTTGAGTTAAAGCACGAGCGGTGTAAAGCTTATGCTCTACAACCGCTAGATTGGCTTATGCAATGAACAACTCGTATCTACAAAACTTTGGGCTTGATTAGGTTATATAAAACCGGCACCAATAATAACGAAGCTAGTGGTGCTAAAATCATACCGCCTAGCATGGGTGCCGCTATGCGCTGCATCACTTCGTAACCGACTTCTTGGCCAATAAACATAGGGTACAAACTTAATAACAAGGTGGCGACAGTCATCACTTTAGGGCGGATACGCTGCAGAGCACCTTGCATAATGAGCGCCTTACTGTCTCCGCTATTAAGGCTTGAGTCGCTATTTAGTAGGGGGGAAGTATCTGGATTTTTTCTTGCTTGATTTAAGTACAGCAACATTACCAAAGCGAACTCGGCCGCGACACCCGCTAAGGCTATCATGCCAATGATAACCGCTAAACTGATGGCAAACTCCATCCAATAAATAAACCAAAGGCTGCCAGTTAACGCAAAAGGCAAAACACTTAACACAATCCAACTCTGTTTATGACTTTGCAACGCTAAGTACAGCAACATATAAATAAGTAAGAGCACGACAGGCACTATCCACAATAACTTTTGGGTAACCGCTTGTTGCTGCTGATAATCGCCTAACCAAGTCACAAAATAGCGTGCAGGTAAGTCTACTTGTTTAAGCAAAGGCGTAGCTTGTTGAATATAGTCTTGCGCGTTGTGCTGCGTACTAATAAACAAGGTGGCGGTTTTTAAGCCATTTTCGCTTTTAACTAAGCTTGCGCCCTGAGTAAAATTCAGTGAGGCGAGTGTATCTAATGTGACTTGCGCACCACTTGGTGTATCAATTAACAAACTAGCGATGGCTTCGGGCGTTTGTCGATAAGCTTTAGCCAAGCGTAATTTAATCGCAAAACGTTCTTCTGCTTTGAACATTTGCTCAAAAGTTTGCCCGCCTATGGCTTGGTTTATCCAAACATGTAGGTCACTCACTGTCATGCCGTATTCGCGTAACGCTTGTGGCTTTAGCTCGATATTAAGATAGTTGCCAGAACTGGGCTGCTCGGCGAACAGGTGTTGCTCAACGTCTAGTTTGGCTAATTGCGTGCGCACTTGTGTGGCTAGGGTTTGTAATTCAGCTTGGTCAAAGCCACTAATTTGCAGCGCCAATGGTGTTTTAACCCCAGTGGATAGCATATCAATTCGGGTTTTAATGGGTTGTACCCAAGCATTGGTTAAGCCTGGTATTTGCAAGCGAGAGTCTAAGTCGTTAATGATGTCTTGTTGGTTAAAGCCGGCTCGCCATTCAGATTTTGGCTTAAATTGAATGATGGTTTCTAACATAGTGACAGGGGCAGGATCGGTTACGGTTTGCGCGCGCCCGACTTTGCCTAATACGCTTTTCACTTCAGGCACACTTTTGATTAGCCTGTCAGTTTGTTGTAGCAGTTGCGAGGCTTTTTGTAGACTAATGCCGGGTTGCGTTGTCGGCATATACATTAAATCGCCTTCACGGATCTCTGGCATAAATTCTGACTGCAACTGCGAGAGCGGCCAGTAAGCAGAACCACAAATTAAGATGGCAATAACAATGCTAACTTTGGGCGAGTTTAAACTCATTTGTAAAATAGGCCGATACAGTCGACTTAAGCCAAGGCTTAATTTGTGTTGTTGTTCATCTAACACTTTACCGCGGATCCACCATCCCATTAACACAGGCACAAGCGTTATTGCTAATACGGCAGCGGCCGCCATGCTTAAAGTTTTGGTAAGAGCCAATGGCGTAAACAGCAGAGCCGCACGGCCATCTAAGGCAAATACCGGTAAAAAACTAATGGTCATGATCAACAAGCAAATAAATAAGGTGGGGCCGACTTCTCGACAAGCGTGGCCAATTAATTGCCAATGCTCATGAGGTTGTGCCAAGCGTTGATGCTGACGTTGAAACTGCAATAAGTGTTTATGTGCATTTTCTATCATCACAATAGCGGCATCCACTAACGCACCAATAGAAATGGCAATACCGCCCAAACTCATTAAGTTGGCGCTTACACCAAATTGTTGCATGACAATAAAAGCGCAAGCGACTGATAACGGAATACAAATAATCGCAATCAGGCTAGAGCCTAAATGACAAAGAAATACAATGATCACCGCGGCTACTAACAGCATTTCGAGCAGTAACTTGTGTTTTAAGTTATCGACGGCTTGATGTATGAGTTGTGAGCGGTCATAAACCTCAACAATTTCAACGCCAGTCGGTAACCCTTGTTTAATTTGCGCTAGCTTTTGTTTAACCGCCGTGATTGTCGTTAAGGCGTTTTCACCTTGGCGCATAACAATAATACCGCTCACCACTTCCCCATTGCCATTTAACTCGGTCACCCCGCGGCGAAAAGCAGGGCTCCAACGCACGTCGGCTACATCGGCGAGTTGGATAGCTTTATTTAAATTGGCTTTGATCGGCAGACGGCGGATCTGCTCTAGTGATGTTAGGGTTTGATTGCTCACTAACATGACTTCCTGTTCAGCCAATTCCAACATACCGCCGCCAGTGCTTTGGTTATGGCGCGTTACCGCAGATTTTATTTGACTTAAACTGACCTGATAAGCTGACATCGCTAGCGGATCTAGCACAATCTCCACTTGGCTTTGCATGCCTCCGGCCGTGGCGACTTCAGCTACACCCTGCACAGCTTGTAAATTAGGTTTGAGATACCAGTCTTGTAAGCGGGTTAATTCGGCTAGATCTTGAGTTTGGCTAGGATCAATTAACGCATACTGATAAACCCAGCCTACGCCACTGGCATCTGGGCCAATTCGTGTTTTAACTTGATTGGGTAATCTAGCTTGTGCTTGAGACAATTGCTCAAGTACACGGCTACGCGCCCAATAAATATCTGTACCTTGTTCAAAAATAACGTATAAAAAGGCTTCACCGAAATACGAATAAGCGCGCACGGTTTTTGCTTTCGCGACACTTTGTAACTCGCGGCTAAGAGGGTAAGTGACTTGTTCATCCAGTTGTTCGGGAGGTAAACCGGCAAATTCGGCATGGACTATGACTTGCGTGTCAGATAGATCGGGGATCGCGTCTATTTTAGTATTTTGTATAGCGACAATACCGGCAAGCGTTAGCAAAATACTCAGCATCAACACGATTTGGCGCTGCTTAATGGCACCATCAATAATTAAGTTCAACATAGTGTTTTTATGTCCGTGTTATTAATGATGCTGATGTCTTGCGTCATGCTCTACAGCTTGGTTGCTATTTAATTGGTTGATGCTTTGCTGTAACGACGCTTCTGAATCAAACAAGAACTGACCAGAAGTAACCACTAACTCACCAGCTTCTAAACCTTGGCTAATAGCTGCCCGTTCCTGCGTTAGAAGGCTAACCTTGACTGGTCGAATAACAAACTGTCCTGCTTTATTTTTTACCACGACGCGGTTAGTCGTATCGGCAAAACTGAGTAACGCGTGGCGATTAATATGCAGTTGTTCATTTACCCGTCCACCATACAGGGCCACTTTAACTTTTTGCCCCACTTTTAACGTGCTAGCTTGAATCGTTGAGCGAGCTATATGGGTTTGATTCGCGACATGGAGATCAGGATAAAAGTAATCAATACTGCCACTGACTAAGGTTTGTGCTTGACCAAAAGCGCTAACATCAAATTCAGTGCCTAAGGTAAACCAATCTCGACGAGATTGTGGAATGTTGATCGACAGCCAATATGAAGATTGATCAGCAATACTTAAAAGCTGTGTGGCAGGTTCAATATACATGCCATGAGCCAACATTGTTTTAATCACAATACCATCATGACTGGCATAAAATGGTACGTAAGTCAGTGTTTGCTTTTCTTTTATTACTTGGTTTATCACTCTAGGGCTAACACCCAATAGGGTTAAGCGTTGCTTGGCTTTGCTTAACAGGCGCTTATGTTCCGCTTGCTTAGGGTTATTGCCTGTTACATCAATGACATTGAGTAAATCATTTTGTGCAACTTGTAACTCGGGCGAATACACCGTGTATAACACTTGCCCAGCCTTAACTTGCATTTGGGCAGACGTGAGATCGGTTTGTTGGATCCAACCCGATACGCGAGAATGAAAATGGTGGGTGTTATCGCCGTTATAATTGACCTCTGCCGTTGTTGCAAAATAACGCCACAATGGCCCTATCTCGACCGGCTCTATTTTTATTGCCAAGCTTTGTTGTAATTCACCACTCAGCTCAATACCGAGTTCAGAGGTTGAAATTGTTGACTTACTAAGCTGTAAATCCATGCCGCAAATAGGACACACGCCAGGCTTGTCTTGCTTAATGTGTTGATGCATAGGGCACATGTAAATTGGCGTCGCTTGAGCTGTGTCGCTGGGTAAGGCCGCAGGTGCTGGCTGTAAATCTGATAATAAATGCTCATTTGCTGCCCAAGTTTGGTTAGAAAGCAATAAGCTTGTTAGCAACAAGAAGTTAGCTAACCAAGCATAAGTTTTAAATGCGTTAAACATGATAAATCTCTTAATTAATAATGTATGGCAACGCTAGCTCTCTCATCTATAGTCAAAGCGCTGACAATGAACCATAAGGCCTGAGCGAGAAGACTATATGCGATAAAAATAAAGCATGAGTAACTCGCGAATTAATTTTGATAAACAAATAATTAATTAGGAGATGGGGGGGCGTAATAAGGGCTGAATATTGACCACAATAGTCGTTTGATAATAATTTGGTTTGCCGTCTAAATTGATGGGTGCAGATAGCGGTTTTGCAACATAACTAAAGCCTAATGAAAATGTGCATTGCTCAGGGCATTGGCACAGATTACTTTCAGCTTGATTTTGTTGTTCGGCTTGTAGGTTAGGCAACTGGCTGACTTGTACTTCAACTTGCTGTTTTTTCTGAGATGGGCAGCAATCATGATTTGAGCTTTGTTTGTGCTCATTTTGCGGTGATTGCAGTGCAGACAGGTTCGTCATTTTAACGCACGAGTACGCTTTGGCGAGGGCGCCAAAGTTAGCCGTGATTAATAAAACAATTAAAATAACGCTGCGTATCATCTCACTTCCTTAAGTCTCGTTTTATATTATGAAATAAATCGCAAAAAAACGATAGTTAATCATTAAGATTACTTATAAGGTACAAAGACATTGTTGGTTAATACTAGCTTTTAGCAGCCGCTTTAACCTATTTTTTAAATATTGCGTTTATTCTTGCGCACATACCTGCAAAAATGACGCATTATGCTAGCGTTGAAAATCATAAAAACCGGAGATGAAAATGGCGAAGATTTTAATCGTTGATGACTCAACATCAATGCGCCAAATGACTGCATTTACCTTGAAAGGGGCGGGTCACACAGTTGTTGAAGCTAAAGATGGTCAGCAAGGCTTAGATGCGGTAAAAAATAACAGCGATATTAAATTGATAATAAGTGATATCAACATGCCTGTGATGGATGGTATTACTATGGTTAAACAAGTGCGGGATATAGCTGCTTTTAAATTTACGCCTATTTTACTCCTGACGACAGAAGCCGGAATGGATAAAAAGCAAGAAGGCCGTGCCGCAGGCGCTACAGGCTGGATTGTTAAGCCGTTTAGCCCAGACAAGCTAATTGCGACAGTGAATAAGGTTTTATAAAAACGGTTTGCTTAGTTGGGGGGCGGGATTCTCCCCATTCACGTTACCTTATAGGCTTGGCTTGCAGGCTTGTGGGCGAGACTTTAGACTTGCTCTTTTGAGTTATGCTTGCAGGTTCTACAAGCATAAATGCTCGTCTACAATTGCAGGTTCACAAGCAGAAATGCTCGTCAACATCCCACCTCTGTAAAACTTCGCACAGATTATAAATTAGGCAACCATAACCTGTGCTTGGGGTGATTCAATTGCACTGATTGGACTTGGCATTTGCATTAGCCTAAGTTGTTGGGCTTCTACTAGTTCTAATAATAACTGCTTATTTTTTTCTGTAAATTCATCATTCAATTCGGCATTTTGAATTTGTCCGATCAACTGAATTAAGGTTTGTGGGTTTTGCTCATTGTTTGAAATTAATAACGCCAAGTTAGCCAGTAAAATACAAGCTTGTTCTGTATTGTCCATTACATCCTGTAAAATTCGCGAGGTTTGATTAACGTCTTGGTTTTTCGCTAGGTAAGTACTTTCATATGCGAAATTGTAACCTATGTTCGACAAGCCAATGCGTTTAGCAACTTCACACAGTTGCGCCGCGTCACCGCCGTTATTGAGAAACACGCGCGTATTGATTAGTGCGTGATACTTTAAATAGCGGTCCGCGCCATAATAGAAATTGCCAAGTTCAGGGTATAACTCGGCTAATAAATGTAGTTGCTCGTAAGCTTTGATGAAGTGAGTGATAACGTTAATCATCATCGTCCTCGTGATATCCATTCTTAACGGCTTAATTATAGTTTTATATACGGGGTTTTAGATGTGAGACATTGTCCTAATTGTATTACGCTATCCGCTTAATACATGTAGGTATAGTCTTCTTGCTCGAGTTTTATGATTAATATCGTTAATGACATAGAGTTAACCCAGAATAAGATTTTTGCTATAGGTTTGGCTTCGAAGTTGAGTAATTGGCTCGGAAAGCGCTAGTACTGTTTCAATAAAAAATGATCTGTTGAATCTTTTGTAGGTCGAAGCTGCTGCTTCGTCAAAAGCTTTAAATACGACGCAAGCGTCGAACCTACAAAAATAGCTAGCATTGTTTCAACTAATCAAAATTAAATTGAAAAAGTACGAGAGTTCGTTCGACTCATTCATAGGCTTGATTTAGCTGACTTTCCTTATCTGGCTGAAATTTAAGCGCTGTTATGTAAATTACCTCTAATTACTGTTAAAATTATGTAATAAAAATCTATCGTAAAACGCAATATTTAAGTGAGCGGTTGCAACAAAGGTGCATAAAAAATGGCGACTTGCCGCTAACATTCAATCACTTGTTTTGAAAAAATAACTCTTTATATTCAGGGGTTTAGGGGGTTTTTTAAAATATTTGTGAACTGACCAATATTTCGATATTTCTCTGTGATTTTGCGGTACTATCAATCCTTTATTTTTGTTTAATTTCAGTAATATAATCATTCTCAAGTTAAAGATTGTGACAATCTTTATTTGTAATGCGTCGTAATTCGGCAACCCCCTTTCCTGTAGATAAGAAATATAATGAAAAAACTCGATAACGTTTTACTGTGCTTCTGTGCGCATTTATGTCTAGTTTCGCATTCAGTTTCTGCTAATGAAAATTGGCAAGATATTGAAGTTATTTCAATTACAGCGTTAAAAAAGGCAACGCCATTACAGCAAATTGCCAAAGATATTGAGCTAATATCGGCCGATGATATCGACTCATTGCATATAACAGGTTTTGCTGACGCCATATCATTAATGCCTAGCGCATCTTACTCTCCAGGTTTTGGTCCAGGGCAGCAAAGTATTGCTATTCGTGGGGTTAGCTTGCCGTCTAGCCGTTTTCAAAAGCCGTTAACTTCGGTCTTTCTTAGTAAAACCTCAATCGCGCAAACCGGTATGACGCCAGATTTGTTACCTATCGACATGCAAAGTATAGAGCTAGTTAAGGGGCCGCAATCTTTATTACACGGTGAATCGGCTATGGGGGGCATGATTGCTTATATCCCTAATAAGCCGACGTTTGATAATTCCTTGACTTCATCGCTTGGTATGTCGCAGGTGCAAGGTGGTGGTGCGGGTTACCACTTATCTTCAACGGTTAATTTGGCTAACAGTCAAGAATCCGCTTACCGCCTGTCAGTATTTAAAGATAAAGTCGGTGGATGGATCGATAATCTGGGGTACGTTAACACCACAACTTACGAGAAAATGGCTCACTTAGGTGTCGAGCCAGAAAAAAATATCAACTATCTTGATACCACAGGTCTGCGTTTATCAGCGTTATATGATTTTGATGCCACTGAAGTTAATTTGTTAATTCACCACCAATACCAAAAAACCGGTGGCTTAAGTAATTGGAACCCTAACTTAAATCATTTTGGTCGTCATAAGGCGGCGGCTCGTTTCAGAGAGCACTTTTCTGATGACTTCACCTTAGCTGAGTTATTGGTAAGTCATCAAATAGCGGACTTGACCCTGTCGTTAAATAGCTCAGTGGTGGATCGCCAATATAAAAGAATTGAAGATCTTAGTCGTGTTTCACAAGGTTTGGATTACTGGGTAGGCGATTTCAACTCAAATTATAATGCCGAGCTTGATGCACAATTAAATCATGGCCAACCTGCTAACTCGATCCGTAACCGTCCTATTCATTTTCGTAAATACAATTTAGAGTTATTGTCTGAATATCAGAACAAACATTGGCTGCTGACCTTTGGTGGCCAATACGCCAAAGAGCATAACAACTGGCAGCAGCAAGAAATTTACCAAGGGATCGAAACCGCTTACTCCAGTTATATCCCGTTTTATTGGCATGAGGATTATCAAGCCGCAGCACAATCTGACCCTAATACGTTTGGTGTTATAGGTCACGACACTTGGTTTTTTTCAGATCGTCAGGAAAATATCGAACAAAAAAGCCTGTTTGCTAATGTAGACCTAACCTTAGCTGACCATTGGCGTTTTTCTATTGGGCAACGCTTGGTGCGTTTAGCTATAGAAAATGATTATGTGCAAGGCGGCTACTTTGGCGATGTGTCTGCCTCTGCCGCTTTTGCGCAACATGCCCAACAGCAGATCACAACCCAAGAATATGCTCAGCAAGTTCAGCAACAGGTTGCCAATAATTATGCTTCAAACTGGTTGTTTTCTAGCCAAGATGAGCGCAACTTGTTGTCTGCAAGTATAAATTACGCAAAATTTGGCCTACAAACCTATCTTTCTTATTCACAGGGGTTTAGACCCGGTGGAATAAATCGTATATTAGTTAAAGCTGACGGTACGCAGCCCTTAACTGAATTTAAGTCGGATGAACTCGCGTCAACTGAACTCGGGGTTAAATACGCTCAACAAGACTGGTCGGTTAAAGCAGCTGTATATAAACAAGACTGGTCGGATATCCAACTGGGTTTGTTAGATAGCCAAACTTCGTTAAGCTATACAGCTAACGGTGGGCAAGCCGAGATTAAAGGGCTAGATATTGAAGCTAAGTTGTCGCTGGGAGAGCATGTTGAATTACACTTGGCCACCACTTATCTTGACCATGCAATATCAGCCTTAAATGATACAGCGTTACCTGAATTACAAGTCGGTAATCCGTTAATTGGTATTGCTGATAATAAGCATTTTGCCGCGGTTAAATGGTTTTTTACTTCAGAACTTGGTGCGCACAGCTTAATGTTAAATGCGCAGTATACGGGCGATCGATTAAATGGGTATTTTAATGCGGGTGACCCTAATACACCTGAAGCGGATATAGAAGCCGTTAACATTGATAGCTTTAGTGTTGCCAATTTGTCTTTGGTCACAGAGCTAGATAAGTTAACCCTGAGTTTCTATCTTGATAATATATTTAATGAAGGAGCGATATTGGCGCAGGAATTGTCACGTAAAAGTTTTAGTGCAGCACGAGGTGATGAAGGACGTATTATTTCACTGCAACCTAGAACTTTTGGGTTTAATGTAAAATACCAGTTCTGACCAGTTAAGTTGTTCAGAACGAGCACCTTTTCCAAACAAGTACTTAGTTGATTTTTTGTAGTTTGCTCTTTAGGCCAATATTCAGCCAAAACTATGAGTTTAAGCTTATATCCAGCTTCAGCTAAATACAATTCAAGGGAAGGGGATAAGGGTCTTAGTATTCCGACACAAAAGTGATGACATGTTGAGCTCGTTTTTATTAGCAATTTAGTAAATGCTAATGAATACAACCGTTCAACACTTTTGAGTTAAGGTACTAAGTCAGTTTTACGTTGTATTACTCTCAATAACAATATTTGAGTTACACTCAAAAGACTTAGCGATGCGCTACCAGATTAACCACCTCATTTATGATCCACAACGACAACAAATCGTTGATGGTGACCAACAAATATCATTGCGTACAACTGCCAGTGATGTCTTACTTTTTTTAATTACCAGTCAATTACACCAACAACAAGACTATGTGCAGACTTATGACATAGGCCAAGCAGTTTGGGGCCGGCATGTAAGTGAACAAAGTATTTATCAGCAAATTAACTACCTGAGAGGTATTTTAGGTGCCGATATTTTGGTTAACGAGCCACGTAAAGGCTATACCATTAAAGCCAATATAGTTGAATTAGCTGAAGATGCTGAACCGCAAATACCAAGTAAGCGTTTGTCGTTAGCCCATATTGGTATTGCTATTTCGCTAGTGATTTTTGTCGGGTATTTCATTGCCTCTCTCTTTACAACCAATGAGCTAGATGTGGTTTTGTCTGAACCGACGCCAGTCAGTTCAATGAAAGGACAAGCTTTGCATTCTGCCGCTAACGATAGGTATTTAGTTTATACCCACCGTAAGCACGGTGATATTGGTTTTTCCCTATATTTGCAAGACTTGAACGACATGTCAAAAGTTCAGCTGTTAGGTCAGTCGACGGATACAACGTCGTACTATTTCCCATATATTGTTGATAATAATGTTTATTATATTAAGACAGAAACGGATGGACGTTGTCAGATATTTGCTAATGAATTGCCTAGTTTAGATCTAGCTGTAGCCAAATTTATTACAGATTGTGGGCCAGGGGTAATGGTAGGTGGATTTGCGGTGACAAAAGATCATAAAACGCTCTATTTTACTAAGCGAGAAAATACCTCCCAGCCATTTAATATATATGCAAAGGCTCTAACGACAGGTAGCGAGCGGCGCATTACTTTATTAAACAATGGCAATGTTGGTGATTATGATCTTGCTCTTTCAAATGATGGGGCACACTTGGCTTACTTTCGATACGTATCAGGCCAAACACAAATTCGTTTGCAAAAAACTAAAACTCAAGAGTCACAGGTTTTACATACTTTAGATGGATATAGCAATGGTTTAACTTGGCTTGACGGTAATTTGATTTTTGAAAGTAATGGCGATTTACTTTTATTTGATATGGATAATGAGCAAATCCATGAATTACCTCTCCAACGTGATTTGTACGCTGATTTAATCAACCCTTATGTGTTTAATGGGCAGCTTTATTATACTTCGGGCCAGTTCCAAGTACATGATGCGGTGTCAACTAAAGATAAAGGCGCTACATACCAAGATCGTATCGCGACTTTAGCCAATGACCAAACCTATCGCTGTTCTAGTTCGTCTTGCTTTTTTGTCAGTGATCGCTTTGGTATTAATCAAATATTTGAAGATGTCAGTAAAGATGTATCGCGCCAAGTTAGCTATTTAACTGCTAACTATAAAATTGACGATATTTTATTATCTGAGGATAACCAAGTCTTTGTCTTGGCTAGTAATACCTTGTATCAATTAAACTTTGATACTGGCTTACTTACCCCTTTGTTAACCGACAATATCGTGACCGGTGCCACCGATGTTTGCCACCAACAAATTTTTGTCACACTTGAAGAATACGACATCAATAATCTTTATCGCCTAGATTTAACTAACTCAGCAATGCAGTTGGTTACTGAAAATGTTCGAGATCCTATCGCTGACTGTTATGCGAAAACAGCCGATGTTTATTATTTGCGTAATAATAGTGATGATTTATTTTCATTTGATCTTGAGTCAAAAACGGAAAAAACAGAGATTAGTAACTTTAATGTACGTGGCCACCTACAGTACGATGTATTTAAAAACAAAATATTGCGTTTGCAAGGATTTAATCAAGTTACCGAATTTAGTAACGGGGTGACCGCTAGTCATGATGTGAAAATAACTGTATTTTCAATACGTTATGATAAGGACTTGAAATGGGTATTGGGCTACAGTTATAGCGGTGATATGAAACTAAATCGAGTTAATATTAGGCGTTATTAGGTTTTATTAGGTGTAAATTTTCTTTTTCTGCGTTTTTATAGCCTCGAAATTTACTTAAGCATCAAGGTATAAAAAAATGCAGATCTCAAACAACATTACTCCATTCACTAAAAATTCAACTATTAATGCGGTCGCTATTGTTTCATTAATTGCGGCCGTATCATTCGCGTTAATAAAAAGTAATTCACAGTTAGGTTCGTTATTTACGACTAGCAGTAAAACAGAAACAACTGTTGAAAAAAGAACTCTTATAAATACACACGCCAATATGTGTCACTTGCCTATTTGCGGTGGTCGCTTACAAGACGATAGCTTTAATCCAAATGCTAAATCACCATTAATCGAACCACGCACTGAGGACTCTTAAGATGTTAATGACGACAGCCCGAGAGCTTTATTATTTAATCATTGAGTCGGTACGCGTGGTTGAAGCTGCTGATGAACTAGAGTCTATCGAAAGCTTGGTTGTAGATTTTATGACCAGCGTACAAAATAAAGAACAAGGTTCGTTGGCTCGCTGTGAAATTGTTATTCAGTCGGATGAAGGCATGGTGATCGACTCGCTTAGCGTTGGTCAATTAGATGCTGATACTGCAGTTAGCAGTGATGTCAAAGTTGAATACGGCATTGTTAAATTTGTTTTTGAATTTACCGGCGCTACCGAATTCGATGAAGAAATACAGGCCGTATTGCAAGATTGGTTAAATGGCGAGGCATTTTACCCGCCAACAGCTGATTTAGAGCGTGCATACAAGATACTTAAGCATATTAACCAGCCAGGTTTTGTTTGCGACCGTCTTGGTGGTGTGTACTACGAAGCTGATTTAGAAGATTGGTTAACCCAAGCCGATTTTGTCGCCTTTGGTCAGCATTTTCCAAGCTTGAGCTGTGACAGCTTTGAATCATTAGAAATTAATCAAATAGTTAAAGGCAAAGCATTAAAGGTAGGTAGTTTGTATATCGTTAGTGACTTATCAGATATTAAGCCACTTGAGACTACAACTGCCGACGTTGTGCAAACGTCAGCGTTTTAATGTTCGTACGAGAGTGGCTTTGTACTCTTTCTACAAAGTCACTTCCTCTTGGATTGCCAGTACGACATTAAATTGCGTAGTCAGTACTCAGGACTTAGTTTTATGGCCTAAATGTAACTTTTACGCAAAGAGTTAGCAGAGAGTTAATTATGCAAATGACAGTTACCCAAGCGGTTTTTGCTGTGTCTGTTGCTATTCATCAAGGCATAGATGACACCTATGAATTTTTTCATGAAGATGTTGCAGCAGCCTTTGCGGTATGTGAGCAAAAACTAGCTTGGCGTTCGCTCGAAGTTCATATCAAAGAAGATGGCAACACAGTTTTTGATGCCAAAATCACTAGTAGCACGGCATTTTGGGGGACGGCTAAAACCTATGAAATTAATTGTGGTGGCTTAGTTGTTATATTAACTGCAGCAGACCCCGTTAATGCTATGATGTTGCAAGCTTATGAGTTATTTAAATATTACGTAACTAATTTTAGCAATCTTCAGCAAAAGTCGGTGCCACAAGTTGTAAAGCGTATCTTGAATCAGCAAGAAAATAGTATTTGTATTGATAAACTTGGCAGTATTTATTGTGTAAATGATTTAGCTAAACAGAAAAGCGAGTTGTCGGGCCAAGCTGTTTTAGAAGCGAATAACTTATCGATACAGCTAGATATGCTGCACAAAATTAACCGTAAAATATTCAAACCTTGTAGTTTTCCATTACCACAAGCCAATTTATTTGCCCGTATTGAACCTTTGCAAGAACAAGGTTGGTATGTGGTGGAAATTGTCGACACTAACACCGCACGCCACGCCAGTTAACCTTTGCAAGACGAGCATTTATGCTTGTAGAGCCTGCAAACTTAACCCAAAAGAGCAAGGCTACCAAAAGTAGGGGCTTGGAAGCCAAGTCTCGCCCACAAGCCTGCAAACCTGACCTTTGTAGACGAGCATTTATGCTTGTAGAGCCTGCAAGCCTAACCCAAAAGAGCAAGACTAAAGTCTCGCCCACAAGCCTGCAAACCTGACCTTTGTAGACGAGCATTTATGCTTGTAGAGCCTGCAAGCCTAACCCAAAAGAGCAAGATTGAAGTCTCGCCCACAAGCCTGCAAACCTGACCTTTGTAGACGAGCATTTATGCTTGTAGAGCCAGCAAACCAAGCTTACAAACCTAACCCAAAAGAGCAAGACTAAAGTCTCGCCTACGAGTTAAGCTTTAATTAATGCCTCTAATTGCTGTTGATCTAACTCATCTGGCAATACTTTTAAATAGGCTTGTTGTTCTTCAACAAATACTACCGCTTCTTCAATACCGGGTAATTTAACTAACTGATCGGCTAAGGTTTCGGCTGAATGGTGATCGACCACATTGACTTTGACTGTACGTGGTTTGGTGCGTTTAGGTAGGCTAAGTTTGGTGCTGAGCAACAACCAAGGTAAGGCAAGTGCTGCTATCGCGACTAATGCGACAAATTCGCTGGTGTTTTGTAGTAACCAACCACCTAAAACCCCACCAAAAAATGCCCCTGCAAATTGGCAAGTAGAGAAAATACCCATTGCCGAACCTTTTTGTCCTGCTGGTGCTATGCGGCTGACCCATGCAGGTAAATTTGCTTCAAGGTAGTTAAACGCCGCAAAAAACGTGATTAACGCTACGATCAATACCGAGGTTTGTTGTTGAACCCAGCCAACAACCAACATGGACAGCGCCAATACACTGATGGATATTTTAAACACGGCGGCTTCTTTGTGCTTTTTCATGGCCCAAATGAGTAATGGCACCATGACGACAAAGGAACATAATAAGGCAGGTAGATAAAGCATCCAGTGTTTTTCGGAGCTCATACCGGAAGCCACTAATAACCCAGGAATTATAACGAACAAAGTCGTTAATTGAAGATGTAAAAAGAACACGCCAATATTTAGGCTGCGTAACTGACTATTTTTAATTAATTGACCTAACTGGGCTGGTACAGCAATCGCATCGCGCTGGGCACCTCGGTTAACCGTATTCGGTAGGGCGAAAAGCACAATGAGTATACCGACCCCAGCTAAAATAGCCGTAAGCCAAAAAATACCGTGAATGCCTGCGTTCGCTGCAACTAATGGGCCGAGTACCATGGCCACCGCAAAAGATAAACCAATGCACATGCCGATAACTGCCATCACTTTCGGGCGTTGCTCTTCTCTAGTGACATCAGCGGCTAACGCGAGAACGGCTGCCGCAATAGCGCCCATACCTTGTAAAAAGCGGCCAAGCGCAACGCCAATAACATGATCGGAATTGGCGGCGACCAGTGAACCAATCGCAAATAAAACTAAGCCGATTAAGATTATGGGTTTGCGACCAAATTTATCGGAAAGCAAGCCCATGGGAATTTGTAATAGGGCTTGGGTAAGGCCATAGGCACCAATGATAATCCCGACCCACAATGGCGAGAAGCCTTGCAAGTCTTGACCGTAAACCGCCATAACAGGCATCAGCATGAATAACCCTAACATACGTAAACCAAATACACTGGCACAGGCTGAGGCTATCTTTTTTTCGTAACGGGTAAGCTGATTGGACATAGATCTACTAATTTTTGGCGAATTTATGATTGCTGGGTTTGATAAGCGCGCGATTGTAGCAGATTGTTTGCCTGATGGCAGTAGCAGAAATTAGGGATTATGCGAGATTAATCGGCTTGGCTTTGCCTTTGTATTAACCAGTCGATGGCGCTTTGCCGGTCAGTAAAAAATTGAGTGTCCCAACTTTTTGTTCTTGGGAAGTTTGCTAAGTTTTTGGCGGTAATCTCGGTTGCGTGATTGTAAGTAACAATCGCCAAGGACTTAATTTGTTCACTTGTCCCTATGGTTAGCTGCGCATCAAACGTATAAGTGTAGGTATTTTTTTTATTAACTAATACTGAGCAAGGAGAAGTGAAGTGTTGTTTTAGGCATTGGTGGTATTCGTGCACCATATCAAGGTCGATCTCGATACCTTCGTCGGCGATCACTTCGGCAATATCATGGGTTAGCGCATTTAACGTACCGAGCGAAATTTTGTAACTTGCAAGTATGCTGTTCATATCCGTAATGTCGTTTATTTGCCAATTGGGTGATTTGCAATGACTTATCGGCGTCAATGCTGATAGCTGACGACAGTATAACGGAATGTAATTATGTTTACATTATTCGACTTTTAGCGTTGTATAAAATTGAATATCGTCATCGCGTTGGATCACTATAGGCACTAAGTCACCAGGTTGACGTTTTAGCCGTTGTTTGGCGTCTGATGTTAGGCACCCAGGTACTTGGCAGTCATCAATTGCAACAATTTTATCACCGACTTGTAAACCAGCTTTGGCTGCTGGCGAATCTGATTCGACAAAAGACACTTCGGCTGTTTCAAGCACGGAACTAAAAAATCCGCTAACGCCGACATCTAAATTTAACCCGAGGTTGGCTTTCTCTTCCTCGCTGTAGCTGTTACCAGCAAACGATAAGCTTAAGGCGATTAATCCTGTTTGCATTTTCATATTACACCCAATGTTGATCTTGTCTCCGTGCTTATTAGACGGTGCTTAAGGCAAAAGTTCAATAATTTGTTAAATAAATGTTTAAAAAAGTACATAAATAGTGATTTTTATAGCCTTAGGTACTAAAGATCGTAAATAGTTCCGTTGAATAGTATAAAAGTTTTTAAATTGTTGATCCCGATCATTTATGTAAAGTTGAGCTATATGCCTAAAAGTTACGCAAATACGTGACTTTTTACTCGTTGCCGTTTACGAATTGTTTTGTCTGAATGTCTTGATGGGTTTTACTGACTTTAATCGTCGTTTTTGCCAAAATATCAGTCATTTGATTTTGATGTAGTCAAAGCGATCAGGTTTTAGGGGAAGCCGTCAAGCTTCGAGACCCCATGAGCATATGCTCTATTATGTGATTGGGGCGAGTAAGCGCAGACAATGAACCATAAGGCCTGAGCGAGAAGGCTATGGCCAAGGATAAGAGTGAATAAAGCATTATTGGGATTAAGCTTGAGTGCTTTATTGTTATTTTGGCTCGTGAATTTAGAACTTAAGGAACCTAAGGTTTTGTCTAATACTGTTACTTTCCCGCGATTGCCAGCGCTGAATAGCCAAGCGCCAAAAGCCCTGCAACGCAATTACACAAATACGTATCACGGTTTTGAGCTAAGTGATCCATTTCATTGGCTTAAAGATCCTTCATACCCCAAGGTCGATGATAAAGATGTGATCGCATATCTTGAGCAAGAGAATGATTACTTTGCGCAATTTATTGAGCCGCAACAGCCTTTAGTTGAACGCTTATATCAAGAATTTAAGGGCCGTGAGCAACCGCAAGAAACGTCAGTGCCTTGGGTTAAAAATGGTTACGAATACCGTTGGTATTTTCCTGAAGGTAAGGAATACAAGGTATGGCTGCGTAAACCTTTGGCGGGTGGCGATGAAGTTGTGATCCTTGATGAGAATATTCAAGCCCAAGGTAAAAAGTTTTACAGTGTCGCGTCTGTTAGCGTTAGCCCTGATAACCAATATTTAGCATGGTCATTTGATGACGATGGCTCTGAGCGCTTTAGTATTCGTGTAAAAAATTTGCTATCAGGTGAGTTGCAGGCCGACAAGATAGAGCAAACCAGTGGCGAGTTAGTTTGGTCGGCTGATAGCCAGCAGTTTTTATATACATTAGTCAGTGATGAGTGGCGACCTTATTTGGTAAAAGCTCACACATTAGGCCAAGCGGATGCAACTGATGTGTCTATATATGAAGAAAAAGATAGCGGCTTTTTTATTCATTTAGGCAAAACAAGTTCAGGCCAATATGTGTTGATTGCCACTGGCAGCCACACCTTTGGTGAAGTTTATACTTTACCCAGTGGCGACTTTGCAGCTAAGCCGCAATTACTGGCCGGACGCGATATTAAAATGGAATACGATGTTGATCATGCTCATGGGCAGTTTTTTATTCGTAGTAATGATCAACATAAAAACTTTCGAGTCGCGACAGTGGCGGATCTTGCTCCGACTTATGATAATTGGCGTACCTTAATTGCCGGTAGTGATAGCCATTACATAACAGGCGTAACTGCATTTGCTGAACAGTTAGTGATTGAAGAAAAAGTTAACGGACTCGAGCAAATACGCTTACGTGCTTATGATGGTGCTGAATACACTATTGAGTTTCCTGAGGCGGTTTACAGTGCTGGTTTAGGAAATAATCCGGAATTTTCCCAACCACACTTGCGAATTAGCTATGAGTCTATGGTGTCGCCGCACACGGTTTATGATTATCAACTAGCCAGTAAAAAGTTGTTGTTGCGTAAACAACAAGACATACCTTCAGGTTATGATGCTAGTCAATATCAAACTGAGCGTTTATGGGCGACAGCCCGCGATGGCATGAAAGTGCCTATTTCTATCGTGTATAAAAAAGGTTTTAAGCAAGATGGTTCGCAGCCTATGCACTTATATGCCTATGGCGCTTATGGCATGGGAATGACGCCGGAATTTTCCAAAGTGAATTTAAGTTTGCTTGATCGTGGTTTTAGTTATGCAATTGCTCATGTTCGTGGTGGCGATGAATTAGGCTATCAATGGTATTTGGATGGCAAGTTAGATAAACGCAGTAATACCTTTAATGATTTTATTGATGTCGCCGAGTTTTTGATTAAACAAGGCTATGTGAGCCAAGGCAATATTTCTATTTCAGGCCGCAGTGCGGGTGGCGAATTAATGGGTGCGGTGACAGTGCAAAGGCCTGATTTGTGGCGCAGTGTGATTTTGGGCGTGCCGTTTGTTGATGTGCTCAATACCATGCTAGATGACAGCTTACCATTAACGCCTATTGAATGGCCTGAGTGGGGTAACCCGATCACTTCAAAAGCGGATTATGCGACAATCGCCAGTTATAGCCCGTACGACAACATTGCAAAAGTGGCTTATCCTCCTATGATGGTGACAGGTGGTATTAATGATCCGCGAGTTACATACTGGGAACCCGCCAAATGGACAGCGAAAATGCGCGCCTATAAAACGGATAATAATTTACTGGTTATGCGCATGCACATGGGCGCCGGACATTTTAGCAGTTCTGGCCGTTACGCTAGATTAAAAGACGATGCCCAAGAGTTTGCGTTTATGCTGCTCGCTCATGGAATTCATGATTAATTTAAGAGAATAACCCAAGAAAACAACCTAAGAGAATAAGCAAAACCTAATGCTAACCACCCTATTATTTACCTGTTATCGCGTACTTAAGGTTGTCGGATTAACCTTATTAGGCCTTTTGCTGGCCATTTGGTTGTTTTCGCCTTTGTTTTTTCATTGGGGCGCGCAACCCTATTTAAATAAACATGGCATTGAAATTAGCCCTGAGTCCACAGTGCGAATCAATCCGTTTTTAGGCAAACTCAGTGTCGATGGACTGGCGTTTGATAAACAACAGCGGCAAGTATTGCGACTGGATGAATTCGAGCTGGATATCAAGCTAAGCAGTTTATTTAAACAACAAATAACCGTTGAGCGCTTAGTCATTAATGGTTTAGAAGTTGAACTGGATTTTGATCAGCAAATGCAATTAAAGCAGGCTGTCGGTCTTGATTTGGCTTTACTTAATACCGGAACACAGCCGACAAAACCTGATGTTGCCGCGGCACCTAAAGTAAATCCTTTGGCGGTTTTGGGCGACTGGCATTTTATTATTGAACCTAGTGTGATCCGCAATAGTTATATTCGTGCTAACCAAGCCGACAAAGCATTAAAGCTAGGTTTGGATATGACGCAGATATATAAAGTAGCGCTGACCAAAAAACGGGCTAATTATCATATCGGCCTTGATTGGCGCTTGGGGCGCAGCGAAATTGGGTTGGATGCTAAGCTTCAAGCCGATTTAGTCGCTGGGCAAGCTAAAATAAACAATAGCCTGAGTGTATACGAATTTAATTTAGCCGATTTTACTCCTTGGTTAAGTCCTTTTCAGGCGCAACTACCGGCAGAGCAATATGCGCTGATAACCAGCTTGCAAGGTAAATTGAAGCTAGCGTTAAATAGCCAAGTGGAAGTGACTAAACTATTTAGTACGCAACCTGAAATCAAGTTGTTGCTGAAAGACAATTCTTTGCAGCTTGATGAATTCAGTGGTCAGCAACAAGCGCAAGCTTTGGGTTGGCAAAAATTTCAGTTTACCGCCAAACAGACTGAGCTAGTTGTAAAACAAGGTAAGCTTGCTAACGCTAAACTTGCAGCGAAATTAGTTTTAAATGACCTACAGGCTAGCCATCCGCAATTGCGTTCAGCCAGTTTTGAGCAACTGGTTATTAATGATATTGCCGCAGCTATACAGCCTGACGGCAATGTTACGTTTAACGCCAACAGCCAATTAAATACAGTAGAGGTGCAAACCTCTAATGGTGAGCAAATGCGGCTTGATAAACTGGTGTTACATCACCTAGGTGCGCAGCGCGCTGTGGCGGGCGATATTAAACTCGATGTTAACGCCGATTTAGTTGGAGTGATCGCTAGTCGCCAATTGACAGAGCAAGTGAATATTGACACGCTATCTTTGCAAAATGTGCAAACTCACTTACAAACCGATAAGTCCTTGCAACTCGGATTGACACCAGAGGTGTCTAGTATTGTGATTAATAATCCACAAGGCGAATTATTAAGTATTGAGCAGCTTAGTTTACAGCGACTTAATGTTAATGTGAGTGCTAATCAAGATGTGCTTTTGTCGGCTAAGCATTTTAGGCTTGATACCTTACAAGCTTTAACGCCAATATTAGAGTCGATTTCTGCTCCACAGAAAAAGTTGGTTGATGCTGACAAACTTCAGCAAGAGGCGAGTGGCTTATCTGAGCTAGGCACTCCGATGCTAGATACGCCGATGCTCGACAAGCCAATGATGCAAGTGCCAACTATCACTTTGAGCGCTATTGATGTGGCGCTATCACAAGGGCAGATCGCATCTGTTGATTTGGGCGAATTAGCGGTCAATGGTTTTCAAACTAATCTAATATTAACGCCAGACAAGCAGTTGCAACATGTGGTGCGCTTAATGCCGCAATTGCAGGCGACAAAGTCAAAACCGGCCGAAGCTAACCCGAAACAGCCAGAATCGAGTTCAGAAACGCAAGCTGATCCACATACTCCGCAGGCCAATGAACAAGATATGACACTGCGTTTGGCTGGTATAACGTTAACAGCGCCCGGCATTATTGCTTTTCAAGATAATAGTGTGAAACCGGCTTTTCAGCAGGAATATCAAATTACACAACTGCAAGTTGGGCCAATTAATAACCAACAGCCGCAAACAGCTACACCTTTGACTTTAATGGTTAAAAACCCGCCGTTTACTTCGGTTAGCGCCAAAGGCGAATTTACGCCGTTTTTAGCTAAACCTAACGTTAATCTAACCGCTAAAGTGCGTGAGTTGGAGCTACCAGCATTGTCTTCCTACATTCAAGGTGCATTAGGTCATGAGATTAAAACCGGACAGTTTGATTTAGATGTGAAGTTAACTGCCAAGCAAGGCAAGCTAGATGGCGGTGCTGATGTCGGGTTACGAGGCTTGGCACTATCCGTGGCTAACAAGCCTAACGCCAGTAAAAGTAAGGATGTGATCTCCATGCCGCTTAATTTAGCGGTCGGTGTGATCAAAGACAGCGATGATAAAATTGATTTGTCTTTACCGATAAGTGGTACAACTGACAGTCCCTCGGTCGATGGTATATCGAGCTTTGTGAAAATATTAGCTAAAAAAGCTATTGTGCGAGCCGGAAAAAAGGCCTTAATCGAAACCTTAGTGCCTTATTCTAATGTGGTTACTGTGGTGATGATGGCTGGTGATGAAGTATTTAAATTACGTTTTAACGATTTAATTTATGCGGCAGGACAAACAGAATTAGACCAACAACAAAAAGTATTTGCCGATAACTTTGTTAATGTGCTGCGCAAAAAAGACGATGCGCAATTAAAAGTATGCGCAATTGGTACGCCAACTGACATTCCCGCAGCCAATAGCAAGCCAACGGAAGATGAAATAGAACAAATTAAAAAGGTATCGCAACAGCGCCAGCAAGTTTTTAAAAATTACGTAGTTGAGCAAGGTATCGCTTCTTCACGACTTTTACTCTGTACCCCAGAACTGGAAACCGAAAAAGACGCCAAACCTCGATTGGTATTTAAGTCGTAGGCGAAATTGGCGTTGGGTTTGCCTAAATTGGCGCATAAGCGGCGTATAAGTGATTTATGCTTGTAAGCCTGCAAACATTTTGTAGATGAGTTTTTATGCTTGTGAGCCTGCAAGCATTTTGTAGATGAGCATTTATGCTTGTGAGCCTGCAAGCATTTTGTAAATGAGTTTTTATGCTTGTGAGCCTGCAAGCATTTTGTAGATGAGTTTTTATGCTTGTGAGCCTGCAAGCATTTTGTAGATGAGCATTTATGCTTGTGAACCTGCAAACCTGTGTAGATGAGTTTTTATGCTTGTGAGCCTGCAAACATTTTGTAGATGAGTTTTTATGCTTGTAGAGCCCGCAAACCCAACCTTGTCGATACGTTTTGATTCCCGCAAGCGTCTTCTCTCTTGCTTTAGGATTTTTCAGCTTTGAGATGGTTGGTTACCTGCTGCTTACGAAGTTAAAAAACTAATCTAAGATTTCACTAAATATTAAATTATTTATGCAAACAAACATTGGGTATGCGCATAAATAACAAGCAAATTTCGCCTTTCAGTTACTAAACTTATCATTGCCCTAAAGTCTAATGATAAGGTGATCTTCATGAGCGCTGTCCACCATTTTAATGACGAAAATTTCTTTTTGGAGCTGGGTCAACTTGATCCTGAAAACGTAGCCTTTTTAGCTGATTCATTCCAACGCTTACCGTCAAATCCATATAAAGATGGTTCATTTCGTGTGCGGCGCTTTTCGCATTTCAAATGCGTGAATGACGATTTAACTCATTTACCCCATAAAAAATTTACTCAGTCTGCTGTCTATAATCGTTTTCAAGGTGATGTGGTGCGAGACTACGAAGAGATAGAAGATGAGGTGGTGGAAAGTGAAGCCTTTGTTGAAATGTTCCATTATTTTAAAACCATGGCACATGTTAAAGACCATGCTGATATCGATGTGCATCAAATTCGCGTTCTTGCGTCGGCCAATCACAACACTCCAGTCGCGCCAGAAGGTGTACACCAAGATGGTTTTGATAAAATAGGCATTTTTGTCATTCGCCGTGAACATATAACAGGTGGAGAAATAAACGTACATTTAAGCCGCGATACTAAACCGATAATGAGTTATGCGTTTGATCATGGTGAGTTCATTATTCTTAACGATAAGCGTTTTTGGCACGGTGCCGCGACGATCTCAGCGACCGATGAACAAAATGCTTACATGGATGTGTTTGTGCTAACCGCTTGTGATTAGATTAGTGAGTGAGCTCGTGCTTATTCCAGAAACAAATGATCAGTTGAATCTTTGTCGAAATTTATTTCGACAATGGCTGTTTGACAATGAATGCTAATACTCGCAATCAATTTCCTGCGTTAAATAGACTGCGCCAAGGTAAACCCGTGATTTATTTCGATGGCGCGGGGGGAAGCCAAGCGCCGCAAACGGTGATTAATGCCTACGCCGACTATTTAACTCAAGGTAATGCTAATTTAGGCAGCCCTAGTGCCACGAGTCGATTAACTGAGCAATTGGTGGTTGAGGCTCGACAAGCCGCTTGTGATTTTTTAGGTTGTCAATTAGCACAATCCGTAGTGTTTGGTGCTAACGCAACGAGCCTGATCTTTCATTTTAGTTATAGTATTGCCAAGCAATGGCAAGCGGGGGACGAGATTATTGTTACTGCGCTGGACCACTATGCCAACGTTTCACCTTGGCTAAACGCAGCGTTGGCGTGTGGAGTAACCGTACATACCATTCCAATTGACCGCGAGACTTGGCAGCTAGACTATAGCGTTTTAGCCAACAAGCTAAATGCTAACACGCGCTTAATTGCGATCCCTTATGTATCTAATGTGACTGGCACAGTAGTCGATGTGCAACATATTGTGCAAATGGCCCGTGCTTTTGCTCATATTCAAGTCTTTGTTGATGCCGTGGCGGCAGCGCCGCATGTCAAAATCAATTTTCAGTATTTGGACTGCGATTTTTTAGTGACATCAGGTTACAAGCATTTTGCTGGGCATTTAGGTGTGTTGGTCGCTAAGCCTAAGTGGTTACAATTATTGCTACCCAACAAGGTGGCTCCAGCGTCTGAACAGTCGCCTAATTGCTGGGAAATGGGCACGCAAAATTTTGAAGCCATGGCGGCTTATATCGCCTGTATTAATTACTTACAATCCCTGATTGAAGATGAGCCTGTCACTATTGATTTGGCATCCAGTTCAGACTTTTATTCTGGTGGGCATGATATTGGTTCGCAAGATATGTTACCGGCGGATCGCAAGCAAAAGCTAGAAAATGCATTTACCCATATTCAAAACCATGAAAACGAGTTGAGTCGTTATTTTATGCAACAACTAGCCGAATTGCGTGGCGCTAATTTGCTAGGCCAGAAAACGACAGAGCAACGTGTGCCTATTTTTTCGTTAGTACTGGCAAATAATGATCATGCCAAAGTCTGTTGTGCTTTAGCTCAAGCAAACATTTATTGTGCGTATGGTCATTTTTATGCGCAAGGCATTGTTGAACAATTAGCATTAGCCAATGAGTCGGGCGTACTGCGTTTTTCATTGCTGCATTACAACACGCGAGATGAAATCGATGTTTTATTTAATGAACTGGATATGATCCTTAACTGAGCATCTATACTTTAGTTATCTTTGCTTAAAAATAAAAACCAGTGTTAGATGATTTAGATAAAACCGACCGCAAAATTTTGGCCTTATTGCAACAGGACGGCAATTTAACCGCAGCGGAAATCGCCGACCAAATTGGCTTGTCGCAATCGCCTTGTTGGCGACGCATTAACCGCTTGCAACAACAAGGCTATATTGCCAACCGCGTGGTGTTATTAGATCGACACAAAGTCGGTTTGGGGGTTGTTGCTTTTGTCACTATTAAGCTGTCTTCCCACGGCCGTAATTCGCTTGAAGAGTTTGAGTTAGCCATTGTTGGTTTTCCTGAAGTGGTTGAATGCTGGACGGTGTCTGGTGCTATGGACTATATTTTACGAGTCGTCACCCAAGACATGGACAGCTACGAATTCTTTTTACGCCATAAATTGCTCAAACTCGCCCATATCCACGAAGCTCAAAGTCACATAAGTATGACCGAAGTTAAAAACACCACTCAATTGCCGTTGCAGCCTTAGTTTTAAGTTTTTGTTATTGTGACTGGACTTACAACCCTCGGTAGTCTTGCTTTGCTGGGTGAAAAGGTTTGCAGGCTTCGCAAGCATAAATGCTCGCCAACAAAAATGTGGTACGTAAAAACGACTATTTTCATAGAAATCGCTAGATTAATTACCCCCCCTTTCTAAACTTGAAAAATAAAACAGGTGAAAAGTGGCTGGCTTCATTCTATGCTTATTTGTGTGGAACGCATTGAATAAAAAATTGGCGCGGGTTAAATGAAAGACAGGTTCGAAGTCAAAAAGGTGATTGCTATTGGATTGGCTATATTGGGATCAAGTTCAGTCGTTGCTGATGAGTTGTTCAAATATAATCAATTAATGGAAATGGACTTAAGCCAGTTGTTAAAAGTTAAAATAGCAACAGGTACGGCTAAGCGGTTATCTGAAGTGCCTGCTGTGGTGTCGGTTATAACTGCTAACGATATCGCCGCTAGTGGCGCTCGAACATTGGCCGAAGCCATTGAAAAGGTGCCTGGTTTACATGTTATGGCATCTGAATTTCGTTTGAGCCGTTTATATAGTTTTCGCGGTATTCAAAGCTCGTCTACCCCGCAAGTACTTATTCTTATTGATGGTGTGGAAATCTCTAATCTAACTTCGTCTTCCATGCCCGTTGCTTTTCGTTACCCAACTCACTTTATTGAGAAAATCGAGATCATACGAGGACCTGGTTCTGCGGTGTATGGTGCTGATGCTTTTAGTGGCGTGATTAATATCATAACCCAAGAGCATGCTAACCTTAATCAGGTTGAATTGGGGGCAAATCTAGGGTCGTTTGCTTATCAAGAATTATGGATGAATGGTCATTGGGCGGTAGATGATTTAAACGTGAGTTGGTCTTTTACCCGTGAAGAGCAAGGTAATGATTCTGGCAGAGTCACCCCGTATGGCGTGATGGATCGTGGTAGAGAATTAGATAACTTGCATGTCAATTTGTCATATGGCGATTTTGTATTAAAAAATTGGTATTGGCGAACTGGGCAACAAATGGGCAACGGTGTCAGTGTTGCCGGTAATAATATCGATCGCGACCAAAGTGAAGCATATAAGTCTAATTTACAATGGCATCATAGCTTTTCGACGTATTCAGATATTACGATAGACGCCACCTATTTTTTAAATAAAACCAACGCTTACTTTCAGCTTTTTCCACCGGGTACATGGCCTGTCGGGACAGATGGTAATATTTTTCAACCCCCTTTTACGCCAGTTGAATTTCCTAATGGTGTGATTGGCGCGCCGCGAGGTGATACGCAAAAATATAAACTTGATGGTGTTTACCTTTATACAGGGGTGGATAACCATAGGTTGCGTTTTGCTATTGGCTTGAATGAACAGAAATTGATCAATGTTGAAGAAGTCAAAAACTTTGGACCTGGTATTTTGGATGAAAATTCGATACCTGCCGACGGCATAAGTGATCAACTGATTGACGTAACAGGCACTCCTTATGTTTATACGCCCCAATACAAACGAGATTTATGGTACGTATCAATTCAAGATGAATGGAAGTTGGCTGATGATTGGGAATTAACCGCAGGTATTCGTTACGATCACTACTCAGATTTTGGTAGTACAACCAATCCTAGAATGGCCTTAGTGTGGAATACGAGTTCAGCATTAACCACTAAACTACTGTATGGCAGCGCTTTTAGAGCCCCTAGTGTTGCTGAGTTAGCCTATATTAATAATCCAGCAACTTTGGGTAACCCGAATATTAAACCGGAAGAAATTCAAACCCTAGAGTTAGTTGTTGATTATAAAGTGTCAGAAACCTTAGCTGGCGCCCTCAATGTATTTAAGTATCAATCATCTGATTTGATCCAGCTCGATAATGCAGCTGTGTATCAAAATATAGGGCAACAAGACGGCTATGGCTTTGAATTTGAAGCAAACTGGCAAGCAAGCAATCAACTTGAAGTGAGTGGCAATTTTTCTTGGTTGCGATCTGAATTGCCCTTGAGTAACGAAGATAAAGCCAATGTACCCAGAGTGATGGCTTATTTAGCATTAGATTATCAGTTTGATGATAGCCTGAGTATGTTAGCGCAAAGCTATTTAATTGCCGACCGCAAACGCCAAACGGGTGATACTCGTTCTAAAATCAAGGATTACAATAAGCTAGATATTACTTTGCGTTGGCAAGTTAGCAATAATTGGCGTGCAACTCTAGGCATTAAAAATGCCTTGGATGACGACATTCGCCAACCGTCACCCAACTCACCTTTATTTGCTTTAGATTTAGGTTACCCAGATGATTACCCAATGAAAGGGCGTAGTTTATTTGCTGGTATCGTATTGAGCTTGCGATAACCGTTATTGAAACGTTCTGACCTTAAAAATATTGCTGGGCAACGAAGTGTAACGCTATTCATCATTACTGGTTTGGCACTGCTTGTTTGATTAAGTTAGCTAGACTTAACCAGTTCACAATATTCTAATTATTTAACAATCCTGCTTATATTAATTTTTACTACCCCTAGATCTGTAATCACCGGTTAATAGCCATATGTTTCTTAAAGTGGCTTTTTAATATTTTTTTCATCTAACGCCTACCCACATTTCCACTTTTCTCCACTGGTTTCAAGGTTTTGCCGAGAATGCTGATTTTTACTGGGTTTATAGACAGGTGTTTAGGCAGATTTTAGCCTTGACAAACATGGCCTCGACGCCGAAAATTTGCCATTGTGGAAAAAAGTGGATTTTAGTGGATCCATGTGGATTTTAAATTAACTAATTGCAAGGTTTGAAACTGTGCTTCGAGGCTCTCATTCTTTAACGATGGACGATAAAGGTCGGATTGCGATCCCGACCCGCTATCGCGATCTGTTTCAGGAGGAGTCTGACGGTGTAGTGATCTGCACAATTAGTGTTAATCAACGCTGTTTAATGTTGTATCCATTGCATGAATGGGAACAGGTAGAACGCAAGTTGATCAAGTTGTCGGATATGGATCCGCAGCAAAGCCGAGTGAAACGTTTGTTACTGGGTAACGCGAATGAAGCGGAAATTGATAAAAAGAATGGTCGTTTGTTAATTCCAGCGCCGTTACGTAATTATGCGCGCATGCAAAAGCAATTGCTGTTATCAGGGCGTATTAATAAATTCGAAATTTGGGCGCAAGAAGAGTGGGATAAACAAATGGAAGACGACATTTTAGCAATGCAGTCACCTGACTCTGAATTGAGTCCGGCTTTACAAGGGTTATCGCTTTAATGGAACAAGCAGCCGCTGGGCATATTAGTGTTTTACTGCAAGAAGCGGTCGATGGTTTGGCGATTAAGCCTGACGGTGTTTATGTTGATGGTACGTTTGGCCGTGGTGGCCATAGCCGTCAGGTATTAAAGCAACTTGGCGACAATGGTCGTTTAATTGCTTTTGACCAAGATCCCACTGCGATTGCTTTTGCCGGTGAGCATTTTGCCGATCCTCGCTTTCAAATTGTGCATAGTAATTTTGCCGATATGCCAAGTAAATTGGCTGACATGGGCCTACTTGGCAAGGTAGACGGTATTTTGTTGGATCTCGGAGTTAGCTCGCCGCAACTTGATGATGCGGAACGCGGTTTTAGCTTTTTACGTGATGGCCCGTTGGATATGCGCATGGATACAAGCCAAGGGCAGTCGGCAGCAGAATGGTTACGCACCGCAGAACGCGATGATATTGCTTACGTGCTTAAAGAATATGGTGAAGAGCGCTTCGCTCGCAAAATTGCTGCGGCAATTGTTTATGACCGTGATGACAAGCCATTTAAGCGCACTTTAGATTTAGCGGGATTAATTGAACGCATTATTAAAAAGCGTGAGCCGGGTAAACACCCTGCCACCCGTAGCTTTCAAGCTATTCGTATTCAAGTTAATGGTGAACTAGATGCCATTAAACAAGCGTTAGCCAATTCGATTGATATTTTGGCACCGGGTGGCCGTTTGTCGGTGATTAGCTTCCATTCATTAGAAGATCGCATTGTTAAGCGCTTCATGGCTGAGCAAAGTAAGGCGAAAGCTGTGCCGCGCGGCTTGCCTGTTACTGATGATGAGTTGAGTAAGCATATTAAATTTAAAACCATAGGGAAGGCAATCAAGCCATCAGCGCAAGAAATTGAACTGAACACGCGCGCACGCAGTTCAGTACTGCGGATTGCCGAACGTTTAAGTGGCTAGCCGAGATAAGCAAGCCAAACAGCCAAATTTAGCCTGGCTGATTATTAAAGATTGGCTAGAACACAAGTTGGTTATTTTTCTTGTGTTGTGCGTCATGTCGAGTGCATACGCAGTGGTATATTTTGCTTGGAAAAACCGGCAATTAAATACAGAAGTACAAAAGTTACAAGATAAGCAAGATAGATTGGGTGTCGATTGGCGCCACATGTTACTTGAGCTAAATGCGTTGTCTGAGCATAGCCGAGTTGAGCAAATTGCAACGAAGCAATTAGAAATGAAACGCCCAGATAGGGCTGAAGAACGAATTATCGAACTTGAATGAATAAGCGAATTAATAAACAAAAGCAAGCTGTAGGGCGCTGGCGATTTTATGTCGTCTTTGGCGTGATCTTGCTTGTGTTTGCTTCAATTATTGCGCGAGCCGCTTACATTCAAGTGATCCAGCCTGATATGTTGCGTCAACAAGGTGATGCACGTACACATCGCTATTTAGCCGATCGCGTTCATCGTGGCATGATCAAAGATCGCAATGGTTTAGAACTCGCTATATCAGCGCCGGTTAACACTGTATTTGCCGATCCTGTGATTATCAAACGCCATAACGGTATGAGCCGAGAGCGAGAATGGCGAGCCTTAGCTGATGTATTAAAAACACCGGTTGAATCTTTGTTGGGCACGGTCAATGCCGCTATTGAAAAGCAACGGCGGTTTATATACTTAGGTCGTCAAATTACCCCTGCTATGGCTGAGTATGTCGATAAATTAGATATTCCCGGTGTTTACTTGCGTCCAGAGTCAAAGCGTTATTACCCGTATGGTGAAGTGAGTGCCCATATTGTCGGATTAACCAATATTGATGATGTGGGTATTGAAGGCATCGAGCGCTTATTTGATGGTGAGCTAACGGGTAAAAACGGTAAAAAACACGTGATGAAAGATGCACGTGGTCAAGTTATTAAAGTGTTGGCTGAAGAAGATGCGAGTCCAGCGCAAGACGTTACCTTATCGATTGATCAAGGTATTCAGGCCTTAGCTTATCAAGAGTTGAAAAAAGCCGTGCAGTATCATGATGCGGATTCTGGCTCTGTGGTGATGGTGGATGTCAACACAGGTGAGATACTCGCCATGGTTAATAGCCCGTCTTATAACCCGAATAATCGTCAAACCTATTCAGCTCGCAATGCACGTAATCGCGCAGTAACAGATGCCTACGAACCAGGCTCATCGATAAAACCTTTAGTGGTGTTGTCGGCTTTGGAATTTGGCTCAGTTGGCCCGAAAGATTTAATTGATACCTCACCAGGGCGTATGCGCATTGGCGGCCGTATTGTGCGTGATGGGCGTAATCACGGCAAAATGGATTTAGTGTCGATTTTACAAAAATCGAGCAATGTCGGTGTGACTAAACTCGCGCTTTCTATGCCAGCGCAAAATTATTTGGATACTTTTTATAACGCCGGTTTTGGCAATGATACCGGTAGTTTGATTATTGGCGAGAGTCAGGGGGTGCTGCATGATAGGCGGCGCTGGTCGGACTTTGAACTTGCCACTTTGTCGTTTGGTTACGGCTTGCAAGTGACGCCATTACAATTAGCGCGCTTTTACGCGACGGTAGCAGCTGGGGGCATTCAACGCCCTCTTTCCATTTTAAAGCGAGATACCGTACCTGAAGGCGAGCGAGTGTATGCGGCCAGTACCACACGTCAAGTCTTACGCATGATGGAAGAAGTGACTCGAGAAGGTGGTACGGGTACGCGAGCTGCGGTTGAAGGCTATCGAATTGCCGGTAAAACCGGAACCTCACGTAAAGCGATTGCAGGTGGTTACGGTAGTGATTATTACGCAACCTTTGCCGGAATTGCCCCAGTGAGTAAACCACGTATAGCTACCGTTGTGGTTATTGATAACCCTAAAGGTGATGAATATGGCGGAGGTGCGGTTGCCGCGCCTGTCTTTAGCCGAGTCGTGCAAGGTGCGATGCGCATTCTTAATGAATTACCGGATAACGAAAAAGACACAATCACCATTGCCAAGAGTCAGGGAGGAAAGCCAAGTGCCTAAATCCTTGACTATGCTCAATGACATTTGCCAAGTGAATTTGCCGAGTATTGCTTTTGAGCATTTGCATTTAGATTCACGCAAAGTTAATAACCAATCAGTATTTATCGCGCTAAAAGGCGCTCAATTTGATGGTCGTAATTTTATTGCTAAGGCGGTTCAGCAAGGTGCTGTCGCTGTTCTAGCGGATGCAGATGAATCGTCGCAGCATGGGGTTAGACAAACCGTAAATTCAGTGCCCGTCATTTTTATTTGGCGTTTATCACACCTACAAGCTGACATTGCGGCCTGCGTCAGTCAAGCCGATATTGCTGAATTAGCCTTGATTGGTGTTACAGGAACCAATGGTAAAACAACAGTGGCGAATATGGTTTTTCAAGCCTTGTTGTTGCTGGATCGAGACGCGGCTTATGTTGGTACTTTAGGTGTGCAAACCAAGCATAAATTACAACCACTGTTAAATACCACACCGGTTGCCATTGAGTTACATGATTTATTGACGGCTATTGCTAAGCAGCAAGATGTTTGTTGTTTAGAGGTATCAAGCCATGCTTTGGCTGAGCAACGTATCAAGGGTTTGGCTTTTCAGGTTACCGCGTTTACTAATTTGTCGCATGACCATTTAGATTTTCATGGCGATATGCAAGGTTATTTTGCGGCTAAAACAAAATTGTTTAGTGACTACGAGAGCGCAGATGTTGTCATTAATTTAGATTGCTCTTGGGGCCAAAAGTTAGCTCATCAAGTCATGAGTGGAGCAAAGTCGGTGCGGGTTGTTAGTCGAGTGGCTAGTGATGAAAACAGTTATTTTTTAAATCAAACCAATCCGCACGGGCGATATCTGATAGTTACCCAAGCTGACGCTAAAGCCGATGGTTTTGAATTATCTATTAGCTCAGAAAGTGAAACCGCATCTTTATTTTTACCTTTTTATGGTGATTTTAATATTGAGAATGCGTTGGTTGCCATGGCGTGTTTATTGGAAATGAATTACTCGCTTGCCGATATTGCAAAGGCTTTTGCGCAAGTTAAACCGATAGCAGGTCGTATGGAACATTTTGGGAAAAACAGTCAACCTAATGTGATTGTTGATTTTGCTCATACTCCAGACGGTTTAGAAAAGGCCTTAGTGGCTTGTCGCCGTCATTTGACCGAGCAAGGGCAATTGTTTGTGGTTTTTGGTTGTGGTGGTGATCGCGATACAGATAAGCGGCCTGTGATGGGGCAAATTGCCGCTAAGTATGCAGATAAAATCTTTGTTACTAATGACAACTCGCGTTCTGAGTCACCTGAATTAATCGCTAAAGCTATTTTAAAGGGCATAAGCGACCAAGATAAGCAAAAAGTTGTTGTTGAGTTAGACCGCAAATTGGCTATTCAGTCGGCCGTGCAAGCGGCACAAGCGCAAGACATTATTTTGGTTGCCGGTAAAGGTCATGAAACAACCCAAGAAATAGCAGGGATAAAGCACGCTTACAATGAACGAGAGTATGTGCAACAACTCATGGAGCAAGCCGCATGATTAATTTATCTCTGTTAGCTATTGCTGAAATGACATCAGGGCAACTGAAAGGCTCAGATCACCAGATCCATCAAGTCAGTACCGATACTCGCCGAATTGAAACAGGCTCCTTGTTTGTTGCATTAAAAGGTGAGCGCTTTGACGCGCATGCGTTTATTGAACAAGCGGTTAGCGCTGGCGCTAGTGCCGTAGTGGTTGAACATGAAGTTGACGCGGATGTCGCGCAAATTATTGTCGATGATACGCGAGTGGCGCTAGGCAAAATAGCCAAAGGTGTTAAAGCCCTGTGTGATGTTAAAACAATCGCAATAACAGGCAGTTGTGGCAAAACCACAGTTAAAGAATTATTACAGTCTATATGTCAGCTAGCCGGCAATACGTTGGCAACTAAAGGTAATTTGAACAACGATATTGGTGTGCCTTTAACCCTATTAGAGCTCACCGCTGAGCATGAATATGCTGTGGTTGAGCTAGGCGCTAATCATATTGGTGAAATAGCTTACAGTGTCGATTTAGTTAAACCTGATGTTGCTTTAGTTAACAATGTGTCGGGTGCGCATTTAGAAGGCTTTGGCTCACTCAGTGGTGTGGCGCAAGCAAAGGGTGAAATTTATAGCGGCTTGTCTGAAAGTGGCAAAGCGGTTGTCAATTATGATTGCGAATTTAAACAGCAATGGCAAAGCCGTTTGGCTCAACTAAACGTCACTTTGTTTAGCCTGCAAAACGAACAAGCCGATTTGTATGCCAGTAACATGAGTATGAATGCCTTTGCTAGCCAGTTTGAACTGAATTTTCAAGGTCAAGGCTATGCCATTAATTTGCAATTACCGGGAGCTCACAACATCGCAAATGCGTTGGCAGCGGCAAGTTGTGCATTAGCTGCGGGAATTGATATTCAGACTGTTGTGAGCGGTTTGAATAAAAATGTCAGCGTCAAAGGTCGACTTAATCGTATTCAAATCACTGATAATTTGATCATGATAGACGATACGTATAACGCCAATAAGGCATCTATGCAGGCCGCGTTGGATGTTTTAGCCAATGTTGAAGGGCGTAAAATCTTCGTAATGGGGGATATGGCTGAATTAGGTAATTACGCGCGCAAAGAGCATCAGGACGTTGGTAATTATGCTAGAAGCTTAGGCATACAGGATTTATTTACGTTTGGTGAGATGAGTTTACAAGCCCAAGAGGGGCATGACAGTAAACAACATTTTCATCAACTTGAAACGTTAGTGACGGCGTTAAAAGCCAGTTTAGATAATCAACCCACAACCATTTTAGTGAAAGGTTCGCGCAGTGCGCGAATGGAAAGAGTAATAGAAGCAATGAAATCATCAGGAGTCGCCGAATGCTAGTTTGGTTAGCAGAATGGCTTACCCAGTTTGAACCTGGGTTCAATGTATTTTCGTATTTAACGATGCGAGCCATTCTGAGCATTTTGACGGCATTAGTTCTGTCTTTGTATTTAGGGCCTAAATTGATCCGCTATTTGCAACGTATGCAAATTGGTCAAACTGTACGAGATGATGGTCCGGAATCTCATTTTTCAAAATCGGGTACGCCGACGATGGGCGGTATTTTGATTTTGGGATCGATCGTTTTTGCTTCTTTAATGTGGGCCGATTTGTCCAATCGTTACGTGTTAGTGACTTTGTTTGTCGTTGTCAGCTATGGCCTTATTGGTTTTGTCGATGATTATCGCAAGGTGATCCGTAAAGACTCAAAAGGGTTGATTGCTAAATGGAAGTACTTTTGGCAATCGGTTATCGCTATTGGTGTGGCTTTCTTTTTGTATTGGTCGGCACATGATCCGAACGAAACCGTATTGATTATCCCATTTTTTAAAGAGTATTTACCGCAGTTAGGCGCTTTGTATTTACTGGTGTGTTATTTCGTCATCGTCGGCACCAGCAATGCGGTGAATTTAACCGATGGGTTAGACGGATTAGCTATTGTACCGACCATTATGGTGGCCAGTGCGTTTGCCATTATTGCTTATGTAACAGGGCACGCGAATTTCTCTGGCTATTTGAACTTACCGCATATTGCGTTAACCAGTGAATTGGTGATTGTGTGTACCGCTATTGTCGGGGCTGGCTTAGGTTTCCTGTGGTTTAACACTTATCCAGCGCAAGTTTTTATGGGTGATGTTGGTTCACTGGCGTTAGGTGCCGCTTTAGGTGTGATCGCCATTTTAGTTAGACAAGAGTTGATTTTGTTCATTATGGGCGGTGTGTTTGTGATGGAAACCTTATCTGTAATTTTACAGGTGGGTAGTTACAAGTTACGCGGTGAACGGATTTTTCGCATGGCACCTATTCATCATCACTATGAATTAAAAGGCTGGCCAGAACCACGAGTGATCGTGCGTTTTTGGATTATTAGTCTGATGTTGGTTTTAGTTGGTTTGGCAACCTTGAAAATTCGTTAGTCGGTCAATCAGTGTGGTTTAAAGGTAACTCGAGTTAATAGATGCAAACATGGTTTGAGCTCAATAAACATAAACGTTTTTGTGTACTTGGTTTAGGACTGAGTGGCATGTCGTGCGTGCGTTTTTTAGTTGAGCAAGGTATTGAACCAAGTGTTTGTGATACACGTAGTTTGCCGCCGGGTATAGACGAGCTTAAGCAACTTTTACCTCAGGTGGATTTAACCTTAGGTCAGCCGAGTGTTGAATATTTACAGCAATTTGATTTCGTTTTAATGAGCCCTGGTATTGATCCGCGCGCGGATATATACCAAACCGTGTTAGCTAATGGTACTGAGCTGATAAATGAAATTGAATTATTTGCCCATGGCATAGCCTTGACTGATAAACAAGTTGTTGCTGTTACGGGGTCTAATGGTAAATCGACCGTTGTTAGTTTATTAGGTGAAGCGCTTAATAAAGCTGAAATTACCACCAGTGTTGGCGGCAACATAGGTCGCCCAGCATTGGACTGTTTGTCTGATAGTAGTGACATCATTGTATTGGAGCTTTCTAGTTTTCAACTGGAGTTTTGCCCAAGTTTTGCGGCTGATATTGCGTTAGTGTTGAATGTGAGTGAAGACCATATGGATCGCTATGCGGATTTAGCGCACTACGCACAAACAAAGCGAGCTATCTATCAAAATGCTCGATTAGCAATTTTTAATCACGATGACCAACAAACTTACCCTGAACAACATCCGAATGCTATTTCATTTGGGGTTGACTGCCAAGCTGATTGGCAAGTGGAACAGGGGCATGCTTGTTTACAAGGTAATGCCGTGTGTAGTTTGCAACAGAGTCGTTTAGTGGGGCTGCATAATCAGCAAAATATGCTTGCGGTAACTGCTGTTGCTTATGCATTGAATGCCGATCCAAGACTCATAGAAATTGCTTTTAATGAATTTTCTGGTTTGCAGCACAGGTGTGAAAAAGTCAGTGAGAAATTAGGTGTAACTTGGGTTAACGACTCAAAAGCGACCAATGTCGGTGCGACACTTGCGGCGCTATCAGGGTTAGCCAATATTGAAGGTCAATTAGTTTTAATTGCAGGTGGTGTGGGGAAGGATGCTGATTTTTCACCATTGCAAAGTGTACTTAACTCGAATGTCGATCATTTGATCACGCTGGGCCGTGATGGCCAACAAATAGCTGCATTGAAAGCTAATGCGCAACACGTATCGAGTATACAAGACGCGGTTAAATTGGCAGCTAAGATAACTCAGGTAGGGGATACCGTTTTATTGTCACCGGCTTGCGCATCTTTAGATATGTTCAAAAATTTTGAGCAAAGAGGCTTGGCTTTTGTCGCAGCAGTGGAGGCACTAAATGAGCAGTGATTTAGTTGCTGATGCAGCGTCAATTAAAGCGAATAGTGCTAGCTCAAAACAGGTTAAGCCGACGCTTAAAGAGCGTGTACAAGAAGTATGGGATGAGTTATTTGGTTTAGGTGAAGGTCATGCTTTGTATGACAGAACTTTGGTTATTTTGTGCTGTACCTTGTTGGCTGTTGGGTTGTTAATGGTGGCATCAGCCTCTATTCCTGTGGCGAGTAAATTATTTGGCAACCCATTGCATTTTGCCATTCGCCATTTGGTGTATTTAGGGCTAAGTTTTATCGCATTTATGGCGGTTGTACAAATGCCAATGGCGTGGTGGAAACGCTTTAACCCGTATTTGCTGATGATAGCTTTTGGCTTGTTAATTACTGTTTTAATCGTCGGGAAAAATGTGAACGGTAGTACGCGTTGGCTAGCTTTAGGGCCTTTAAATATTCAGGCAGCAGAACCGGCTAAGCTGTTCTTTTTTGTTTATTTAGCTGGCTATTTAGTAAGACGTGAAAGCGAAGTAAAAGAAAATTTAAAAGGCTTTATCAAACCCCTTTTGGTGATGTTTGCTTTAGCCGTATTGTTATTAATGCAACCTGATTTGGGAACTGTGGTGGTGATGTTTGCTACGACAGTGGGGTTACTTTTTTTGGCTGGCGCTAAATTAATCCAGTTTTTCGCTTTGTTTATGACTGGCTGCTGCGCAGTGGTGTTTTTGATTTTAAGCGAGTCATACCGAATGCGGCGTGTGACCTCATTTTTAGACCCGTGGGCCGATCCGTTTGGCAGTGGTTATCAGTTAACTCAGAGCCTTATGGCCTATGGGCGAGGTGACTGGTTTGGCATGGGCTTGGGCAATAGTATTCAAAAATTACACTTTTTACCGGAAGCGCACACCGATTTTGTCTTTGCTGTGTTAGCCGAAGAAACAGGCTTTATCGGCGTAATGCTAGTTGTGGCCGTGGTATTTTGGTTAGTGGGTAAAATTTTGAGTTTAGGTAGTCGTGTTTTAGCGGCGGGTAAGCAGTTTGAAGGTTATTTTGCCTATGCCATGGCGATTTGGATTAGCTTTCAAGCCGCAGTTAACATTGGGGCTAGTGCGGGTATGTTGCCCACCAAGGGGTTAACCTTACCTTTGGTGAGTTATGGCGGTAGTAGCTTACTAGTGATGAGTATTGCGATTGCAGCCATTATGCGAATTGATTACGAGCATCGACTTGAAAGTGTGCAAGCGACTCGGTCAAGCAAAAAGCCGAAAAAGAAAAATTTAACCCGCAATCCACGCGAGGAGCATGTTGATGACGAATAAAGTTAAACATGCTGTGGTGATGGCTGGCGGCACTGGTGGTCATATTTTTCCTGGTTTAGCGGTTGCAGAGCAATTAATCGCGCAAGGCTGGACCGTTTCTTGGTTAGGTACGGCTGATCGTATGGAAGCGCAACTGGTTCCTAAACAAGGTATTGAAATTGATTTTATTGAAATAAAAGGTGTGCGCAATAAGGGATTTATTCGCAAGCTGCTGACGCCATTTATGGTGTTACAGGCGATTTGCCAAGCATTACGCATTTTATCAAAACGCAAGGCGGACGTTGTTCTTGGTTTTGGTGGTTATGCCGCAATGCCGGGCGGTATTGCCGCAAAAATATTGGCTAAACCTTTGCTGATCCACGAGCAAAATGCCGCGGCGGGTTTAACTAATCGTTTATTAAGTAAGGTTGCCAATACCACTTTAGTGGCATTTGGCAAAACCAAAGGTTTAAAGCGTGGTTGTCCTGTTGTGGGTAATCCGGTGCGCAGCTCGATTAAATTAACCGAGAAGCAGCAAGCTGAGCATCAATTACGATTTTTGGTGGTTGGTGGCAGTTTAGGGGCGCAAGTGCTTAACCAGCAGGTGCCTTTAGCGGTGAAACAATTGGAGTCGCAGGGCTTAATGGTGTCGGTTGTGCATCAAACCGGTAAAGGTAATTTAGCTGCGGTACAGCAAGCCTATGCTGATGTGCAAAGTCAGGTTGAAGTCGTTGAGTTTATTGATGATATGGCAGCCGCGTACCAAGCTGCAGATTTGGTGATATGTCGCGCTGGCGCATTAACGGTTTCTGAGTTGGCTTTAGCCGGTATGCCAAGCATTTTAGTGCCTTTGCCGCATGCGGTGGATGATCATCAAACTAAAAATGCCCAAATTTTAGTGGACGCCGAGGCGGGTATTTTACTGCCTCAACCGGCGTTGTTAGAAGGTAAGTTAGCCGGTCATTTAACCGAGTTAATTGAGCTACCCAATTTATTGCCAACGATGGCGAGTAATTGTCAAAAGGTAGCTGTCACTGATTCGAGTATTCGAGTCAGTCAATATGTAAAAGATTTAGTAAGTTAGAGGTAAATGTGAGTCAAGTATCTGAATTTAAAATACCAGAAATGCGCCGAGTGCAATCTATCCACATGATAGGGATAGGTGGCTCGGGTATGTGTGGTATTGCCGAAGTATTACTCACTGACGGCTATCAGGTTTCTGGCTCTGATATTACGCAAAGTGCCAATACCCAACGTTTAAGTGCGATGGGGGCCAACATTATGATTGGTCATCAAGCAGACAACATTAGCCGAGCTGATGTTGTTGTTATCTCGAGTGCGGTAGCAAAAGATAACCCAGAAGTGGTAGCGGCTAAGCAAAATCGTATACCAGTTATCCAACGTGCTGAAATGTTAGCGGAATTAATGCGCTACCGCCATGGTATTGCGGTGGCAGGCACGCATGGTAAAACGACAACCACTAGTTTAATTGCCAGTATTTTCGCAGAGGCCGAGCTGGATCCAACATTCATTATTGGCGGGCGTTTAAACAGTGCTAACACTAACGCTAGATTAGGTAAAAGTCGTTATCTGGTCGCGGAAGCGGATGAATCTGACGCTTCATTTTTGCACCTGCAACCCATGATCTCGGTTGTTACCAATATCGAACCGGATCATATGGATACCTATGACGGCGATTTTGAAAATATGAAATCAACTTATGTTGATTTTCTGCATAACCTACCTTTTTACGGCATGGCGGTATTGTGTTTTGACGATGACGTTGTGGTTGAAATGGCTCAGAAAATTGCACGTAACTATTTAAGTTACGGATTTTCATCATTGGCGGATTATCGAATTACCGAATTTAGCCAAGCGGGTAAAGCGACCCAGTTTACGGTATTGCGGCCTCAAAAAGCGGCGATTAAGGTTAAGTTGAATTTGCCGGGGCGTCATAACGCATTGAATGCCACGGCCGCTATTGCAGTCGCTTGTGATGAAGGGATAGCGGATGATGTCATTCTGGCTGCGCTTAATAAGTTTGAAGGTATAGGGCGTCGCTTTGAACATCATGGCCAGTTTAGTGTGGCAGGTGGTGAAATTGATTTTATTGATGACTATGGGCATCACCCGACAGAGGTCGCTGCTACATTGCAATCTTTGCGTGCGGCTTATCCTGAACGTCGTTTAGTTATGGCTTATCAACCTCATCGTTATACCCGTACTCGCGATTTGTATGAAGACTTTGTTGATGTGTTGGGGCAGGTTGACGAATTGTGTTTGCTTGAAGTTTACAGTGCTGGCGAAGCGGTTATTCCTGGGGCTGATAGTCGGTCTTTGTGTCGCTCGATACGTCAACGCGCGGGAATTGAACCTATTTATGTTGCAAAGCCAGATATGTTACCAGCAAGTTTAGCAAAAACCTTACGTGCAGGGGATGTTGTGATAACGCAAGGTGCGGGTAATATTGGTGGCATTGCCAAATTGCTAGTTAGTTTGAATTTTGAACATCAAGCTATGCTTGAACACGGAGTATCAGCATGAGCGAAAAATTTGGCAAAGTCGCTGTTCTTTATGGCGGGACTTCAGCAGAACGCGACGTATCAATTAAATCAGGAACTGCGGTTCATCAGGCATTAATCAGTGTTGGTGTGGATGCGCACCTATTTGATACTCAGCAGATATCGCCATTGAAACTTAAAGAACTGGGTTTTGAGCGTGTGTTTAATGCGTTGCATGGTCGCGGTGGAGAAGACGGTGTTATACAGGGCGTTTTAGAGTACTTGCAAATTCCCTATGCCGGCTCACGTGTGCTGGGTTCTGCATTGAGCATGGACAAAATTTTAACCAAACAAGTTTGGCAAAGTGCAGGTTTACCAACTGCTAAATTCGTAATGGTTAAGCGCGAGCAAGTCGCTGGTGTCGATTACCAAGCAATACTGGAACGTTTGAATGGCAAGGTTTTTATTAAGCCGGCGAAAGAAGGTTCGAGTATTGGCATGAGTATGGCCGATACGGCTGTAGGGTTAAAAAGCGCATTAGAAAAAGCCGCAGATTACGATTGTGACATTTTAGTTGAGCAATTTATTAATGGTCCTGAATACACAGTTGCCATATTAGCGCAAGAGTCGCTGCCGAGTATTAGCATGCAAACGCCGCATGAATTTTATGATTATGAAGCTAAATATTTAGCAAACTCTACCCAGTACTTTTGTCCGAGTGGCTTAAATGAAGCGGATGAAGCACATATTCAGGCGTTGGCGAAACAGGCGTTTGCTGCGGTTTCTGCGGAAGGCTGGGGGCGAGTCGATGTCATGCGAGATCAAGACGGACAGTTTTATTTATTAGAAGCCAATACGGTTCCAGGGATGACAGAAAAAAGCTTGGTTCCTATGGCGGCGAAAGCTAAAGGTATCGACTTCGCTGAGCTTGTTTGTCGAATATTAGATTCGGCGAAGTAACGCAGGCTTTGCGTAATGGGCGTAGAAAAAACACAAGCGACTCAAAAGCCCAAAATGCCTGAGTTGCGGCAACAAATTGAGCAAGCCGGTTGGCCGTTTTGGGCTGGTTTAGTGTTTTTCTTTTGGGTACTGATTGGCTCACTGTGGTTAATTGAATATGTCAGTGAATGGCTGGTTGATGAAAATCGCTTACCGGTTAAGCAAATCGTCGTTCAAGGGCAGCAAGACTATTTGACTAAGCAAGATGTGTTGCAAGCGTTAGAGTTGCAAATGAGTCAAAGTTTTTTTGCATTAAATGTCGATAAAGCGCAGCAGCAATTAGAAGCGCTGGATTGGATATACAGCGTATCGGTACGCAAAGAGTGGCCGAATAGATTGAAAATTTACATTACAGAGCAAAATCCACAAGTACATTGGAACGGGGATTTTTTGTTAAATGAATATGGTGATGTATTTCAAGCAGATACGGATAGGTTACAACGAGAGTTAGCTTGGTTATTTGGCCCAGAAGGGGACGAAAATCAAGTATTAGAAACCTATCAAAAGTTAAGTGAGTTAATGGCTTTGTATCACGTAACCATTAACGAAATGTCGCTGTCTGAACGGCATGCTCTGCAAATAACGCTAAAAGACGGGGTTAAGCTTAATTTAGGACGAGAAGATTGGCTTAATAGAAGTCAGCGATTTTTGCAACATTACCCGCAGTTGAAGCGGGCGCATAATTTAGATTATGTCGACTTGCGTTATGACACTGGGTTTGCGGTTGGATTAAAACAGAATAATGAAGATCAGAGTTGATTATGTCTAAGGTGACGGACAGAAATTTAATAGTGGGATTGGACATAGGCACAGCGAAAGTCGTCGCTGTCGTTGGTGAAGTTTTACCAGACGGTGCGGTGAGTGTCGTGGGTGTCGGTAGTCATGCATCGCGAGGTATGGATAAAGGTGGTGTGAATGACATTAACCTAGTTATTCAATCGATTCAGCGAGCTGTTGAAGAAGCTGAACTGATGTCAGGCTGCCAAATATCGTCGGTTTATATCGCGATATCGGGTCGACATATCCAGTGCCAAAATGAAAATGGCATGGTGCCGATCAGTGAGCATGAAGTGACACAAGATGATGTGGATAACGTGATCCATACCGCCAAGTCAGTGCATTTGCCAGCTGAACGTCGGGTACTACATGTTTTGCCTCAAGATTACAGTGTTGATATTCAAGAAGGGATTAAAAGCCCAATTGGTATGTCGGGCGTGCGCTTAGAAGCTAAAGTGCATTTAGTGACCTGTGCTGACGACATGTCAAAAAATATTGTTAAGTGTGCTGAACGTTGCGGGTTACGCGTTGATGATTTGGTGTTCTCGGCAATTGCGTCCAGTGATTCAGTGCTAACAGATGACGAGAAAGAGCTTGGGGTTGCTGTTGTTGATGTTGGAGCCGGCACTATTGATTTAGTTATCTATGTGGATGGTGCTATACGACATAACGCGGTTATTGCCGTTGCGGGTAATCAAGTCACTAAAGATATTGCGCAAATTTTCCGTACGCCGATGAGTCATGCGGAGCAATTAAAGGTGCAATACGCTTGCGCAATGCGCCACATGGTTAGCATAGAAGAAAGTATTGAAGTGCCTAGCGTAGGTGGGCGACCAGCGCGTTCTATGTCGCGCCACACTTTGGCAGAAGTTGTCGAACCTAGATACCAAGAGTTATTTGAGTTGGTTCGCGAAGAGATCAGTAAAAGCGGCTTAGAAGATAAAATAGCAGCAGGGATCGTTTTGACCGGTGGCACGGCCAAAATGGAAGGTGCTGTCGAGTTTGCCGAAGACTTATTTCAAATGCCGGTTCGTTTAGGTAGCCCAGTTAATCTTAAAGGGTTAACTGAGTATGTAGATGATCCGAGTTATGCAACGGCTATCGGTTTGTTGCATTACGGTAAAGATCAAATAAATAACCAGTATGCCAACCGAGTTGAAGATAGCTCGGCTGGCTTGTGGCAACGCATTCATAGCTGGTTTAAAGGTGAGTTTTAGTCGCGGTTGTTGCCTTGGGGTGACAAGCGTGGAAGCTAAATTTGGAAATTTCGTTTTGGGAATAAACATAAAAAAGTAAGTAAGTGGAGAGAGTCATGTTTGATTTAATGAGTGAGCAAGCTGATGAAGCTGTCATCAAAGTTATTGGTGTCGGTGGAGGTGGCGGTAACGCCATTGAGCATATGGTTGAACACACCATTGAAGGTGTCGAGTTTTTAACCGCAAATACGGACGCGCAAGCCTTAAGAAATTCACAGTTAGCGCCTGAAAACAAGATTGTTTTAGGTCGTGATGTGACTAAAGGTTTAGGTGCAGGTGCTAACCCTGAAATCGGTCGTCAAAGTGCAGAAGAGGATCGTGACGCGATCCGCGATGTGATCAATGGCGCAGACATGATTTTTATTGCCGCAGGTATGGGCGGTGGTACGGGTACGGGTGCAGCACCTGTCGTTGCCGAAGTCGCGCGAGAAATGGGTATTTTGACGGTTGCTGTTGTAACTAAACCATTCCCATTTGAAGGTCGTAAGCGTATGGCTTATGCCGATCAAGGTATTGATGCGTTAGCGGCAAGTGTTGATTCGTTAATCACAATCCCTAATGACAAGTTATTGAAAGTGTTAGGTAAAGGCACTTCTTTGTTGGATGCATTTAAGGCAGCCAATGACGTGTTATTTGGTGCGGTGCAAGGTATTGCCGAGCTCATTACTCGCCCAGGTTTAATTAACGTTGACTTTGCCGACGTACGTACAGTGATGTCGGAAATGGGTACCGCAATGATGGGTACAGGTGTCGCTAAAGGTGAAGACCGTGCAGAAGAAGCGGCTGAAATGGCAATCTCATCTCCTTTATTAGAAGACGTTGATTTAGCCGGCGCGCGAGGCATCCTAGTTAATATCACTGCGGGCATGGATATTAGCATTGAAGAATTTGAAACGGTTGGTAATGCAGTAAAAGCCTTTGCATCTGAAAATGCTACGGTTGTCGTTGGTGCTGTTATCGATCCTGAAATGAGTGAAGAATTACGCGTTACTGTGGTTGCGACAGGTATTGGCGATCGTAAGCCTGATATTTCTTTGGTATCACCAAGTAAACCTGCAATTGAACCTGTTTCTGTCCCTAGAGTGGCTAATGTGGGTTCGGCTGCTGTTGATATGAATGCGAATTTGGAATCTCGCGTGGCGGATCCTGTTGCTGCATCAACACCAGCGTCTCAACCAGGACAACAGCAAAGTTTAGATTATTTGGACGTACCTGCGTTTTTACGTAAACAAGCAGATTAATCTGCAAGGCTGATTGCCTAACAATCACAATCTACTTACTACTTTCCCGTGTATGGCTTAGCCATACGCGGGTTTCTCCGTTGGAGAACTTTAGTGGTGAATTTAAAGGTAAATGGTTATTTATCTTGAATTCTGTGACGCTTAACCACTTTTTATAGTTTGAGAAGTGTTCCAGCATTACTGTGTTAATGGTGAATGTGGTAAACTAAGTTATACACAATATTACCATCGAGCCTTGGGCTCTATTAATCTGGATAAATAAGATTAAATATTGATGAATTATCAAAGAACTTTAAAAAACAGCGTTAAAACGACCGGTGTTGGCTTGCATAAAGGTGAGAAGGTAACTATGACCTTACTGCCAGCTCCAGCTAATACAGGTATTGTTTTTCGTCGCGTTGATATCGAACCTGTAGTCGACTTTCCGGTTAGTCCTTTCGCGGTGACAGACACTCGCATGTGTACCTGTATGACTAACGAGCAAGGTATAGCGATTTCAACAGTTGAGCATCTAATGTCAGCTTTGGCTGGTTTAGGTGTTGATAATGTCATTATTGAATTAGATGCCAATGAAGTACCTATCGTTGATGGCAGTGCTAGCCCATTTATCTTTTTAATAGAAGAAGCTGGGATCCAAGAGCTAAGTACTCCAAAACGTTATATTAAAATTAATAAACCCATTCGAGTTGAACTGGATGATAAGTGGGCTGAAATTGTTCCTTACCAAGGTTTTAAACTTGATTTTGGTATTGATTTTAATCACCCTGCGATTGCGGCAACTAAACAGCATTGTGTATTTGAATTATCAAGTGATGAGTATATTCGCGAAGTCAGCCGTGCCAGAACATTTGGATTCATGAAAGACTTTGAATACCTACGTTCGTTGAATTTGGCATTAGGTGGTAGCTTTGACAATGCGGTAGTTTTGGATGAATTCCAAGTGCTAAACGCCAATGGCTTGCGTTATGACAACGAGTTTTTGATGCACAAGATCCTAGATGCTATCGGCGATATGTTCATGACTGGCCACTTTATATTGGGTGAGATGCGCTCGCATAAATCGGGGCATGAATTAAATAATGTATTGCTACGTGCGATTGTAGAAAACCAAGATGCTTGGCAATGGATTGAATATACCGAAGAATCACAAGCGCCTCTGCAATTTTTACCTGCACAAGCTGTTTAATCAGCTTATTTATATAGCTTAGCCGAGTGACAAACTCGGCTTCGGCAAGCCTACCTATATTACCTTTTATTTTACTTTAGTGTTTTCGTGACGCCTTTACCAACCCTTGTAGCGCTTGTTTTAGATTGTCAGGTAATTGCTCTGCGGTTTTGAGCAGAGTTTGTGCCGAATTGTCAGATAGAGAGTGGTGCTTTTGATGCGCTGATTCGGCAGAGCTACTTTTACTGTGATTGCTTATTGGTGAGCTAGTTGTTACAACTATGCTGTCTGATATGCTGACCAGATCCGGTATAGACTGTCTTAAATGGCTGAGTAAATCTAAGCGTATCGCGTTAAAACGCATCTTTAATCCGGCACTCGTTAACCCTAAGTGTAATATCCCATTTTGATATTTTTGTACGATTACTTTATCCTGCCATTCTTTGGGCAGGCAAAGCGCTAGCTCGCGTTCAATCTGGCTGTTATAATCAGCTTTTTTTTGTGCGGCTGAAAATTGACTATTTGGCCAGGTTTCATTTAATACCTGCTCTATTGATTTCGGTCGACGTTTCATCTTTTTTACGTGTTGAGAATATAGTTAGTAATGGCGTTTTCGATTTATTATAAAAAACACAATATCGAACTCGAATGGCGATTAGATCGACGCCATTGGATTGCTTTACTATCGGTTATTTTTACAACGGCTCTATTAGTATTATACCTTGTTTCTTGGTTATTGGGTTCAGCCGATAAAGATAGATTACAAGATATTCGTGAAGCGCGTGGTTTGTTAGTAGAGCAAAAGCGCCAAGTCACGCAATTAAAAGAAAAAACCCAAATTGAATTAGCTGCACTTAAACTTAAATTAGGTGAGTTACAGTCACAAATGCTGAGAGTGAATGCGTTAGGTGCTGGCGTTCAAGCTCAGGCGAAGCTTGAAGGTGATGAGTTTAATTTTGAATTAGCCCCTGCAACAGGTGGGCCGGTAAGTGAAGTTTCTTTAGCAAACTTGCCAAGTGAACACCCCCATTCTTTAATTACCGACATTGATAGCTTATTAAAAGACCTTGATGAGCAAGAAAGGCAGCTTGGACTACTTGAATCTGTGCTACGTAACCACGATATAGATCAGCAGAGTTATATTTCTGGTCGGCCAATCGATAGTGGTTGGTTGTCTTCGTATTATGGTATGCGTAAAGATCCGTTTAGTGGTTTGCCCGCTATGCATAAAGGAATAGACTTTGCCGGTGAAGAGGGTAATAAAGTAATTGCTACTGGTGCAGGTGTTGTCACTTGGGCTGGAAAACGATATGGCTTTGGCCAATTAGTAGAAATAGAGCATGGTGATGGGTTGCGGACTCGCTATGGTCACAATAAAAAAGTTTTGGTCAAGTTAGGTGACGTTGTTACTAAAGGCCAGCAAATTGGTGTATTGGGCAGTACAGGTCGCTCGACAGGGCCGCATGTTCATTACGAAGTATTGAAAAACGGTAAGCAAGTTGATCCGCTTAAGTATGTTTACCGTCGAGATAAAAATTAAAATAATCACGCAGAAACTTATCTAACCATGGATGCGTGAATTCCAAGGTAATTTCATGATCACAAAAATTTTGACCAAGGTATTTGGTAGTCGTAATGATCGGGTTTTAAAGAAGCTGCAAAAAGTCGTCGATCAAATCAATGCACTAGAGCCTAGTCTTGAAGCTTTATCTGATGACGAGCTAAAAGCGAAAACAGCAGAATTTAGAGAACGTTTAGCCAAAGGCGAAACACTTGAGCAATTGCAAGTTGAGGCGTTTGCTGTGGTACGTGAAGCCAGTAAACGAGTATTTGGTATGCGTCATTTCGACGTGCAAATGCTTGGTGGCATGATTTTACATCAAGGTAAAATTTCAGAAATGCGTACAGGTGAAGGTAAAACGTTAACGGCGACGCTACCTTCGTACCTAAATGCATTAAGTGGATCTGTGCATGTAGTGACGGTTAACGACTATCTGGCTAAGCGTGACGCTGACTGGAGTCGACCTTTGTTTGAGTTCTTAGGCTTAACGGTTGGTTGTAATATTCCTGGTCTTGATCCGCAACAAAAGCGCGAAGCTTATGCAGCCGATATTACCTATGGTACCAATAACGAGTTTGGCTTTGATTATTTGCGCGACAATATGGCCTTTAGTCCACAAGACAGAGTACAACGTGATTTAAGTTTTGCGGTAGTTGATGAAGTTGATTCAATTTTAATTGACGAAGCGCGTACGCCTTTAATCATTTCGGGAGCAGCGGAAGACAGTTCTGAGATGTATAAACGCCTAAATGTTGTTGTACCTATGCTTGAGCAACAGGACAAAGAAGACGAAGAAGGCGTTGAAAGCACAGGTGATTTCACGGTTGATGAAAAATCCAAGCAAGTCCATTTAACTGAACGTGGTCAAGAGCGTGTTGAAGAAATATTAAAAGAACAAGGCATTATTGCAGCGGATGATTCACTGTACGCGGCGAGTAATATTGCATTATTTCATCATGTTAATGCTGCATTGCGAGCGCACCATTTGTATGTAAAGGACGTTGACTACATTATTAAAGATGGTGAGATTGTTATTGTTGACGAGCATACAGGGCGGACAATGGAAGGGCGTCGTTGGTCTGAAGGTTTACACCAAGCGGTTGAAGCTAAAGAAGGCGTTAATATTCAAAATGAGAACCAAACATTAGCTTCTATCACTTTCCAAAACTATTTCCGCTTGTATGACAAGTTGGCCGGTATGACGGGGACCGCTGACACAGAAGCGTTTGAATTTAATCATATTTACGGCCTAGAAACGATTGTTGTGCCGACTAATAAACCTATGGTTCGTGATGATATGGCGGATTTGGTTTATTTAACCGAAGAAGAAAAGTTTGAAGCTATCATAGAAGATATTAAAGCTTGTGTTGAAGCGGGTCGTCCAACGTTAGTTGGTACAATATCAATCGAAAGTTCAGAACGCCTGTCAAATGCGCTTAAGAAAGCCAAAATTAAGCACAATGTACTAAATGCTAAGTTCCATGCTAAAGAAGCCGAAATTGTTGCTGAAGCCGGTAAACCGAGCGCTGTAACGATTGCCACTAACATGGCAGGTCGAGGAACCGATATAGTACTGGGCGGTAATTTAGCCTCTGAACTTGAAAAGTTAAATAATCCGACTGAAGAACAAATTAAACAGGTTAAAGAAGAGTGGCAAAAAACGCATGACTTAGTATTAAAAAATGGTGGTTTGCACATCATAGGTACTGAACGTCATGAATCACGCCGTATTGATAACCAATTACGTGGCCGTGCCGGTCGTCAAGGGGATGCAGGTTCGTCACGTTTTTATCTATCGATGGAAGATTCGTTAATGCGTATCTTCGCTTCGGAACGTGTTTCTAACTTAATGAAAAAATTGGGTATGGAACGTGGTGAGTCGATAGAGCACCCTTGGGTGACTCGCGCTATTGAAAATGCCCAACGCAAAGTTGAAGGGCGTAACTTTGATATTCGTAAGCAGTTACTTGAATATGATGATGTTGCCAATGACCAGCGTAAAGTGGTTTACGAACAGCGTAATGAATTGCTTAACGAAGGCGATATCAAAGAAACTATCGATAATATTCGATTAGATGTTATTAATCGTACTGTTGATAGCTTTATTCCACCGCAGTCAGTTGAAGAATTATGGGATGTTCCAGGTTTAGAGGAGCGTTTAAAAGCAGACTTTATGGTGGATATGCCGCTGCAAAAATGGCTTGAAGAAGACGACAAGTTATACGAAGAATCTTTGCGTGAGAAAATTGTTGAAGGAATATTAGCCGAATATAAAGCGAAGGAAGATCATGTTGGTGAAGAAGTTATGCGCCAATTTGAAAAAGGTATTATGTTGCAGTCGTTAGATTCGCATTGGAAAGAGCATTTAGCCGCTATGGATCATTTGCGTCAAGGGATCCACCTTCGTGGCTACGCACAAAAAAATCCTAAGCAAGAATATAAGCGTGAGTCATTTGAATTGTTTTCGCAAATGCTAGATGCGTTAAAATTTGATGTGGTTAATATTTTATCTAAGGTTCAAGTTCGTGATGAATCTGACGCGGAAGCGGTTGAGCAGCAGCGTCGTGAATCTCAAGCGATGCAAAAGCAGTATGAGCATGAGAATGCTGATCAATTAACCAAAGGTGAGCATGCGACTCCAGACCGTCCTATGGTAAGGGAAGGCGCTAAAATAGGGCGAAATGATCCGTGTCCATGTGGTTCAGGCAAAAAGTATAAAGCTTGCCATGGTCGCCTGGCTTAATAAATCTGTATCTAAAATTATTAAGTTGTAAAAATCGCCTCATTTGAGGCGATTTTTGTTTATATAGTCAAAGCGATCAGGTTTTAGGGGAAGCCGTCAAAGCTACCGCGTCCAGCTCTCGCCCCTTACCTGCATCCATGCAGGCAAGCTTCGAGACCCCATGAGCATATGCTCTACTATGTGATTGGGGCGAGTAAGCGCTGACAATGAACCATAAGACCTGAGCGAGAAGAGTATAAATTGAGTTTATTAAAGGTGTTAATACAACGATGAAAATTGTCAATGTTGCTGTTGGTGTAGTTGTTAATGAGCAGAAGCAGATTTTGCTGGCTAAGCGCGCTAAAGAGCAGCATCAAGGCGGATTGTGGGAATTCCCCGGTGGTAAAGTTGAGTTGGGTGAATCGACGTTTAAGGCTCTAGTGAGGGAGTTTAAAGAAGAAGTAGATTTAGAGCTTGAACACGGTCAGCCTTTAATCTTAATCGAGCATGATTATGGTGATAAGCAGGTTAGATTAGATACTTGGTTAGTTGAGCAATTTTCCGGATCAGCTCGTGGTGTTGAAGGACAAGAAGTGCGTTGGGTACCTGTAGCCGAATTAGCTAACTATGAATTTCCCGCAGCAAATCAAGCCATACTACAAGCTATTAACCAAACACTGGGTTAGTCTGATAATCGTGCTTGGCGCTAGTGCCTTTTCAATTTAATTTTGATTTGTTGAAAACATTGGTGATCACTTTCACACTGAGCGCGAAGCAGTCGAAGTGTCGGTAAATTAGAAAGTAATAAGACTTCGACAAGCTCAGCCTGAAGTTGTTTATTTAATCTAAATATGGCTAAAAACATCACTAGTGATAGTAAATTATGCGAGTGATTCAACTGATCATTTCTTTCTGGAAACAGTGCTAGTGTTAGTATCTTAACTAAAAGTGTTGAACGGTTGAATTTATAACCACTTGCTAAATTGTAGGGTCGATTTTACATCGACAAATCTTGTGTTAGCCGAAATAAATTCGGCTCTATAATGGAACTTGCCTTTAATCTGGCACGCTTTTCTACTTAGATTGCTAATAAAAACGAGTTCAGCATGTCATCACTTTTGTGTCGGAGTACTAGTATGTTTAGTCTTCAAGGAAAAAGCTTTCGCCATCAGGGTTAAACTTAGCCAGTTCTTCTTCAATATCAAATTCATCGACCTTACCAGTGACAGATTGTTTTAATGACTGCCCCTTGATTACTCGGCTTTCTTCTGACCATTCTCCTAAGTCGATTAACTTACAGCGTTCACTACAAAATGGTTTATATTGGCTTTCTTTTGACCAAGTGACTTGAGTATCGCAGGTGGGGCAGTTTACTTTTAACATAGCTCTCGCAAGTGAAAACGTGGATATTTATAAAATGATTTTAACAACAAACTAGTGTGAAGGGTATATCCTGTTCACAGGCGGCTTTGCCTTGTTCCGGACACAGCTGCATAAAGCGAATAGAAAACCTGTGTTTGTTGCCACTGACGGTAGGGTAAGCTTTAAAGTGTTGCTCTAGCTGTATTTGAATTAATTCAGTATTGCCGGTGGCATCTTGGAAAGAGCCCCCTTCAGCGATCGCTTGTTGGACTCGCCCGCTTTCTCGCACAAATTTTAATTCTAAGCCGACCACTTGCTCTAGGGTTTTTAAATAGCTTAACCACTTTTCTATATCGGCTTGCTGGGTTTCTCTGGCTGTGTGTAGCCAAAAGTGTAGGTGAGGTAAGTCAAAGCAGCAAGTGCCGCCCGGAATAGCGAATCTTTGCTTTATTGAACCAAGAAATTTATCTTCTTTTAGCTCTATACCTAAACGTCCTGATTTAGTGAGGTTATTGGTTGCATTCATGACTTGTTGGATCAAGCCGTTGATAGCCGAAGAATCAATGTCTGGGTGTTGCGACCATGAAACTAAATTCTTTTCATGTTTTTCTAAATCTTTTAGTAAGTCGCCACGTAAATCACCGCGCTCGATCACTTCGGCTACGGCAAATAAAGATTCAAAGAAATGCAGAAGTGATTTCTCATCAAGGTTTCGAGCGCTGGCATGCATTCGCTGAATTAAATGTTCAATTCGCAAATAGGTGCGGACTTTTTCATTTAGTGGAAATTCGTACTTTATATACGCCATGTCGAAATTTATAGTTTTGATTGTGTAAACGTATATTCGTTGGTCCGCATCCTATGCGTTTTTGTTTAAGCTCTAAACTTTGAACCGAGCGGATTTTCGAATATTGTTAGCGTTTTAGAGTTTTTAACTCAAGTTATTTCAAGAGTTTAGACTAATGACAAATAAAATTCATGCATTTTGCTGATTTGTTGAGCTAAATAGTCTAAATCTTTTGAATTATCAATAATATCATTGGCATGTTTTAGGCGGACTTCCCTACTGACTTGTGAGTCAATGATAGCTTGGATAACTGTTGCATCGCTGTTATCGCGTAATAATGCCCGTTGTTTTTGCTGCTCCACTTCACAGTCGATAACCGCGACTCGATTAACTAAATCAAATAGTTCGTTTTCGATAAGTAAAGGGATGGCTAAAATACAATAGGTTGACTGACAAGCGTTAACCGCACTGCTCATTTCTTGTCTAATTAACGGGTGCAGCAACTGATTTAACCATTCTTTTTGCTTTACATCTTTGAATACGATATTTCTCAGTTGTTGGCGATCGAGTTCACCTGTCGAGGTGATGATGCTAGCAGAAAAGCGTTGGCTTATTTGTTTTAGGGCTTGAGAACCCGGAGCGACAACTTGGCGTGCGATAATGTCGGCATCGACAATGTCTATGCCTTTATCAGCAAAAAAACGGCAGGCTGCGGATTTTCCTGAGCCAATGCCTCCGGTCAATCCAATAACTAAATTAGCCATTTATTAGACCTATCAATAGGCTCATTTAATAAACCCATTTAATAAACAAAGTTATGCAAATAAAAGTGGATCAAATTGTCGCGCCAATAAAAGGCAATCCAACCGGCTATAGCTAAATAGGGACCAAAAGGAATGCGCTGCTCTTCGTCTTTACGTGTTTTCAAAATGATAATGCCTAAGACAGCCCCGACAAAGGAAGAGATAAGAATAATCGGCAATAAAGCTTGATAGCCCATCCATGCACCTAATGCGGCTAAAAGCTTGAAGTCACCATATCCCATGCCTTCTTTACCTGTTACCAGTTTGAATAACCAAAAAATAGACCACAAGGCTAAATAGCCCAATACTGCACCTAAAACCGCATCATGCAGTGGTACAAAAATAGCCTGATAGTTGACTAATAAACCCAACCATAATAATGGTAGTGTTAGTTGATCGGGTAGCAACATACTATCCAGATCAATAAAGGTCATCGCAATGATTAAACAAGTAAAAATAATGGCGGCAAATGCGGCTAATCCGTAACCAAAATACCAAGCCGCAAATGCACCCGTGACACCCGTTAACAACTCTACTAATGGGTAGCGCACTGAAATTGGATTTTGACAATTGGCACACTTACCTCGCAGTGTTAACCAACCGAAAATGGGAATGTTATGCCAAGGTTTAATGGCGGTATTACAGCTAGGACACGTTGAATTAGGTTTAACTAGGTTATAGGTTTGGTCTGTTTGTTGGTCGTTGGAAGGTTTTTTTAGTTCATCTGTGAGATATTCACGACATTCACATAAAAACTCTTTTTCCAACATTTTAGGTAGGCGGTGGATCACCACATTTAAAAAGCTACCTATACATAAGCAAACTAGCAGTGCTGTCGTCACCCAAATGGCAGGGTACTGCACAAACATTAAAGAGATATTTTCAAACATATTAACTAACAATTTTACCCATTTGGAAGATTGGTAGGTACATGGCAACAATTAAGCCACCAATCACGACACCGAGAATGGCCATGATCATAGGTTCAATAAGAGCAGACAAGCCATCTACCATATCATCGACCTCAGCTTCATAAATATTGGCAACCTTGTTCAACATACTATCAATTGAACCTGATTCCTCACCAATTTGTACCATTTGTACCACCATAGGTGGAAATAAATTGGTGTTGCGCATGGCTAGGTTCATTTGCATACCGGCAGATATTTCGTTTTTTATACTGAGGATAGCCTTGCGGTACACTGCATTGCCAGATGCGCCAGCAGCAGAATCAAGTGCTTCAATTAAAGGGACCCCAGCGGCAAAGGTGGTCGCTAAGGTACGAGCGAAGCGCGCTAAAGAGGCCTTATTTAAAATAATACCGACCACGGGGATTTTTAGTAATAAACCATCTAGGCTATCACGCAGTTTACGCGAATTTTTATAAGCTTTGAGAAAGAAAAATAGTCCGATTCCTAACAGTATTAATAATTTAGGCCCGTGGTGTTGTAATGCTTCGGACATGCCAATGACTAATTGAGTAAACGCTGGTAATTCAGCGCCGAACCCAGAAAATATTTCTTCAAACTGAGGGACAACGAAGATCAATAGTATAATTGTGACGATAGTTGCAATTGCCAGAACAGCAATAGGATAGGTCATCGCTTTTTTGATTTTGGATTTTAGATTTTCTGCTTTTTCCTTGTAAGTGGCAATTCGGTCATAAATGCCTTCTAAAGCGCCAGATTGCTCGCCCGCTAGTACTAAATCGCAATATAAATCATCGAAGTGTTTAGGGTGTTTGCGCAGAGCTTCATTAAGTGGAGTACCTGAGGAAATTTCAATGCTAATATCCGATAATAGCTTACGAACGGCCATATTGTCATGGCCTTTGGAGATTAGCTCAACCGCTTGTACTAGAGGGACACCTGCGCTAAGCATAGTGGCTAACTGCCTACTAATAACTGCAATATCTGATGATTTAATACTCGGGCTACCAAAAGAGAATTGTTTTGGCTTTTTTTTGACTACACTTGGCGTGATACCTTGACTACGCAATTGTGAACGGGCTGCGGTAATTGAGTCTGCGGCTAATTCACCCGCAATTTTGTCGCCTCGCCGGTTCACTCCTTTCCAAGTAAAGATGGCCTGTTCATCAATTTTGGGTGTTGTTTTTCTTTTTTTGGCCATTGTCGTTATGCAATCCTATCAATGATGGGCTAACCCTATTCCGATTTAGCTTGTTTAGCAACTATCGTCTTCTCGCTCAGGCCTTATGGTTCATTGTCTGCGCTTACTCTCCCCAATCACATATAGAGTATATGCTCATGGGGGCGAAGCTTGACGGCTTTCCCTATAGCCTGATCGCTTTGACTATATTATAGAAGCTATTGAGAATTAACCAATTTAACTTCGCGCTGCGGGAATGGGATCCGTATATTATGTTTTTCTAAGGTTTGGTAAATTACTTCATAGGCTTCAAATTTTGCCGCATACAAGGAAATAGTTGGTGTCCAGAGACGAATTTCCAAATTAATGCTGCTATCACCAAAACTGGCTATCCCGACTTGCGGTTGCCGAGCTTGACTGCAAATACTCAGCGGTGAAATAGCTGACTCAATTAACTTAACGACTTCAATAGGGTTATGTTGATAGGCAATACCGACACTGAGTTCAAGCAAAGAGTCATGTTTGGAATTATGAATCACTTCTCCGACAATGTGTTTATTGGGGATGGTTATTTCTACTTCATCTTCATCAACCAGTATGGTGTAAGCCAGTAAGACTTCTTTAACTATGCCAGTAACCCCTTGCACGGTAATGGTATCACCGACCACAAATGGTCGAATGAGAATAATGTTAAAGCCTGCTGCATAATTGGCTAGTAAGCCTTGTAACGCCAAACCAGCGCCTAAAGAAACAGCGCCAATTGCAGCAATAAACGGGGTGACACTGATCCCGAGTTTACCTAACGCGACAACTAGCACCATAGCAACTAGCAGCATTTTGGCAGTATTGGCTAAAAAGCGACTCAGAGTGACATCAAGTCTTTGGCCTTCACATAATTTGAGAACGAAACGACTGACTTTGCCGGCGATATAGTAGCCAACAAAGAAGATGATGATGGCACCAATTAATTGAAAACTATAATTGGTAAAAAACTCGATAATAATTTCATAAACCTTATTAACTTGGTCAATTTCATCTTGCAGTAACTCACTGGGTGCTAAGCTCGGCGTTTGTGATTGGGTTGTCGAAGTGGGTTGCATGTGTTTTTTATACGAATTTTTTATTGTCGTGCTTTTATTATTACTCAAGTCCTTTATTCAAACATTAATTTTCAGGTATTAATTTAAATAATCATAAACCCCTGTTTATTTTAACTTTAAATAAACTACAATCTACTTGGCAAAATGAGTGATTTGGGAGCACTTAAAAAGACCTAGAGTGAAACGAGTTGAATAAACTTAATGTGGTGGAACGCCATGAATCGTTAGCTTATTTATGTCGGACACCTTTATAGCAATATTCCACAGGGAAAAATTATGGAAGCCGTTGTTGATCAACAAGTGAAATTGGCGCGTATTGCCAACGTTGTTACTGTGCAATTTGATGTATCTCACCCTGAGTATACAAGATTAATCGAGAGTGTTGGCCGATTCCGCTTTCAGCAATGGCGAACGGCTAATATGAATATGTCGAATACATTAAAAGCGCAAACGTGGATTGAAGCGCAAGATGAATTGGCGTGGCACTGGTTATCGAGTGTAGAAGGACAAGTTATTGCCAGCGCTCGCTTGTCAATTCACAATTCGTTATCTGATTTACCTGAAGGTGAGTTGTATAAAGGGTTAGATGATTTATACCCACAGAAAATCGCTTCATTTAATCGCTTAATTGTAGATGAAGGCTACCGTGGTTTGGGAGTGGCAGCTAATTTAGTTCAATGTCGGATTGAACAGGCTGCGTATCTAGGTGCCAAGTCTATCGCATTGGATTGTCCACAGCACAGAGTTAAAGCCATGCAGCAAGTAGGTTTTGAAACGGTTAAAGCCCCACAAGTCGGTACTAAGTGTCCAGATATAATGTGGTATCCGATGCGCAAATTGTTGTAATTTTGTGGTGAGTTTTAAAGGCTTTAGTTGCAGTCTAGTTGCTGGCAATTTATGCTAGTTAATAACGATTGATTAAGTGATTTATTGATACCATGGAAAATACGGTTGAGTTACGCAAAGGCCAAACTTTATTTACAGAGGGTGAAAAAGGCCGTCAAATGTATGTGATTAGCCACGGACAGATCCGCTTGACTAAAGGAAATGCTGACAATACGGTGGAAATCGCGACCTTAGGTGAAGGTGAGTTTGTTGGTGAAATGGCACTGTTAACTTCTGATGTAAGGACCTGTACAGCGGTTGCTGATTCCGACGTGAGCTTACTCGCTTACGATGAAGAAAAATTTAAAGCCTTAATTAAAAGTAATAGTGGTATTGCGTTACGTTTGATTGAAGGGTTGGCGCAGCGCTTAAAAGACACAACTGAGCGCTTGGTTGCACTACAAAAATAAATACTACCTCTAGTTTTAATCCAAGTGCGACAGCTTCCTAGTCGCACTTCCTGCCTGCAGAGCCTGCAAACCTTTCTCTCGTAGGTGAGCATTTATGCTTGCAGAGCCTGCAAACCTTTCTTTTGTAGGTGAGCATTTATGCTTGCAGAGCCTGCAAACTTTCCTGCCCAAAAGAGCAAGACTACCAAAAGTAGGGGCTTGGAAGCCAAGTCTCGCCTACTACAAGTATTCAGCGTTATTGGTTTTACAGGCTATGGTTTTGCTATTTACTCTCGTCTTTGCCGTGCCTACAGGACGTAGGTACTTAGGTTTCGTCAGGAACAAGAAACCTGCAAATGCGGTAATCTAGCGACTTTGTACTGTACACAGAATTGAATTTACTTTAACAAAGGCGCTGGATACCTGATTTCTCAGGTATGACGGTAATTTTTTATACCTGTGGTAAAAATTTAGCTCTATTTACAAACACGCTGAATAGTTACAGCTTATTCTGTTGTAATTTGTAGATGTAGAAACCCGTTGCTTGAGATAATGAATAGTTACCCACAATCAAGGTTTATTGCATTTTGTGAATTAAAGCACAGCTTTCCCATGAAAATTTAAGCTATGCTGTTTGTGTCGGATAAAGTTGTACCGAGTTGATTAAAATGTTGCCTAAAACAATGATAAAAATAGCACTCGTATTGGTTATGCTTGGTTACATCACAGGCTGTGGTGGTGGCGGTGAAACCAGTGGTGATGTTAGCCAAACACCTGAAAATAACCAAACACCTGAAAATAACCAAAACGCTGGTCAGCAACCAAACAATAATCCCCCAAGTGATGGCAATGCTACGCCAGATAGTGAGCCGCCAACGGCGCCGCCTTCAGAACAAGCTATAACGCCAGTCCAGACACTGAGTTATTATCAGCAAAACATCGCGCAAAATATCATAGCTGCGTCTTGTATTTCTTGCCATACGGCCAATGGCTTTGCCGCTAGTTCGCGCTTGATTTTGCTTGATGCTAGTGTGCAAGCTGCAGCAGGTTCTGCAACAACTGATTTATTTAATAAGCAAGCGCTAAAAGATTTCGCGCTAAATGTTCCTACCGGTGAGCAATTGTTATTGCAAAAGCCAAGCGGCCAAGTGAGTCATTTGGGGGGCGTGCAATTAGCGCTCAACAGCCTTGAGTTACAACACTTTACCACCTTTGTTGGCATGCTAAAGCAAGAGTGTACAGGTTGCGTAACTCAAGAACCGGATGAGCCCCAGAGCGATGATAGCGGTAATAGTGCTGATGGTAACAGTGGAGAAGGTAATACTAACACGGGTGACAATACCAATAGTGATGGTGGCTCATCAATGCAGCCGTCAACTGGTGATGATAGTTCGAGCGATGATAATAGTGCTGGTGGAGATAATTTAGGAGATGCTAATTCGAGTGACACTGGTACAGACGCTAATACAGACAATGGCAATGATGGAAATGCAACGCCGAGCGACCCGCCACAAGAGTTGACTCCTGAGCAAATCACATTCAATAATTTAATTTCCCAGCCTGTAGTACAGGCGCGTTGTATCGCTTGTCATGTCGCAACTGGCATCGCCAGTACAACGCGTTTGTTGTTTGTTTCGAGTCAGCAAAGCGATCATCAAGCGCCAGATCATCAAATTAGCAATCACAATCAGTTTATCAATTTGATCAACCAGCAAGCAAACCATGCACAATTAGTATTAGATAAAGTGCAAGGGCGACTGGGACATAGCGGCGGGCAAATATTCTCATCTGATTCAGCTCAATTCACAGCGCTTAGACAATACCTGCTCGATATTGGCGGTACACTGACTGCAGACGCTCAGCCAAATGATGGTAGCGCGGACGGTATTGGAGGTGATGGTACAGGGAATGATGCTACAGGGGATGACAGTACTGGAGACGATAGTTCAGCGCCGGATCAAAATACCCCACCACTCAGTGTTGAACAGGTATTGTATAACGACACATTATCCGTGGCTGTGGTGCAATCTCGTTGCATTACATGTCACGTAGATGGCGGTGTCGCCGATACGACTCGGTTGCAGTTTGTAATGAGCAGTCAACAGGGATATTTAACCACTAATCATCAAACTTTAGTGGATTTTTTAGCGGAGGATATTGCTAATGCTCAGCTCATCTTAAATAAAACCCAGGGTGATATTACTCATAGTGGTGGCATTATTTTTAGTGTGGGTAGTGAGCAGAATTTAGCATTGCGTGCCTACTTGACAGCATTAGGTGCACAAATAGATAGTTTACCTAGCGATCAACCGAGTGATAATAGTTCTAATGAGAACCCAGATAATAATGATCCACAGAATGGCAATACTGACACTCCGATAGATGATACACCAATAGATGACGCTCCAATTGATGGTAATAATAGCGGCAACAGTGGCGATAGCTCAAATGATAATGCTGGCGATGACACAAATAGTGACGCTAGTAACGACACAACAAATGATAGCACCAATGACCAACCTAATGATGGCGACGCGTCATCGGGCGAAACGAACGACGACATAGCGTTAACCGCAGAACAAATATTATTTAACGACACAATTTCGCAACCTGTAGTGCAAAATCGTTGCGTGACTTGTCATGTAGAGTCTGGAACTGCCGAATCAACTGCCATTCAATTTATCAGCGCTAGTGAAACACAACATTTGCTTCATAATCATCAAGTCTTTGCATCGTTTATTGCGCAAGATGACAGTAATGCGCAGTTAATTCTTAATAAAATTCAGGGGTTAAATGGCCATGGTGGCAGTGTTATTTTTATCTCAAACGATACTGAATATAACGCTTTACGTGAATATCTCGTGGCGCTAGGTGGACAAGTTGATGCCCCACCAAGCCAAGCGCGCCCTTTCTTTGATGGGGTTAGCTTTGAAGATAACTTGAGTACACTCAAACGAGCAGCATTGATTTTGGCGGGACGGCAGCCTACCAGTGCTGAGTATGCAGCGGTACAAGGCAGCAGTGAACAAGAACTAAAAGCAACAATTCGCGGTTTAATGACAGGTGATGCGTTTCATGAGTTTATTCTGCGCGGAGCTAACGACAAATTACTGACCGATAGATGGCTAGTGCCATGGCGCGGTTTAATTAATGGTTTAGACAGTCGCTACCCAGAATATACCAATTGGTTATTTGATTTAGCCGAGCAATATCAAGGTGAAGATTCAGATGAAAGGCGTCAACAAACCCGCGAGCGTAATTGGGCTATTAACTATGGCCTTGCTCGCGCTCCGTTAGAGTTAATTGCTTATGTGGTGGAAAATGACCGGCCTTATTCTGAAATATTAACCGCCAATTATACTATGGTAAATGCAGCGACCGATGAAATTATGCTAACGGATGCTGATTTCTCAACCACTACGGAGCAGTGGCTGCCGGCGCAAGATAAAGGTTATGTGCGCATGGCTGATTGGCAAACATTTGGCTGGAATGAAGAATTACGCGTTCTTGAATACAATGAACAAGGTTTGGTCACAGATTTTCCGCATGCCGGTGTACTTAACACCTTGTCATTTTTAAAACGCTACCCGTCAACCGCAACTAATCGTAATCGCGCGCGTAGCCGTTGGACCTATTTCCATTTCTTAGGTTTTGATATCGAGCAATCTGCTAGCCGAACGATGGATCCAGATGCCTTGGCAGATACCAATAACCCAACATTGAATAACGAAAATTGTAGTGTATGTCACCAAACGTTAGATCCATTAGCTGGTGCATATCAGAACTATGGTGATGAAGGTTTTTACCGTGATCAAGTTGGCGGGCAAGATTCATTACCGCATTCTTATAAATGGCTGTGGGATGAAGATTTAGGGCGCGATATTCGTAACGAGCTATACCAACAAGGCGATTCTTGGTACGGCGATATGCGCACCCCAGGGTTTAATGGCAGTGATGCGCCTGATGCCACATCAAGTTTATCTTGGGCTGCACAGCAAATAGTTAACGACGATAGATTTGCCGAAGCAACGATTAAGTTTTGGTGGCCGACCATATATGGCACGGCAGCAGCCACTGCGCCGCAAAGTGAAAGTGATGCGGATTATAGCGCGAAGCGCAATTTGTTTGATGCTCAAACACGGTTTATTGGCGAATTAGCAACCGATTTTCGAGCCAACAACTTAAACTTAAAAGATTTGTTGGCTGATATGATCGTCAGCAATTGGTTTAGGGCAACCGCGAGTCATGACGTAATGACAAACGACCGTTTAATCGAATTAGCAAATGTGGGCGCTGAAAAGCTTTTAACACCGGAAGAACTAGTCGCTAAAACCAAAGCCCTAACTGGATTTGATTGGGGGGTAAGTGATTGGCAAGAAAACAACTCATTACTAGAGGAATATCGTATTTATTATGGTGGCATTGATTCAGATAATGTGACAGAGCGCGCACGAGAAGTTAGCTCAGTCATGACAAGTGTTGCTACCACTCATGCGGTGGAAGCGTCATGCCCTATCGTCATTAATGATTTTAAACAACCGCAAGGCCAACGACATTTGTTTAACTCGGTCGAGACAGTGACAGAGCCGGGTATCGAAACCGCCTTACAAACCTTTGTTGACGCAGATTCCGCTAATCAAATGCAGACTATTGATTTGCAAGCCAATGTGCAGGCCGGTGAAAAGGTACTGAGCTTAACTTTTACCAATGACTTTTGGTCCGAAACCTTAGGTGATAGAAACTTAGTGCTTAATCGTTTGACTATCACAGGACCTAATCAGCAAATTATTGTTGATGACTACCTCGGAACTTTAATTGCAGACACAACCAATCAAGTGACGACACAAGGTGGTTGTGCCTACCAAAGTTTTAATGCAGCTCAGCAGGCAGAAAACGATGTTACCTTGTGTGCAACCAGCTCAATAATAGCCAATTTTACTGCTGTTACGGGTAACTACCATATTCAAATTCAAGCCTATGGTCAGCAAGCCGGAGATGAGAGCGCGCAAATTTTAGTGCAACTAAAAGATACGGATCCCAACGCTGAAACGAATGGTACGTTAGCCATAAAACAACAAATATTATCGCTTCACCAATTATTACTCGGCGAAAATTTGAGTTTAAGCTCCGCTGAGTTAACTCATACGTATCAATTGTTTATTGATACTTGGCAGGATAAAAACCGCCGAATAAATGAACAAAATGCTTGGCGCCATATTTCCGAAGAGGGTTCACACTGCCGGTTAGAGCATTGGTCTGATGGTAGTGATCCGAATGGTATTTTAACCGCTTGGCGCACAGTAACCGCCTATTTAATGATGGACTACCGGTATATTCACGAATAAGCAGAGGATAATAATATGGATCGTCGACAGTTTTTAAAAATGAGCGCCTCTGCTGGTTTAGTTACAGGTATTGCGCCATCGTTTAACCTTTTTGCTGCACCAGAAGATTACACGGGTAATTATTATGTTGTTGTGCAAGCTCAAGGGGGATGGGATGTAACTAGTTTTTGTGATCCCAAGTTGAACGTCCCCGGAGAAGCAGAAATTAATCATTGGGCGCGTACCGGTGATATTCAAACTGCAGGTAATATACGCTACGCCCCGTTTGCTGATAACCAAGCATTTTTCGATAAATACTACCAACATATGATGGTAGTCAATGGCGTGGATGCGCAAACAAATTCGCACGATGCTGGCGTCGTGCATAACTTTAGTGGCCGCCTTGCAGAAGGGTATCCTAGTTTAACCGCGTTAGCTGCGTCAATTCATGCACCGGATTTACCCATTGCTTATGTTAACCATGGTGGTTACGGCGAAACTGCACGCTTGATCCGCAGTAGTCGATTAGATAACCCCAGTGCCCTGATTAATATTATTAATCCTAACGGCCAGCGCTGGGACCCTACCACTAGCCATATTCCATCAGCAGATTGGCAACGAGTGTTAAATTATCATCAAGCACGCAATACTAGGTTGGCTGATGCCACTAATCTAACCCCGCGCCAGCAATATAATCGCCAAGTGTTTCGCTCTTCAGTGACCAACGGAGCTATTTTAGGTGACTTACGCGATAACTTAGCCGTGTTACAAGGTCGTGACTACGACAACACTTCATTGGGGCAGTTTCAGCAGCAAGTTGATGTGACTGTGGCTAGCTTTATTTCCGGTGTGAGTGCCAGTGCCGATATGATCGTTTGGGGGTTTGATACCCATGATGATCACGATAACCTACATAGCACAGAGCTTAGCTACTTAACCCAAGGCGTTGATTATTTGTGGGAGCAGGCAGAAGCTGCAAACATCGCCGACAGGTTGGTGGTGGTGATTGCTTCAGACTTTGGGCGTACGCCAAGATATAACGACAGTAATGGTAAAGATCATTGGCCTATAGGGAGTACCATCTTTATGCAAAAAAATGCCTCATGGGGTAATCGTGTGGTTGGTGTGACAGATGAAGGTCACAATGCTTTAAAGATAAACCCAGTAACACTTGAACGTGATGATAACAATGGCATTATCATTTTACCCAAAGATGTAATGGCAGCAGGGCGCAAATTGTTTGGTGTTGATCACGGGGTTATTAGTAGCGCCTTTCCGTTACGAGAAGAAAGCCAACTTGATCTGTTTGCCTCGAGTCAACAAACCGCACAATTAAATGATCCACGAAATAGTTTGCAAGTTGTCTAGGTCTTATAGGTTAATTGAAATAAATAATTGATGAGTTATGTTGCTTTTTAACTGCGTTATCTTCTTGAACCGCTTTATCTTGTTAAATAAATTAAAAAATTTAAGTAAGCTGGGTGCTATTGTCATTTTTTGTCTGGTTGGCAGTGCTCAAGCTAAACAAGCGCCCCCTATCAACCTACCTAGTTTAACCCATGGTCAGTTAACCAGTTTAGCGCAATTTAAAGGTAAAATTGTTTATTTAGACTTTTGGGCATCTTGGTGTGGACCTTGTAAAAAATCCTTCCCATTTATGCAGGAGCTACAGCAGAAATATCAAGATAAAGGAGTAGAAGTGGTCGCTATTAGTGTTGATGAAGTTAAAGACGATGCCGAAACGTTTTTAAAACAGCAACAAGCTGACTTCACGCTCTTGCATGACCAAAATGGCAAGGCGGCTAGTGCATTTAATGTTATGGCCATGCCGACCTCTTTTTTGATCAATAGCGATGGCAAAATCGTCGCAACCCACCTAGGGTTTAAGAGTAAAACTAAAGACAAAATAGTTAAGCAAATTAATGCGCTTGTGCGCCAATAACTAAGACATCATTTAATTTATAAGCACTAATAACAATAACGTAAGGACTCTTATGAAACTTTCCTTAATGAGTTTACTCGCCCTATGCCTCTTGCTTAGCGCTTGCGCTAACGTTAAGCCATGGGAAAAAGGTAATTTAGCTAAGCCTGAAATGAATTGGCAGCCGGATAGCATGCAGGCCGCAATGAACAAGCAAGTCTATTTTAGTAAAGAAGCCTCGTCTGGCGGCACTAGCACTGCTGGTGGCGGTTGTGGATGTAACTAGCAAGGACGTTAAAAATGAAAAATAACAATAACAGACATGCCGCATTAGCTTCGCTGGCTGGGGCGGCGATGGCTCTGCCGGCAATCAATGTTCAAGCCGCAAGTGTCGCTGACAATTTTCAAATTGGTGTTCGTCATCATGCTTATCAAGAGGAAGGGATTGACAGCAATAAGTTGCAACAAGGTAGTGCTGGTGAGCGTTACGATATTGATGTGAATCAATTTCAACTCATTGCTCCGCTTTCAGATTCATTTCAACTGGACGTTAATTATCAGGTTGAAAAAATGTCGGGGGCATCACCTTACTTTACGCAAAAGAATGCTGACGGCCAAGTGGTACAAGTGATGAGTGGTGCGTCGATTGAAGATACCCGCAAAGATAGCTCAGCTAAATTAACTTATGTTGCCGATAACTATTCACTGGCTGCTGTGATTGCTCGCTCAACTGAGGATGATTATGAATCTAGTAGCTATGGTATTGAACTTAGCTACGAGTTAGCAGATAAACTCACAACGCTTAACTTGGCCGCAGATCAATCGCAAGACGAAATATCCCCGACTTTTGGTGTAACAAGTCCATCAGTCAATTTTGCCGAGAAAGACAGTTGGTCTGTCTATGCCGGCTTAACTCGTGTATTAAATAAGAATATGCAGTTGCAAGTGGGACTAGGTTTAATTGATAAATCGGGCTTTTTGTCCGACCCTTATAAAATTGTGGTGCCAGGTAGTGGTCAAGCCGCAAGTTTTGTTGATACCCGTCCCACCGAGCGCCAAGCAACAACTTTAAGTACGCGTTTGCGTTACTTTATTCCAGAGGTTAATGCCGCGCTGCATGCGGATTACCGTTATTACGATGACGATTGGCAGATTAATTCACACACTTTCGAATTGGCTTGGTATCAAAACTTGGCTGATTCTTGGCAAGTTGTGCCTTCGTTGCGTTTTTATAGTCAGTCACAGGCTTACTTTTATGAAAACTTTTATGAAGTCGCTCGCTCTGATGGTTTGCAATCGACAGACTACCGTTTGTCATCCTATGGTGCGATAACGCTTGGCCTTAACTTATATAAGCAAATTGGTAACTGGCGCCTAACTGCGGGTTATCAAACGTACAATAGCGACGAAAGCTATGCACTTGATAGTGGTGAAGGTAGTGTCGGTTTAATTGATTTCGATATGTTGAGCTTAGGTTTTGATGTGAAATTTTAATTCGGCAATAGAGTTTTAACCTAAGCAAAATGCATTTATTTCAATTTCAGTTTAAAGCCATGGGCTCTCCCTGCTCATTGCATTTTTATGCAGCTAATCAAAGCTTAGCACAAACTGCTGCGCGTCATGCGCAGCAGGAAGTGGCAAGGTTAGAAAGTAAGTACTCTCGCTATCGGTCGAGCAGTTTACTGTCTAATATTAATTTATCTGCGGGTAAAAAAGCCGTTGCTATTGATAATGAGACAGCAGCTTTACTGGCCTACGCTGAGCAAGCTTATCAGATCAGTGACGGTTTATTTGATATTACAACTGGCGTATTACGCAACGCTTGGAATTTTAAAAGCAAGACTATTCCTAATGACGAGACTATTTTGCAATGGCTAGATTTAGTTGGTTGGCAAGATGTTGAGTGGCAGCAATCACAGATCTATTTACCCAAAGCCGGTATGGAAATTGATTTTGGCGGTATTGTTAAAGAATACGCCAGTGACGCTGTGGTTGCGCTATTAAAGCAGCATCAAATCCAATTTGGCTTGGTTGATATGGGCGGAGATATACATGTTGTCGGTCCACACCCTAATGGTGATGCTTGGTTAGTTGGTGTGCAAAATCCAGCAAGTAATGCTAAGGATAATAACCCTAGCCCTGTAGCTAATATTCCAATGACACACGGCGGTTTAGCTAGTAGTGGCGACTATCAGCGCTACATTGAGTTGCAGGGTAAAAAATATAGCCATGTATTGAATCCGCGTACGGGTTGGCCTGTGTCAGGTTTGGCTGCGGTCAGCGTTTGGAGTGAACAGTGTGTTATGGCTGGCACGTTAGCCACCATAACTATGTTAAAAGAAGAGGCGGGCGTATCTTGGTTACAAGAGCTAGCAGTGCCATTTGTGGCGGTTGATCTGCAAGGTCGTATAAACAGAGCTGTGTAATTTTATACCTATCTTGTAGGGCCGGCTTTATGCTGGCGAAAAAACGCATTATTTGGTTGTCGGGCCGGTTTTATACCGGCGAAAAAAACGCAATGTTTGGTCGTAGGGCCGGCTTTATGCCGGCAGAAACATACGCATTGTTTGGTTGTAGGGCCGGTTTTATGCCGGCGAAAGAATACGCATTGTTTGGTTGTCAGGCTGGCTTTATGCCGGCGATTTTCTAGGCAATAAAATTCTAATGATTGGTCACCCGTGCTACTTCTTCTAAACTGGTAACGCCACTCATCGCTTTTAAAATACCTGAACGCCGTAAATCGTTGACACCCTCTTTAGTCGCTTGTGCTGCAATCTCAATCGAATTACCGTGATCCATAATTAATTTAGCGATAGACGGTGTAATAGGCATAACTTCATAAATACCCACACGGCCTTTGTAACCCCCAGAACACAGATCACAACCGACAGGTTTAAACAGCTGTAAATCAGCATTGATTTGGCTTTCACTAAAGCCAAACTCAAGTAGTTCATCATGGGGCGGCATTTGGTCAACGGGTTGCTTACAATGCTTACATAAGCGGCGGGCAAGGCGCTGAGCAATAATTAGCGATACCGAGCTAGCAATGTTAAACGCTTGTACCCCCATATTCAGCAAACGAGTTAAGGTTTCAGCAGCCGAGTTAGTATGCAGAGTCGACATAACTAAGTGACCGGTTTGCGCGGCTTTAATGGCGATTTCAGCCGTTTCTAAATCTCGGATCTCACCTACCATGACAATATCAGGATCTTGACGAAGGAAAGAGCGCAACGCGTTGGCAAAGGTTAAGTCTGCTTTAACGTTAATTTGCACTTGGTTAATACCTTCCAAGTTGATCTCGACGGGATCTTCAGCGGTTGAAATATTGCGCTCTGTGGTATTAAGAATATTTAAGCCAGTATACAAAGAGACGGTTTTACCTGAACCTGTCGGGCCAGTAACCAATATCATACCTTGTGGTTGCTCTAAGGCATTCATGTATAGTTGTTTTTGTTGTGGCTCATAACCCAATACATCGATACCCAGCATGGCGCTAGAAGAATCAAGTATACGCATTACGATTTTCTCGCCCCACATGGTGGGTAACGAAGAAACACGAAAATCGATGGATTTTTTCTTGGATATTTTTAGTTTTATCCGGCCATCTTGCGGTTTGCGCTTTTCGGCAATATCCAAACGCGACATAACCTTTAAGCGCGCGGCTAATCGTGAAGATAAATTAACCGGTGGCGAGGCGATTTCATGTAACACACCATCAATACGAAAACGAATGCGGTATTTGTGCTCGTACGGCTCAAAGTGTAAATCGGATGCGCCTTTTTTAATCGCGTCTAATAGAATTTTATTGATGTAAACGACGATCGGCGCGTCATCTTGGCCGTCACCAGCATCATCGTCTTGGGTTTTATCTTCGCTGACTTCAACGCCTGTTAGTTCTTCTTCATCAAAGTCATCCAGTCCTAAGCCGTCATCATGTTCAAAAGCAGCTTCAATTAATTGGCCTAACTTGCTGGCTTCAACACAAATAAATTCAGCACCCATGCCAGTGCTAAACTGGAAATCTTCTAATGCTGTGTAGTTTTGTGGATTAACCGTGGCTAAATATTGTGTGCGACCGCGGGTAAAAATAGGTAAGCATTGGTGCTTGTTGACGAGCTTTTCATTAAGTTTGTCAGGATCTAACTGGTTTTTATCAAAATGGCTTAAGTCAAAAAAAGGCACTTGATGAAAGCGACTTAAACTGCGAGCAATTTCATATTCATTGACATGATCGCTGACTTTACACAAGGCTTGAATAAAATCGATATTATGTTTGACATCATCGTTTTCAGATATTTTATCTGCCAACGCCTCATGAATAAGGCCTGTACTGGTAAGAGAATGGATAAGGTTGCGTTGCATTGGGCTAGTAATGGTTTGAATGGTTCCTTGTATGTTACTTTACACTGAGAAATGAAAATAAAAAATAGCCGTATCTTAAAATACAATACGGCTATTGATATTAAATTTTTAATTAATCTTTAGGCTGCAGAGCAATCAGTATCCGCAGTTTCTGTACGAGCCCACGATATTGTTCCACCAGAGTATGTTGGAGTGTAAGTTACTCGAGTATCAACAGCTGTTTTACTGTCAATTTTACCACCAATTGATATCGCTCCGTTTAAAACGGCGATACATCCCACATTGCTTCCAGAAATACCATCAGTATCATCTGCTGGAATACTTCTTGAACCGCCGTCACAATCATCTTTTGAACCACCAGAAGCTTCTTCGATTTGAATACAACTGATAACAAGAGGTTTTAAACCATCTGCAATTTTATCCATTTCTGTTGTTTTTGCATCTTGTACATAATCATCGTAAGCAGGAACCGCAACAGCGGCTAAGATACCGATAATCGCAACCACGATCATCAATTCAATTAAGGTAAAACCCTTTGATTGTTTTTTAAAGTTTTTCATATCCGTTAGTTCTCCAGTTGGTTAATTAGGCGAAAACCTGTTGCCTGCACTGTGAGCGAGGCAGGCAATCCACCCAGTTAAGCGCTTGTGTAGTACAGGTTAGTAAAAAGCTTAGTCCATGCGTTTAATAGGGACAAGTTTCATTTTGCTGAAAAGTGTGACCCGCTTAACTATCTACATAAATAAGCTTACCTAAGTTAACGTCAGCAACTGATTTAACTTAAGCTGGGCTTAAGTTTATGTGATCCATCGCACATAGGTAAAGTTAAATTACTGTTGTGATTAGATTTTTTTGCCTGCTTGAGGGTTTTATAAAACCCTAGTTTTTTAACGTTTGTAGGGCCGAATTTATGCTGGCGAAACCAGCCCCATGTAGGGCCGGCTTTACGCCGGCGAAAAAATACGCAATGTTAGATTGAGGTGTTCTTTTTTGGACTTTAGCGTTTGGTGGGGGTGAACCCCATTACAGGCTCAACCGTAGACTCAAATCCACAGCCTGCACATGTTTAGTCAAAGCGCCGCTAGAGATGTAATCAACGCCTGTTTGAGCGTAGCTGGCGATGGTGTCTAAGGTAATATCGCCAGACACTTCAATTTTAATTTGCCCGTTGGCAATGGCAACAGCTGCGGCAATTTGCTCTGGGGTGTAGTTGTCGAGCATAACAATATCGGCGCCGGCGGTTAACGCTTGCTGCAATTCATCATTGTTTTCAACTTCGACTTCAACCGGTTTGCCAGGTGCTATGTTATGAGCTTGTTTAACCGCGTTGGCAATTGAGCCGGCCGCGGCAATGTGGTTTTCTTTAATCAGAAATGCGTCAAACAAGCCAATACGGTGATTTTCGCCACCACCGCATTTAACTGCGTATTTTTGCGCTAAACGCAAACCGGGAATGGTTTTACGGGTATCAAGTAGTTTGGTTGACGTATGAGCGATTTTTTCTGCGTAAGTCGCGGTTAAAGTCGCAGTGGCAGATAAGGTTTGTAAAAAGTTCATGGCGGTGCGTTCACCGGTTAATATGTGTTGCGCATTACCTTTAAAATAACAAAGGGTAGAATTTGCCTTAACTTTATCGCCGTCTTTAACTTGCCATTCTACTTCCACCTTAGCACCTAACTGTTTAAAGGTTTCGTTGACCCAAGCAACACCACATACTATACAGTCTTCGCGGGTTATCAACTTGGCTGTGGCCGTATTGTTTGCAGGGATCAGTTGCGCGGTAATATCAAGTTTTGGATCCATTGCACTTAAATCTTCGATAAGAGCTGCTGTTACTTGTGCTTGAATGGTTTGTTGTAGATCCATGATTTTTCCAATACTTGATAATAGGGTGCGGCAAAACGCGCTATTTTAGGTCAGAGGCAAAATTTTTTCGACCAAAAGTTTTAATCTCGGCATTTTATTGGTATAGGTTTTGTTTACTGGATTAGTATTGGCGCAAGGTAAGGGTATCGCCACGTTGGCTAAACTCCAAGCGCTTTAAGGCGCTCATACCAAGCAGTATTTCCTCACCTTGCATGTGTGGGTTAATATTGCCACGTAAGTTACGTAAACGGATTGAACCCAACTCTAGTACGTCAATGCTGGTTTGATAAACGATAGCTTGACCATTAGCAGTATTAACTATGCTTTCAGGCCCATAACGTAAGCCAATACGTTGCGCGACTTTTTCTGGTATCGAAACATGAGTTGCGCCCGTATCTAATAAAAACAGAACCTCTTCATTATTAATCAATCCATTAGCCAAGTAATGGCCAGCGCGATTACGTTTTAATATGACTTGATTGCCTTGTTCAGTGGAAAAACTATCTGGGTTTTGGTTTGGGTTGTACTGTTGGTCAATATAACCTTGGAAAAATTGCATCAAGAGTAGTAAGCCACAGATCCAAGCGGCATAATACATCCACTTGCCGACTTGCTTCGTGGTATCGCGCGGTTGTTGGTTGTCATCAGATTGCATCATTAATTCACTTGCAGCCATTTAATAAAAAGATAAGGCGGTTCAATTGTCTCTATATCTTGTTGAAAATCATATCCTTAAACCCGCCAGTATTAAAGTATCAAACCACTTTAATCCGCGCCCCGATGAGCAGGATATTAGCTTGTTGGTTATTCACAACATCTCGTTACCCGCTGGGCAGTTTGCAACGTCTTACGTTGAAGATTTGTTTTTAGGTCAATTAGATATCGAGGCGCATCCTAGTTTTGTAGATTTGCAAGGGCTTAGAGTATCGGCTCATTTATTTATTCGCCGTGATGGCGAGGTGATCCAGTTTGTGCCTTTTAACCAAAGAGCATGGCACGCAGGTGTTTCCAGTTTTGCAGGGCGAGAAAACTGCAATGACTTCTCGATAGGAATCGAAATGGAGGGCACAGATGATTTAGCTTATACCTCAGAGCAATACTCTGTATTAATTGCCGTAACGGATGCGATACAAAAAGCTTACCCTAAAGTGACTCATGAGCGTATTTGTGGGCATTGCGATATTGCACCAGGGCGCAAAACTGATCCTGGTAAGGCTTTTGATTGGCAGCGCTTTTTAAGCGCACTAGAAAAATAAATATAACTCAGCTTTATTTTTCATAAAGTTTTCAAGCGATTAAATATAACAGCCGTTATACTTGATAAAAATAAGTGTCCATCATGCGATGTGGCACAGACAATAGCAAGTTCATTAAGGATGCAAAATGATACTACTTAGCTTGTTTATCGTTATTCTACTTGAGCGTTCCCATTCATTGCTGGGTATTTGGCACTACACGCATTATTACCAAATGTATGCAGAAAAATTAACCGCCAAAATTAGTTTGGATGACGCCCCAAAAGCTAATCAAAATACTGTGCTGTGGATTTTACTGCCAGTCGCGGCTGTAGCTCTTGTCCAGTCTTGGTTAGGTAATTCCCTATTTGGCTTAACCTTTGCGGTATTCGTGTTATTTGTTTGTTTTGGTTGTCCTCAATATCGTAGCTGTTATAAGCAATATTTAGAAGCGGCTAATCGCGGCGACCTAGAAGCCTGTGATCTTTACGCGAATGAATTAGGTTTACGTCGTTGTCAGCAAGGCATGCCGCAAGAAAGTGTCGGTCAAACCTTAATTTGGTTGAACTATCGTTATTATTTGGCGGTGATTTTTTGGTTTGCTGTGCTTGGCCCATGCGGTGCAGTATTGTATGTTTTTGCTCGGCATTTAGCGGATCAAACCTGTCAAAATGAAAATCAGCAAGCGGTTAGTGAAGTGAGCCAACGTTTTATGTTGGTATTGGATTTTATACCTTCGCGCATTGCAGGGTTCGCCTATTTATTTGTTGGTAATTTTAGCCAAGCGTTAGGCATATGGTTGCAAGACTTAATTAAGCTCGAGATTGGTGCTCGTGAATTTGTGACGCGAGTTGCTGTTGCTGCGGAAGAAGTTGATGCACCAGAGCATGACTGCATTACTGAGCCTTGCTTGTTAGTTAAACTGGCCAAACGAGCTGTGCTATTTAGCGTGGCTTTAATTGCTGTGTTAAATTTGATGGGAATTATTAACTAACCCCCTCCTTGTTGTTGCATCTATTTCTTATTCTTAATTCTTAATTAGTGCCAAATATGATAAAAGGCGGGAGGACACACCCGCCTGAATTATTTTGGTTACTTACTGCCTAAGCATTTTTGCAGATTAATCCTGCAGTGTTTTTCTCATAAAACGTTCATAAAATGATCATCCGATCTGTTGACGAGAAATTTGGCATCGCCAAAATTATCAGCTATAGTATTGCGCATTAAATGGTAATACCAATTACCCGCTTGGCATTGATAGCTAATTATAATTTAAATAAGTCGTGTAAAAACCTTGAGTTTTCAGAGAGTTAAACAGCCAAAGTTGGCTGACGTGATACAAGAGCAACTGGAGTCTATGATTCTGGAAGGTAGCTTATTGCCTGGGCAAAAGTTACCTCCTGAGCGAGAACTTGCGGTGCAATTTGATGTTTCTCGCCCCTCTTTGCGTGAAGCCATTCAAAAACTTGAAGCCAAAGGTTTGGTTACACGTCGTCAAGGCGGTGGTACTTTTGTTAATGAAAACCTACAAAGTAGCCTTTCTGATCCTTTATTTGAATTAATGCTGGCTAAGCCTGAAAGCCAATTTGATTTATTAGAATTTCGCCATGCTTTAGAAGGTATTAGTGCTTATTACGCGGCATTGCGTGGCACCGATGCTGATTTTGAACGCATTAAGCAAAGTTTTGAAGCCATTATCTCCTGCAATGACAGTATGCAATCTGACCAGATTGAAGCCATTTTTGAATTTTTCCTAGCGATTGCTGAAGCGTCGCATAATCTGGTTATCTCTCATCTTGTTAATGCCATGGCGCCTTTGCTCAAACAAAGTATTGAGCGTAATTACCGAATTCTGACGTCCAAGCCGGATGTAGCCCGGCAGGTGAATGAAGATCGTGAGTCTATTATGAATGCGATTATTTCTGGCAACCCGATCCAAGCTAGAAATGCCTCGCATCATCATTTGGCTTATATAGAAGAAACCTTATTGCAGCTAGGTGCTGAAGACACGCGTAACCAACGCATGTTAAGGCGCTTGCAGCAAAACCTTAAATAGTTTGAATGAACAATTCTCAACAGCTGACTAATCAAGTACAGCATGGCTAAGTTTTTTATAAAGCCTTTAAGCTTATTGGAGAACTTAGCTTTGCTGTATCTGATTGAATTGGAAGTTGAGAATTCAACGCATAACAAATAAGGAATACCAGATGTCTGACATCCTTAACAAAGACGTCGATGCAATCGAAACCAATGATTGGATTGAATCGATAGAATCAGTTTTACAAAACGAAGGCCCAGAGCGTGCGCACTTCTTGATTGAGCAATTAATCGAGACGTCTCGTCGTAACGGTGCTCACATGCCATTTGATGCCACTACGGCTTATTCTAATACTATCCCTGTTGGCCAAGAGCCAGCTATGCCAGGTGATCGTGAATTAGAAGCGCGTATTCGTGCGGTTATCCGCTGGAACGCGATGATGATGGTTGTGCGTGCTTCTAAGAAAGATTTAGAGCTAGGCGGCCATATTTCGTCTTTCCAATCGTCAGCTATGTTGTACGATATTGGTTTTAACCACTTTTTCCGTGCTCCAAATGAAAAAGACGGCGGCGACTTAGTTTATTTCCAAGGTCATATCTCACCTGGTATCTATGCGCGTTCTTTCGTTGAAGGTCGTTTATCTGAAGAACAATTAGATAACTTCCGTCAAGAAGCCTTTGCTGATGGCCTATCTTCTTACCCACATCCGAAATTGATGCCTGATTATTGGCAGTTCCCGACGGTATCTATGGGTCTAGGTCCAATGCAAGCTATTTACATGGCTCGCTTCTTGAAGTACTTAACTGATCGTGGTTTAAAAGACTGCTCAGAGCAAACGGTATACTGTTACTTAGGTGATGGTGAGATTGATGAGCCAGAATCATTAGGTGCTATCGGTCTTGCTTCACGTGAAGAGTTAGACAACTTAGTCTTTATCGTTAACTGTAACTTACAGCGTCTTGATGGTCCTGTACGTGGTAACGGTAAAATCATCCAAGAATTAGAAGGCACTTTCCGTGGTGCTGGTTGGGATGTGACTAAAGTCGTTTGGGGTCGTTACTGGGATGCACTTCTTCAGAAAGACACGACTGGCTTACTACAACAGTTAATGGATGAAACCGTTGACGGTGAATACCAAAACTTTAAAGCTAAGGGCGGCGCTTATACGCGTGAGCATTTCTTCGGTAAATACCCAGAGCTTAAAGAAATGGTAGCTAATATGTCTGATGAAGACATTTGGCGTTTAAACCGTGGTGGTCACGATCCACAAAAAGTTTACGCAGCCTACGCTAAAGCGAAAGCGACTAAAGGTCGTCCAAGCGTTATTTTAGCTAAAACCGTTAAAGGTTACGGTATGGGTGATGCAGCTGAAGGTAAGAATATTGCGCACGGCGTTAAGAAGATGGATTTAGATGCAATCCGTCATATGCGTGATCGTTTCAATGTTCCAGTTTCAGATGAAGATTTAGAAAAATTACCATACTACCGCTTCCCTGAAGACAGTGCTGAATACAAGTACATGATGGGTCGTCGTGAAGCACTTGGTGGTGTTATGCCAGTGCGTCGTGAAAATTCTTCAGTTGAACTACAAGTTCCTCAGTTAGACGCTTTCAAGGCGACTACTGACGGTTCTAAAGGTCGTGAAATTTCAACGACTATGGCGTTTGTTCGTGTTTTAACTGCATTGTTAAAAGATAAGCAAATCGGTAAGAACATTGTTCCTATTATTCCTGATGAAGCACGTACTTTCGGTATGGAAGGTTTGTTCCGTCAAGTTGGTATTTACGCTCACGAAGGGCAAAAATACACGCCACAAGATGCTGACCAAGTTGCTTACTATCGTGAAGACAAGAAAGGTCAAGTATTACAAGAAGGTATTAACGAACTCGGTTCAATGGCTTCTTGGGTATCTGCAGCGACTTCATACTCGCATGCTGACTTACCAATGATCCCATTCTACATCTACTACTCAATGTTTGGTTTCCAACGTGTTGGTGACTTAGTTTGGGCGGCAGGTGATTTACAAGCACGTGGTTTCTTAATTGGTGGTACTGCTGGTCGTACAACACTTAACGGTGAAGGTCTACAGCACGAAGATGGTCACTCGCACTTACACTTTGGTACGGTTCCTAACTGTATTACTTATGACCCAACTTATGGTTATGAGATCGCAGTTATCGTTCAAGACGGTATCAAGCGTATGTACCAAGACAACGAGAATATCTTCTACTACCTAACTGTAATGAACGAAAACTACGTTCAATTACCTATGCCTGAAGGCGTAGAAGAAGGTATTAAGAAGGGTATCTACAAGCTTGAAGCGGTTGCGGCTAAGAAGCCTACAGCAAACGTTAACTTATTATCTTCTGGCGTTATTCTTGAGCGTGCGCGTGCAGCTGCACAAATTCTTGCTGAAGATTACGGCATTAGCTCAGACGTTTATTCTGCAACTTCATTCAATGAATTAGCGCGTGACGGTTTAGATTGTGAGCGTTGGAACATGCTTCACCCAGAAGCTGAAGAAAAAGTGCCATATGTAACTGAAGTACTTAAAGATGCTGCGGGTCCAGTTATTGCGGTAACTGACTACATGAAGCAATACGCTGATCAAATCCGTGGTTTTGTACCAACTGATTACCGTGTATTAGGTACTGATGGTTTCGGTCGTTCAGACAGCCGTGAAAACCTACGTACTCACTTCGAAGTTAACGAATACTACATTGTAGTTGCAGCGTTATACGAATTAGCTAAGCGTGGCGAAATTGAGAAGAAAGTCGTTGCGGAAGCAATTGCTAAGTTCAATATCGATGCAGATAAACTTAACCCACTTTACGCGTAATAGGGGAAAGGAATAATGGCAATTAAAGACGTTTTAGTCCCTGATGTGGGCGGTGATGAAGTAGAAGTTATCGAACTTTGTGTCGCTGCTGGCGACACTGTTGAAGCTGAAGATTCACTGATCACTGTTGAAAGCGATAAAGCTTCAATGGATATTCCAGCGCCTTTCGCTGGAACGGTAAAAGAAATTAAAGTAGCAGTTGGCGATAAAGTATCTGAAGGTACTTTAATCGTAACAGTTGAAGATGCATCTGGCGCAGAAGAAGCACCTGCGGCACAAGCGCCAGCGGCTGAAGCACCTGCAGCGGAAGCAGCGCCAGCTCCGGCTGCCGCTCCTGCAGCTAGCGCGACAATCGAAGTCACAGTGCCTGATATCGGTGGCGATACTGATGTTGAAGTTATCGAAGTATTGGTTGCTGTTGGTGACGAAGTTTCTGCAGAAGATGGCCTTATCACGTTAGAAACTGATAAAGCGACTATGGATGTTCCATGTCCTGCTGACGGTGTAGTTAAAGAGCTTAAAATTGCAGTTGGCGACAAAGCTTCTGAAGGTACGCTGGTATGTATTCTTGAGACAGCAGGCGGTGCTGCTGAAGCACCTGCGGCACAAGCACCTACAGCACAAGCACCAGCTGTTGAAGCAGCCCCTGCAGCAGCGGCTCCAGCTGCTGCGAGTGAGTTAGTTGATATCGCTGTTCCGGACATTGGTGAAGATGGTGAAGTTGACGTTATCGAAGTTTTAGTCGCTGTTGGTGATGAAATCGCTGAAGAAGACGGTTTAATTACGTTAGAAACTGATAAAGCGACTATGGACGTACCTTCTTCACACGCCGGTGTGGTAAAAGAGGTTTATGTTAGTACTGGCGATAAAGTTAAAAAAGGCAGCTTAGTTGTTAAAGTTGAAGCTAAAGGTGCAGCGCCTGCTGCGGCTCCAGCTCCAGCGGCAAGTGCGCCAGCACCAGCTGCTCAAGCACCAAGCGCAGCGCCAGCAAAACCTGCGCCTACCGCTAACGTTGAACCAGCTAAACCAAGCAAGAACGTGCATGCTTCTCCATCTGTTCGTCGTACCGCACGCGAATTTGGCGTTGATTTAAGCTTAGTGCCAGCAACCGGTCGTAAAGGTCGTATTCTTAAAGAAGACGTACAAAACTGGGTTAAAGCTGAACTAGCTAAGCCGAAAGCGGCGGCGGGTTCTGCTTCAGGTCCGATCCCTGAAAATGTGCTTGAGATCGTGCCAGTTAAACCAGTTGACCACAGCAAGTTTGGTGAAATTGAAGTTAAAGAACTAGGTCGTATTCAAAAGATCTCTGGTCCTTTCTTACACCGCAACTGGGCGACTATCCCTCACGTTACGCAATTCGACGAAGCGGATATCACAGAATTAGAAGCGTTCCGTAAAGAGCAAAATGCTTACCATGCTAAGAAGCAAACTGGCTTGAAGATCACGCCACTTGTTTTCGTTATGAAAGCAGTAGCCAAAGCGTTAGAGAAATTCCCTAACTTCAACTCTTCTCTTTCAGATGATGGTAACAGCTTAATCCTTAAGAAGTTCATCAATATCGGTATAGCAGTAGCAACACCGGGTGGCTTAGTGGTTCCAGTCATCAAAGATGTCAACAAAAAAGGTATTGAAGAGCTTTCTGAAGAGTTAATTGTAACTTCTAAGAAAGCGCGTGATGGCAAGCTTAAAGCGGCTGATATGCAAGGTGGTACTTTCACTATCTCTAGCTTAGGTGGCATTGGTGGTACTGCATTTACACCAATCGTTAATGCACCAGAAGTTGGTATCTTAGGTGTTTCTAAGTCTGACTTTAAACCTAAGTGGAATGGTAAAGAGTTTGAACCACGCTTAATGGTTCCACTTTCATTATCTTACGATCACCGCGTGATCGATGGTGCTGAAGGTGCTGCATTCTCAACTGAGATTGCCAACAACCTTACTGATTTACGTCGCTTGGTTCTGTAAGTTGCCTTGAGCGCAGCGAAACGCAACATTTGATGGTTCATTGAATGTTGCGGTGTGATTCGCTTCGCTCATGACACCCTACAAATAAAACGAATAGCGGCTACAAATTGTATGAATGGTAAATTAGCTATTCATACAAGAAATGAATAATTAGATTGGGTAGAATTTGGACTATCATTTGTCGTCTACTCAACACAGAAATGGAACATGAGGATCTCATGAGCAATACAGTTAAAACTCAAGTAGTTGTACTAGGTTCTGGCCCTGGTGGTTACTCTGCAGCTTTCCGTGCTGCTGACTTAGGCTTAGACGTTGTACTAGTAGAACGTTTCAGCACTTTAGGTGGTGTTTGTCTAAACGTGGGTTGTATCCCTTCAAAAGCTTTATTACATGTTGCTAAGCACTTAGTTGATGCGCAAAACATGGAACATGAAGGTGTTAAATTCGGTAAGCCTGAAGTTGATATCGACACGTTACGCGCTCACAAAAACAAAGTTATTAGCCAATTAACTGGCGGCTTAGGTGGCATGGCGAAAATGCGTAAAGTTAACGTGGTTAACGGTTACGGTAAATTCACTGGTGCTAACACTTTAGCGGTTGAAGCTGAAGATGGTTCAGTAACAGAAGTGACTTTCGACAACGCGATTATCGCTGCTGGTTCTAAGCCTGTTAAATTACCTTTCATTCCACATGAAGATGCACGTATCTGGGATTCTACAGACGCATTAGAAATGCCATTTATTCCTGAGAACATGCTTATCTTAGGTGGTGGTATCATCGGTTTAGAAATGGGTTCAGTTTACAGTGCTCTAGGCGCTAAAATTGACGTAGTTGAGTTTATGGATCAACTTATCCCAGCTGCTGATAAAGACATCATTAAGTCTTTCACTAAGTCTATTAGCAAGAAGTTCGAAAACATTATGCTAGAGACTAAAGTGATTGCGGTTGAAGCGAAAGAAGATGGTATCTACGTTTCTTTCGAAGGCAAGAAAGCGCCTGCTGAGCCAGTTAAATACGATGCTGTATTAGTAGCTGTTGGCCGTACGCCAAACGGTGGTTTAATTGACGCTGATAAAGCCGGTGTTGAAGTAACTGATCGTGGTTTCATTAACGTTGATAACCAGTTACGCACTAACGTACCACATATCTTCGCTATCGGTGACTTAGTCGGTCAACCTATGTTAGCGCACAAAGCGGTACACGAAGCACACGTAGCTGCTGAAGTTATTGCTGGTAAGAAGCACTTCTTCGAGCCAAAAGTTATCCCATCAATTGCTTACACTGATCCAGAAGTCGCATGGGCGGGTTTAACTGAAAAAGAAGCAAAAGAGCAAGGTATCAAGTACGAAACTGCTATCTTCCCTTGGGCTGCTTCTGGTCGTGCGATTGCGTCAAATGCAACTGACGGTTTCACTAAATTAATCTTCGATAAAGAAAACGACAGATTATTAGGTGGTGCTATGGTTGGTAGCAATGCTGGTGAGCTACTAGGTGAAATCTGTTTAGGTATCGAAATGGGTGCTGATGCAGAAGACTTAGCCTTAACTATCCACGCTCACCCAACACTTCACGAGTCAGTTGGTTTAGCGGCAGAGGTTTATGAAGGTTCTATCACTGACCTACCAAATGCTAAAGCTAAGAAAAAATAAGTTTTAGTTAAAAAATTTGAAAACCCGCACTAGCTTGCTATTGCGGGTTTTTTTATGCCAATTTGTTAGCAAATGTGTACGTCAGTTTTGAGGCTAAGGCTAATTAGCTGTATTATCGCGCCATATTCCTTAATTGCTGCATAGTGGCATTGTAGTCTGCTATTTAGTGAAAAATTATATTTTGATTTGGTCCCGAAATGAGTGGCGTAGAAATTTGTAAACAAGTACGTTTTTGGAAGCTTAGCTTATTGATTTTAGCTTTTGTTGGCTTGATAAATACAGCTTATATCATTTTTGATTTAATCCAAGAGCATAAAGCTTTTCAAGTATCAACCCGCCTAAAGGTACAAGAGCAAACCGTTGCCGCCGCCAAAGAAATTGGCGAAAACCTCGCGGTTATTATGCGTAGCGTTGACGATTTTGCTGACGATATTACGCAGTTAGAAAACAAAGCCTACGCCCATGCATTACTCAAACATAAGTTTGAGAATGACCACAACTTATATTCTTTAAATGTTACTTTTGAGCCTTATTGGCTCGATGCTGATGTTGAGTATGTCAGCCCTTATTACGAGCGCTTAACCGGACCAACGCAGTTTTTCAATTTAACCGATTATGATCAACGTGAAGTAGAATTTAGTTGGTTTTATCGACCTATGGAAGAAGGGCCTATTTGGACAGAGCCTTATTATGAGCCGAAAAATGATGTCTTGATGACGACTTATTCCGTGCCTTTTTATGCGTCGACAGAGGCGCGCGAACAAGGAAAGTTACCTATTGGTGTTGTACCGTCGGATATTGGTCTTGATCATTTAACTACGGCGCTAAAAACCTTGAAGTTAGGCATGAGTGGCTACGGTATGATCTTCTCGCAAGATCAGAATTTAATATCACACCCAATATTTAGCTATGTACGCGATGCTGAAACCTATCAGTCTTTAGCTGAAAAGCCTGAGTTTTCATTTTTACCCAAAATTAGCCAATGTTTAGACGCTGATACGTTTTACCGTTTTTACAATGGTGAAACTATGAATCGTGACGAAGACTTTGCCGCTTGTACTAAGATCCCTTACACCAACTGGACGTTGATCACATTAATGTCGGCAGACATGTTTGAGGTTAATCGTGACGTTTTGCGTCAAGATTATATGAAAGCCTTGGCGTGGGGAATTTTCACCTTACTGGTTTTTGTGGTGGCGGTTACAGGAGCTAATCGTTTAAAAGATTTGAGTTGGCACTTCACTATAATGGCCTCGTTATTACTGACTGTTGGTACTGTTAGTATTTGGGTGTTGGCACGCAGTTATTACGCTATTGATGTCGAAAATTCCGTATCAATTGCTAATGTAGCGCAGCGCGAAGCGTTTAAAGAAAGCTACACCCATAAATCAAAAGACTTGCATTTGGATGATCCTATTTTTGTTCCGACTGGCATGATGATTGAGTCGTTAGAGTTTATTACCGCAAACAACGTACAAATTACAGGGCATATTTGGCAAAAGTTTTTGCCAGAGTGGCAGGGCATAGTCCAGCAGAAAATTGTATTCCCAGAGGCGATAGAGTCTAAAATTGAAGAGGCTTATCGTCGTAAATCGAAATTAGGTGAGCAACTAGTGGGATGGCGCTTTAATGTGGTCGTTCGTCAGTCATTTGACTATAGCAAATACCCGTTTGATCATAAAAATGTTTGGATCCGTTTATGGCCAGGGCAATTTGCCGGCAATGTTGTGTTGGTGCCTGATTTAGAGTCATACGAGCAACTGAGCCCAGTCACAAATCCGGCGATTGTGGAAGATATAGTGCTCAATGAGTGGCAGTTAAAAGAGAGCCAATACAAGTATATTTTCCATCATTACAATGGCAACTTTGGTGATAATGCCAACCAAACTCAAGATGCATTACCTGAGCTTTATTACAACATTAATATTGAACGGGCGTTTATTAGCCCATTTGTTACCACGTTATTGCCTGTAGTTGTGATTGTCGGATTACTGTTTGCCGCGGTGATCAGCATGGCCTATTCGCAATATGATGAATATCGTAACAATGCCACAGCCATTATTTTTACTATTTTGCTTGCCCATTACAGTATCCGTGAGCGCCTTTCTATTTCAGAAGTGGTGTACTTTGAGTTCTTCTATTTCTTGCTGTACATCATTATTTCGGTGTTTCTGGTGATAGGTCATCAATTTTATAAAGCGAAAGCAGAAGGTGAGCAGAACCTGTTTACTTATGATAATAATAAAATATCTTGTCTTTGGTATTGGCCTATTATTACTGGTGCTATATTTATCATGACAATGATCACATATTATTAAAATCAAAAGACAAACAAGATGTTAAAAGAATTCTCGTTAGATCCTCGCTTACAAGCCGATTGTTTTACAGTCGCTGAATTAGAATTGAGTAAGCTGTTATTGTTGGATAACAGTCAGGTGCCTTGGTTAATTTTAGTGCCTAAGGTTGCGGATGTTGCGGAGATCACGGATCTCAATCCAAATCAGCAAACTCAGTTGTTGGCAGAAATTAATCTAGTTTCATCGGTTGTACAAGATGCCTTTAGCCCAGATAAACTCAATGTCGCAGCAATTGGTAACGTAGTTAATCAGTTGCATGTGCACATTATTGGCCGTTATCACACCGATCCTGTTTGGCCGTCGCCTGTATGGGGTAATTTACAAGATGAGCCCTATCATGAAGATGAACTGGCTATTCGATTAAATACCATCCGCTCAGCTCTAGTCGCGTCATAAGTTTAAAATTAGGAGTTGATTGCATTACCCCGTTTTATATCTTGGCTATAGCTTATCACTCAAGGTTATGACGGGTATCACCTTAAGTTTTTCAACACTAGGCTGCAAAAACACTACCTATCCCTTATACTTTGAAAAATTTTTTGTGTCGGTAGTGTTAGCTGCTTGTCACGCACACAAATTGAGCAGAATTTTTATTCACTGTGATAACGCCCAGCTCTTAAAAATGCTTATCACGTGAACCAATAAAGATTTATTATCATTATTATTCGCCCGGAGATTATTCTATGAGTCTATATCAAGAATATATGGCTGAAATCGAGACCCGTAAAACGGAACTTGGTTTAAACCCTAAGCCGATTGATAGCGCTGAATTGCTATCTGAAATTATTGCCCAAATTAAAGATACAGCTAACGAGTATCGTCAAGACTCGTTGAAATTCTTTATTTACAATACGCTTCCAGGTACAACAAGTGCTGCGGGCGTTAAAGCTGCTTTCTTAAAAGACATCATTTTAGGTAAAGAAGTAGTTGCTGAAATTTCAGTTGAGTTTGCATTTGAATTGCTTTCTCACATGAAAGGTGGTCCTTCAATCGAAGTATTACTTGATTTAGTTATCGACGGCACAGACGCAGACATCGCTAAGCAAGCTGCTGAAGTTTTAAAAACTCAAGTCTTCTTATACGAAGCAGACACTGACAGATTAAAAGCAGCTTTCGAAAAAGGTTGCCCAATCTGTAAAGACATCTTAGAAAGCTTCGCTCAAGCTGAATTCTTCACTAAGCTGCCAGAAGTTCAAGAAAAAATTGAAGTTGTTACATACATCGCAGGTGTAGGTGATATCTCAACTGACTTATTATCACCTGGTCACCAGTCACACTCTCGTGCAGACCGTGAATTACATGGCCAATGTATGATCACACCTGAAGCGCAACAAGAAATCGTTGCCTTACAGAAGAAGCACCCTAACGCGAAAGTTATGCTTATCGCTGAAAAAGGCACTATGGGTGTTGGTTCATCACGTATGTCTGGTGTTAACAACGTTGCATTATGGGCGGGTAAACAAGCTTCTCCATATGTTCCATTCATCAACATCGCTCCTGTTGTTGCCGGTACTAACGGTATCGCGCCAATCTTCTTAACTACCGTTGATGTAACTGGTGGTATTGGTCTTGACCTTAAAAACTGGGTTAAGAAAACCGACGAAGCGGGTAATGTTGTTACTGATGCTAACGGCGACCCAGTATTAGAAGAAGCATACTCAGTTGAGACGGGTACTGTTTTAACTATCGATACTAAAGCTAAGAAGTTATACAAAGGCGACGAAGAGTTAGTTGACGTTGCTGCTGCATTTACTCCACAAAAGCTTGAGTTCATGAAAGCAGGTGGTTCTTACGCGGTTGTATTCGGTAAGAAATTACAAACATTTGCTGCTGAAACTTTGGGTGTTGAAGCACCAGTGGTTTACGCACCATCTAAAGAAATTTCACACGAAGGTCAAGGTTTAACCGCAGTTGAGAAAATCTTCAACAATAACGCTGTAGGTGTTGCTTCAGACACGCCTTTACACGCAGGTTCTAACGTTCGTGTAAAAGTTAACATCGTTGGTTCACAGGACACGACTGGTCCTATGACTGCCCAAGAGTTAGAAGCTATGGCGGCTTCTACTATTTCTCCTTCGGTTGACGGTGCATACCAATCAGGTTGTCACACTGCGTCAGTATGGGATGCTAAAGCACAAGCTAACATTCCTAAGTTAATGGCATTCATGAATAAGTTCGGTCTTATCACTGCTCGTGACCCGAAAGGTGTTTACCACTCAATGACTGACGTTATTCACAAAGTATTGAATGACATCACAGTTGATGACCGCGCTATCATTATCGGTGGTGACTCACATACGCGTATGTCTAAAGGTGTCGCATTCGGTGCTGACTCTGGTACGGTTGCAACTGCACTTGCAACTGGTGAAGCTGCTATGCCAATCCCTGATTCAGTTAAAGTTACCTTTAAAGGTAAAATGGCTGATCACATGGACTTCCGTGATATCGTACATGCAACTCAAGCTCAAATGCTTAAGCAGTTTGGCGGTGAGAACGTATTCCAAGGTCGCGTAATTGAAGTTCACATTGGTACTTTATTAGCAGACCAAGCGTTCACGTTCACTGACTGGACAGCTGAAATGAAAGCTAAAGCGTCTGTTTGTATTTCAAACGATGCTACATTAATCGAGTCTATCGAGTTGGCTAAGAGCCGTATCCAAATCATGATCGACAAGGGTATGGATAACGAAGCAGGCATGTTAGCCGGCTTAATTAAGTTAGCTGACGAGCGTATTGCTGGTATCAAGTCTGGTGAGCAACCAGCATTGGCACCAGATGACAACGCTAAGTACTACGCAGAAGTTGTGGTTGACTTAGACGCTATCACTGAGCCAATGATTGCTGACCCTGATGTAAACAACGAAGATATTTCTAAGCGTTACACGCACGATGTTATTCGCCCTGTTTCATACTACGATGGTCGTCCAGTAGATTTAGGTTTCGTTGGTTCTTGTATGGTTCACAAAGGTGACATGCAAATCATCGCGCAAATGTTCCGTAACTTAGAAAAGCAAAACGGTTCTATCGAATTCAAAGCACCATTAGTTGTTGCGCCACCAACATACAACATTGTTGATGAGTTAAAAGCTGAAGGTGACTGGGAGATTTTAGAGAAGTACTCAGGTTTCGTATTTGACGACGAAAACCCGAAAGGTGCTGCGCGTAAGACTTACGAAAACATCTTATACTTAGAACGCCCAGGCTGTAACTTATGTATGGGTAACCAAGAAAAAGCGGAACCAGGTGACACTGTATTAGCGACTTCAACTCGTCTTTTCCAAGGTCGTGTTGTAGCTGACTCTGCAGAGAAGAAAGGTGAATCTTTACTTGGTTCAACGCCATTAGTTGTTCTTTCTACCGTATTAGGTCGTTTCCCAACGACTGAAGAATACAAAGCTGCAGTAGAAGGCATCGACTTAACTAAGTTCGAGCCACCTAAAGAAGCGATGACAACTAAGTTTGGTCAAGCTATTCCAGCTCAGCGTGTATAAGCTTGATTTGAAAAACAGTTTATAATTTTCTGTTTTGATAAAGTTTAAATCCCCATCGTTTGTTAAACGATGGGGATTTTTTATTTGTGCTACTTTGTTTTTATCCCCAGCTTTATTCCCCCAACCTTTATGCGCTAAATGTCGCAAAGCAATATCGCGAAGATCATTCATTTTTATTCAGGCGTGATCGAGCTTATTGGCCCAAAGCGTTAGCTTGTCTTGTAAATCTTTCGCGTTAAGCGGTTTGGTTAAATAGTCATTCATACCGGCATTTAGGCACTTTTCTTTATCGCCTTTCATAGCATTGGCTGTTAGTGCAATGATGATGACATTTTTATTGGCGTCACCAGCTTTTCCTAATCTAATGGCTTGTGTTGCTTCGTAGCCGTCCATTTCTGGCATTTGGCAATCCATAAGTATCAATGTGTAGCTGTTATGCTCAATTGCCTTGATTGCCTCGACGCCATTTTCCACAGTATCACAATCTAGTTCTAAGTTTTGCAGCATGGCTTGCACCACAGATTGGTTAACGAAGTTATCTTCTACTAACAGTAAACGTAAATTTTGCGGCCAAGTGTACTGTGTTGTAATGCAGTCTGGTGGTGTGTCTAATTCACTATTATTAGAGGAGTTTAGTGTGGTGTTGAAGGAGATGTTAACGGACGCTTTCAAGTTTGAATTTAATACGATAGATAAGGCATCGAATAAATCAGATGGTGTAGCGGGTTTAGAAAAGTGAGCATCAAATCCCATTGCAGCATAATGGCTAGTATCTCCTTGATTTAGTATTGGGGTCATGAGCACCAATTTTAAATCATCTAAATTAGGGTTTTGTTTTAGTAACTTACCGAGTTCAGCGCCGTCGATATTGGGCATCTGCAAATTGATAAAGGCGACTTGAAACCCTTGTTCGTGGGCAACAATATCTAAACAGGCTTGGGCGCTATTAGCCTGTGTTACTTTTGCTCCCCACGCTTCGAGTTGTTTAGCTATAGCGCCTCGACTGGTATCGTGATCGTCTACCACTAAAATGGAAACAAGGTTAAAGTCAGTATTCGGGCTTTGAATTTTAGAGTTGGCGCTTTTTTCTAATGGTATGCTGAAGGTAAATTGACTGCCTTGGCCTACTTGGCTTGTTACCGAAATATCGCCGCCCATTAATTGACATAGCTGTTTTACAATTGATAAGCCTAACCCTGTTCCGCCATATTTGCGCGTGGTTGAAGCGTCAACTTGTGTAAATGAAGAAAATATACTGGATTGTTTTTGGCTATCTATACCGATACCCGTATCAGACACACAGCATTTGAAAATAAAGCTTTGCGCTGTTTCCTTAATGACTTCTGCGCGGATGACAATTTCACCTTGCTCGGTAAATTTGATGGCGTTGCCCACTAAGTTATTTAATATTTGGCGCAGTCGCCCTTGATCGCCTTTTACTATGGGGTGACGGATCTCTTGTATATCTAATACTAATTCGATGCCTTTTGCTTGCACTCGTTCCGCTATCGTATCGGTAAATTCTCCTATGACGATCACTAAGTTAAAATCGCTTTGCTCTAGCTCTAATTTACCCGCTTCTATTTTAGAAAAATCGAGAATATCGTTAATGATCGTCAGCAGAGACTGAGCACTATTTTGTGCCAGGGTCGCAAAGCGAGTTTGTTCTGGCTGTAAGTCAGTTTGTAGAATTAAGCTTAGCATGCCAAGTATGCCATTCATTGGTGTACGTATTTCATGGCTCATACTGGCTAAAAACTCAGATTTGAACCGAGTCGACTCTTGAGCTTGAATCAATGCATGTTCTAGCTCTAATTGTAAGGTTTTCTGTTGAGTAATATCTTCTATTGAAACAAAAAATCCATTGATTTCCCCACTAGGATCTTTATCTGGTATGTAACTAAAATGAGCGATCCTTTGTTGAGCATTTTTGTCAGTAACATTGGTTTGAAAATGCGTAGCCTGACCGCTTAAGACTTGTTGTATTTGAGGTTGCAGGCTTTGATAGTTCGCTTCTCCTATACAATTACGCACAGATTTACCGACAAATTTGCCGTCTTGTGTCTTAAACCACTGGGGGTAATTAACATTAACAAATTGATACGTTTCATTTTTATCTATGTACGAGAGTAAAAATGGAACCGCATTTGTGATGCCATCTATGTACTTACGCGCTTGCGCTAACTCGTAGGCTTGCTCTTTTTGCTTTTGCATTAAATCAAACAAAATACCAATAAAAATAGAAAGGTAGGCGAGTGCTTTAAGCCCATGTGCAATATTAAAGTGGTTGTCGAATAACGCAGAACTGCCAAATGCCATGTGCAGTTGAGTAACCACTTCAGGCACGATACTGAGCATAAGGGCAAACTTAATATTGGATGGCTCTGTTCGATACCATAGTACGAATAAACCACCACCAATAATAAATAGCACTAGGGGCAGAACATCATAAGGGCGGGTAATCAGCGCATCTTTAAACATGGTTTGCGGCAAGTTTTCATTGTTAGCCGCTAACGTGACTGCGCTATAAGCAACAATGAAAAACAGAGCACTAATCAAGAATAATGACAGCCAACCATGGTTATTGAGATTCGTTCGAGATTGGCGCTTGAGTATGTATAAGCTGATAACCGTGCCGGTAATGATAATACAGGCATTAAAGATACGAGATAAAGCCCAAGTGAAAGGAATAAAATCTGTGTTTGGTGCTTTAGCTTCAATGATCCGTGTCGCGGCTAATGTATGAAATGCATCGACAAATCCTGCGCTTAAAATTGCCATGCCTAAAATGGGCACAGTGACATCGCGATTTTCTTTATAATGGATTAAAGACGCTATTGCAGTCATACAGGCTATAGTGACCGCTGTCCACTCCAATAATGTATGATGTAAAGCGCCGGCTATTGAATAAAAAATACGATCTGTGGTGATCTGAGATTGATCGTTAGGTAACGAATGTGAATAGGAAGCAAAGTCGACCCCGAGAGTATTAAGTAAAGCTGGTAGTGTGCAGATGAATACAGCGATGCAAGCTATCCATTGTTTAGTAGATAACTTAATAGCAAGAGGGTGCATAGTGACTGTTAGTTAAGGTTTAGTCTCTATAATTTAGTTGATAGATCCCTAATTTTCCATAGAGAACAAAAACTTAAGGGGAAAATAAGCAAGCAAGTCTTGCATTAGCGTTTCCCCTTTTTACCGTGGGTTGGAGCCCTAACTGAATCCTGTGTATTTTCTTGTTTCTATTCAATACAATCGATTAGACTGCGGGTTTGGTTTGTCCATTGGCGTATTTTTTGTTCTAACTTGGCTTCATCGATTGGCTTAGTTAGGTAGTCATCCATACCGGCTTGGATACATTTATCTTTGTCGCCTTTCATGGCATTCGCGGTTAGCGCAATAATGGCTACTGCCGCATTTTTATCACCTGCTTGCCCAGCTCTAATGGCTCGAGTGGCTTCATAACCATCCATTTCAGGCATTTGGCAGTCCATGAGTAGTAAGGTATATGGTCTATCTTGCGGAGCTTGTTTAAGCGCATCCAATGCTTCTAATCCGTTGTTGACTATGTCACAAGTGAGATCCATGGTTTGCAATAACGCTTCCGCTACAGTTTGGTTAATGACGTTATCTTCAACTAATAAAATACGTAAATGTTCTGGCCATTTACTGGTTGTTGGTTTGTTAGTTTCAGTCGTTAAATTTGTGTCTAATCTGTATTTAGCGATAGGGTTGCGATTGGGCTCTGTTTCCATCAGTGACAAAGTGTTTTGTAGATTAGCTATGGTAATAGGCTTGCGGAAGTAAGCGTCGAACCCGATATTGGAGATAAGTTGATCATCTCCTCGACTTGCCATGGATTTCATCATGACGAGTTTAAGGCTTTGCCATTGATGATTTTGTCGTATTTTTTTGCCTAGCTCTAAACCGTCCATTGTTGACATATGCATATCAATGAAGGCGACTTGTATGCTTGGACTCATTGATAGTTGCTGTAAGGCGCTTGTCGCATCGTCAGCTTGGCTGACTTTCGCCCCCCATAACGTTAATTGCTTGGCCATTACTTGGCGACTTGTTTGATTATCATCAACAATCAATATGTGGCTGTTGCTAATATCAACCTTAGGTTGGCTTATGGCTTGTTCTTCGCCTTTGGCTATTTCAATGGTAAATGTAAAACAACTGCCTTTACCTTGTTCACTCGACACTTCAATAGTGCCTTGCATTAAGTGGCAAAGTTGCTTAACGATAGATAGCCCTAAACCTGTACCGCCGTACTTGCGTGTTGTCGATGCATCAACCTGAGTAAATGACGAGAAAATGGCTTGCTGTTGCTTTTCGCTAATGCCTATACCTGTGTCGGTGACAGAGCAAGTTAAATTGTAATAGCCTTGTTTGCTATCGGTTAATTCAGCTCGAATAACCACTTCGCCCTGTTCGGTAAACTTGATGGCGTTACCGACTAAATTTGTCAGGATTTGTCTTATTCTACCGGGATCACCACACACCATAGATTGCTCAATTTGGGTGACATCGACAATCAACTCAAGCCCTTTGGAATGAGCGCGCTCGGCAATGGCTTCGGCAAAATCCCCAATCAAACCACGTAGATTAAAATCGAGCAGTTCAAGTTCCATTTTACCCGCTTCAATTTTTGAAAAGTCGAGAATGTCATTAATAATATTGAGCAATGATTCGGCACTTGTTTTGGCTAGATTCGCATAGTGGTGCTGCTCAGGCTCCAGTTTACTTTGTAAGATTAAACTGAGCATACCCAAAACCCCATTCATCGGGGTGCGTATTTCATGACTCATACTGGCTAAAAACTCAGATTTTAGCTTAGTTGACTCTTGGGCTTTTTCTAATGCTTGTTCGCGTTCAATTTGTAAGGTTTTTTGCGCGGTAATATCGGTATTAGTACCGATAATGCGGGTAAAGCGGCCATGCTCATTGGAGAAAAGTTTAGCGTGCGCTTCAATAAAGTGAATTTCTTTATTGGGCCAAATAATACGGAACTCGACATTAAAATCTTTGCCAACCTTGATACAGCGGAATAGCTCTTTACGCACTTTGTCTATATCGTCAGGGTGCATGGCTTTTTCCCAGACTTTATATGCATCAACATTTTGACTTGAGTTTAAGCCAAATAGTGAATACATGCGCTCATCCCATAGTAGCTCTTGCGTCTCTAAGTTGTAATCCCATACGCCTATGTTGGGGGCTGCTAATGCAAAGTCTAAGCGCCAAGATAAATCCTTTAAGCGAGATTCATTGCTTTTACTTTCTGTTATGTCTTCTACCGTGACAAAAAAACCACTTACTTCGCCGTTATCTTGTAGGTCTGGCGTATAGTTAATGTGCACGTCGCGCCGTAAATTATGTTTGTCTACAATAAAGCTATCAAAGCTGACGGCTTCACCACTTAATACTTTATTGATCGGTGCTTCCAGCCGACGATACATATTATTGCCGATACTTTGTTGCACAGTATTACCAATAAAACGATGAGCTCGGTTGCCAAACCATTTCGGATAATTAGCATTGGTGAATTGATAGACTTGGTTATGGTCAATATATGACAACAAGAAAGGCACAGAGTTGGTGATACCATCAATGTATTTATGGGCTTCGGCCAGTTTAGCGGCTTGTTCTTTTTGTTTGCCGATCAAGTCTAAAATAATGCCGATTAAAATGGATAGGTAGGCCACTATTTTCAAACCGTGGGCAATATTAAAGTGGCTGTCAAATAAAGTAGATGAACCAAATGCCATATGCAATTGGGTTACGATAGCCGGAATAATACTCAGCATTAGCGCAAATTTAATATTCGACTTTTCTTTTTTATACCAAAGCCAAAAAAACCAACCGCATAAAGAAAATATGATTAATGGGATAATATCGAGCGGGCGGGTTAATAGAGCATCTTGATAAATTTGTTCGCTGCTTAAATTGAGGTCGGCGGTAAATGAAATCGTTAAATAAGACGCTAAACAAAACGTCAGGCTAATGCCAGACATGGTCAACCAGTTATTTAATGATGCTTTGTATTTAGCTTGCTGCTGAAAAAGCCAATAACTTATTATGGCACCCACTAGCATAACACTAGCATTAAATATGCGAGAAACTGTCCAGTTAAACGGGATAACGTCAACATTACTCGATTGTGAGCCAATAACTTGCATGGCTGTAAAAATATAGAAACCGTCAACGAAACTCGTACAGAGTAAAGCCATGCCGATGATGGGGACGGTTACATCGCGATTTTCTTTGTAATGTATCAGTGAGGCTAGGGCTGTAATCGATGCGATAGTGACTGCGGTCCACTCTAGCATGACATGATAAAGCGATGTGGTTAACGAAGAATAAACACCCGCTACATTGGTCTGTACAAAATCAGCATTGGGCGCACTAAATGAAGAAAAGTCAGCGCCGAACAGTGTTAATAAACTCGGCAGTAAGCAAATGCTCACGGCAATGAGAATGAGTTTTTTATTAGCAGAAATTGGCAAGCTCATGAATTTATTAGTGTTATATTTTTGAAAACATTATTCGCTACATATTGCCGCATAGTCTACCATTTTTATTCTAAATTCACGAATTGCTATCAATGTTGATTAATCTCGTACTAAAGTGCGAGTTTAGTCGTTGATTTGTTCACTCTTTCATTCCTAATTGAGATTTGTTCGCTAAAATTTATCTAAGTATTAGATATGACGATTAAGGCCGTTAAGTGAATAAATTACCTTTAGAGCATCACCTTGCTAATGTTAGTCCCATTGTTATGGGGTGTATGGGATTAGGCGGGGGTTGGGATAATAATCCTATTGCAACAGCCCAGATTCAGCAGGCTCACACTGTGATCGATACTTGCTTGGAGCAAGGTATTAATTTGTTTGATCACGCTGATATTTATACGCTTGGCAAAGCCGAACAAGTTTTTGGTCAAGTTTTGGCTGAGCGTGGTGACTTAAGGCAGCAGATTTTTATCCAATCCAAATGTGGTATTCGTATTGGCAATGACGATATCGTCGGCCAGTATGATTTTTCCAAAAATTATATTTTGCAGCAAGCAGATAGCATTTTAGCGCGTTTAAATACTGATTACATAGATTGCTTGTTACTACACAGACCCGATTGTTTGATGGATATTGACGAAGTAGCACAAGCGCTAACTGAGCTGAAAAACAGTGGCAAGGTGCGTTTTTTCGGGGTATCGAATATGGACCGCTATCAAATGGAATGGTTGCAATCCGCGTTGGATTTCCCATTAGTTGCCAATCAATTGGAACTGAGCTTAAGTAAATTGGATTGGTTAAACCAAGGTGTGGAGGTGAATGTTAATACTAGCCCATTTGCCAGTGGTACTTTGCAATACTGTCAACAACATAAGGTGCAAATACAGGCTTGGGGATGCCTCAGTCAAGGCTTGTTTACAGGGCGAGATATTAGTCAGCAGTCGTTGTCAGTGCAAAATACCGCACTGTATGTCGCGCAACTTGCTACCTTGTATCAAGCATCGAAGGAAGCCATTGTTCTAGCTTGGTTAATGCGCCACCCTGCAGGTATTCAACCTGTTATAGGTACGACTAACCCTAGTCGTATTGCTGCCTGCGTAGAGGCGACACAAATCGAATTGTCTCGAGAAGAATGGTACAAACTATACGTAATGGCGCGCGGTCAGGCGTTACCTTAAACTAAGGACAGTAATGAAATTGCAATTTAATCAAGTACAAGAATTGGCGAAAGCGCTTATTGAAGAAGCGCAACAACAAAAAGTTAGTATTGCCTTTGCCATTAGTGACACCTCAGGTGAGTTGTTGGGCTTTAATAAAATGGATGGGGTGAGCTCTATGGCTGCAAATTTAGCGATAGCCAAAGCTTATACCGCAGCAAGGGAAGGGCAGGCAACATTGGATATGGGACAATGGGCTCGAGAAAATCAACGGGATGTAGGTTACTGGGCGGATCCCAATGTCACTTTATTTGCTGGTGGTGTGCCAATCAAAGTGGATGGTATTGTAATCGGTGCGCTTGGTATTAGTGGTTTAGCAGAAGAAGATGATCATAAATTAGCAGAGCAGGTGATCGCTTTGACTATATTTGCTTAGAGCAAGGATAGAGCAAAGGTAGAGCAAGAGTTTAGGGCTTACGCATTGCAAAACGTAAGCCCTTATTTATAGTCTTCTCGCTCAGGTCTTATGGTTCATTGTCAGCGCTTACTCACCCCAATCACATAATAGAGCATATGCTCATGGGGATTCGAAGCTTGACGGCTTCCCCTAAAACCTGATCGCTTTGACTATATCAACTGTTTGCCGTTACTTTTGTTAAGGTATTTGCTGGTGGTTATTTTTGGTAAATAACGAATCGATGAGCTAACGGATTTTTATCGTCGACTTGCCCTTCAATACGCTCAATTTCCTGCCAAGCTTTATCATTAAGAAACTCAGGGAAATACGTATCACCTTCGATATCTGCGTCTACATAGGTAACATATAGCTTGTTGGCTTTAGCTAAAAACGCTTCATATACTTTGCCGCCGCCAATGATCATCACTTCCTCGACATCACCAGCCGCTTGAATAGCAGCTTCCAATGTATTGACTAAAACAACATCTGGGTGCGGTTTTTCATCACGAGTACTAACCACTATATTGGTGCGCCCAGGTAATGGTCGACCGATAGATTCAAAGGTATTACGCCCCATGATAACGGGTTTGCCGAGTGTCGTGCGTTTAAAAAACTGTAAATCAGCAGGTAAGTGCCAAAGTAGTTGATTATCTTTTCCTATGGCTCTGTCCGCCGTCATTGCGGCTATCATTGAGATTATCATTATGTATTCCTAGCTTGATTAACGCTTGTACTCAACTTCCACATCGTAATCGTCTTCGTCCCAGTCGTCATCCCAATCATCATCCTCTTCGGCCATGACTTCATCATGATAGGACTGCCATTTGAATTCGACGGTTTCGTCAACTTCTTGCTCTTCTTCTTTAATTGGGTTGGCTTCTAACCAAGTTGCGATTTGATTGACTAGTTCTTGGGTGCCTTGCTGACCAACTGAAGATATTGTGAAGTGTTCACCTTGCCAATCTAAGCCATCTAAAATAGCTTGTTTACACTCAGCTAAATCTTCTTCTAGCATAAGATCCGCTTTGCTGAACACCAGCCAAATCGGTTTATTGGCTAAGGCTTCACTGTATTTTTCTAACTCGCCTAAAATGGCTTTAGCATTTTCTACCGGATCGGATTGATCGGCAGGTTCAACATCAACTAGGTGTAATAAGACACGACAGCGCTCTAAATGTTTTAAAAAGCGAATACCTAAGCCAGCACCTTCTGATGCACCTTCTATCAAACCAGGAATATCAGCAATAACAAAGCTAGAGCCCGCTTTAGCACGTACAACGCCGAGATTCGGTACTAATGTGGTAAAAGGGTAGTCGGCTATTTTGGGCTTGGCTGCCGATACAGTACTAATAAAGGTTGATTTACCTGCATTAGGCATACCCAACAAACCCACATCGGCAAGCAAGAGCAATTCTAGCTTTAAATTACGTACGTCACCTGCTGTGCCATTGGATTTTTGCCGAGGTGCACGGTTAACACTACTTTTGAAACGGGTGTTGCCTAAGCCATGAAAGCCGCCTTTAGCAACCATTAGCTTTTGCTTATGCTTAGTTAAGTCGCCAATCAATTCGCCAGTGTCGACATCGGTTGCACGTGTACCGACTGGGACTTTAAGCTCTAAATCTTTGCCGCGTTTACCGGTACAATTTTTGGCATGGCCATTTTCACCGCGCTCAGCGTTGTGAAAACGTTCGAATCGGTAATCAATTAACGTGTTGAGGTTTTCATCGGCAACTAAAAACACGTGGCCGCCATCGCCACCGTCGCCGCCATCAGGACCACCATTGGGTACATATTTTTCACGGCGAAAACTGACAGTACCATTACCACCATCACCAGCTTCTACGCGTATTTCTGCTTCATCAACAAATTTCATGATTAAACCTATTTAACTCGGTATTCGGGCTTTTTTGTTTGGGCTCTTACTAGCTGGGTTGGTTACTAGACTAACCTTAACTTACAGCAGTAATCACGTTCAGGGAGAAATAAATTCTGCCCTATAGTTAGTATAGTGCAGAGCACAAATAAAAAAGCCTCGCAGTGCGAGGCTTTCAAATTCTTCAGTTGGTCTGAAAATTAAGCAGCTTCGATAGAAACATACTTACGATTTTGAGGACCTTTAACTTCGAACTTCACTTTACCGTCTGATTTTGCGAATAAAGTGTGGTCACGACCAATACCTACGTTGTCACCAGCGTGGAAACGAGTACCACGTTGACGAACTAAGATGTTACCGGCTAATACTGATTCACCACCGAAACGCTTAACACCTAAGCGTTTGCTTTCTGAATCACGACCATTTCGAGTACTACCTGCTGCCTTTTTATGTGCCATTTGGTTAGACTCCTATTAAGCGTTAATACCAGTGATTTTCACTTCTGTGAACCACTGACGATGACCTTGTTGTTTACGAGAATGCTTACGACGTCTGAATTTAACGATCTTAATCTTCTCGCCACGACCATGAGAAACTACTTCAGCTGTGACCTTGCTACCTTCAACATAAGGTGCACCGATTTTGATATCTTCGCCATTTGAAACAAGCAATACATTGTCAAACTCAAGAGTTGAACCCGCTTCAGCTTCAATTTTTTCAAGGCGAACAGTTTGGCCTGCAGCTACACGGTGCTGTTTACCACCACTTTGGAAAACCGCGTACATACTAAACTCCGCTACGCTTTGCGTATAAATCTTTAAAATTAGGGCGCGAATTCTAAGTGAAACTCCAATCGATCGCAAGCAGATCATTAAAAAAAATTGACGGTTTTATGATCAATATAAGCCATAGCGAATTTGAGTAGGATTTAACAAGGATAAATAGTAAGATCTGCGGGCGATATATCGGTCTCAATTAAAATGTTCAGTTTGGCGCTAAGTAATTAAGTTATAGCTGTCTTTTTCTTCCAGCTTATTCATAAACTTAATTTTTAGCTAAGCTAAATTACCGGCCGTTAAAGATAGATTAAAAATAGATAAATATAATGCAACTTTCTGAAGTTAGAGCGTTAGCAGACAAAGATATGCTAGCGGTCAATCAAATCATAGGTCAGCAACTCGACAGCGATGTCGTCTTAATCCAGCAATTGGGTTTTTACATTGTTAATAGTGGTGGTAAGCGAGTTAGACCTCTTGTTACTGCTTTGGCTGCCCGAGCTATTGGTTATGAGGGTGATAAACACCTTACCTTAGCTGCCATCATCGAATTTATTCATACCGCAACTTTGTTACACGACGATGTGGTTGATGCTTCGACAATGCGTCGCGGTAAAGAAACCGCTAATGCCTTGTTCGGTAATGAAGCCTCGGTGTTAGTGGGTGACTTCCTCTATACGCGTTCATTTCAAATGATGGTGTCGTTAGAACGCATGAAAATTATGCAAGTATTAGCGGATGCTACCAATGTGATTGCCGAAGGTGAAGTGCAGCAGTTGATGAATTGTAACGATCCAGATACGACTGAAGAGTCTTATATGGAAGTGATATACAGTAAAACCGCTAAATTGTTTGAAGCGGCAACTCAGTTAACTGCCGTGATCGCCGATGAGCCAGACACTATCGAACATGCATTAAAAGAATACGGTCGTTACCTAGGTACAGCCTTTCAGTTAGCCGATGATTTGTTGGATTATGAAGGTGACAGTGAAACCATCGGCAAAAACGTTGGTGATGATCTAGCTGAAGGTAAACCAACATTGCCCCTTATTCATGCCATTGCTAATGGTAATCCAGAGCAAGCCAGTTATATTCGTGATGTCATCGAGAATGGCGCTGGTTTGGATAAGCTAGAGCAGGTGTTGTCTATAATCAACGAAACAGGTTCATTAGCGTATACAAGAGATAAAGCCGAATTGCATGCCAAAATGGCTGTAGATGCGTTACAGAACCTACCAGCTAGTGATTATAGAACTGCGTTGGAAAGTTTAGCTTGGTTGGCTGTTCGACGCGACAGTTAAGCTAACTATAGTCTTCTCGCTCAGGTCTTATGGTTCATTGTCAGCGCTTATCTCGACTTTGGCTCCTGCGTCGTCCTACTACCTAAATCCCTTTAGGCAGCCCCAATCACATAATAGAGCATATGCTCATGGGGTCTCGAAGCTTGCCTGCATGGATGCAGGTAAGGGGCGTTAGCAGGACGCGGTAGCTTTGACGGCTTTGCTTACATGGATGTAAGTACTTAGCGTGAGCAGGATGCGGAAGCTGCCCCTAAAACCTGATCGCTTTGACTATATCATGTGCAGCAGCTATAAAAAAACCGCTCATTGAGCGGTTTTTTTATTCTGGCTATTCAGGGTTAAGCAGAGTCAACCCTGAACCAAAGTTTTCAATTACTGAGCGTTGATAAAATCAACACCTTCTTGAATGTCTTTGTTTAATGTAGCAAGCATGTCATCTTTAGCTTTTTGCTCGAAAGCACTTAACTCGCCGTAAGGTAAAATTTCTTCTACACCGTTTTTACCTAAACGTACAGGGTGAGCAAAGTAAGCTGCGTCGCCGCCTTCAACTTCAACGTATGCATAATCAACAACTTCTTCACCTTGCAAGCCTTTAACTAAAGACATACAGAAGCGAGCTGCCGCCGCACCCATAGATAAAGTAGCTGAACCGCCACCTGCTTTAGCATTAACAACTTCAGTACCTGCGTTTTGGATACGTGGAGTTAATGAAGCAACTTCTTCTTCAGAGAAAGATACACCTTCAACTTGTGATAATAAAGGAAGGATAGTTGTACCTGAGTGACCACCGATGACTGGAACTTTAACTTCAGCAACGTTTAAGCCTTTTAATTCAGCAACGAAAGTTTCTGAACGTAAAACGTCTAATGAAGTGACACCGAATACACGGTTTTTATCGTAAGTACCGGCTTTTTTGAATACTTCAGCAACGATTGGCACAGTACCATTTACTGGGTTTGTGATCACACCAACTAAAGCTTTAGGACAGTTACGAACGATGCCTTCAGCTAATGTTTTGATGATACCTGCGTTTACCGCGAATAAATCAGCACGATCCATACCTGGTTTACGAGGCATACCCGCTGGAATTAAAACAATGTCACAGCCTGCTAATGCCGCGTCTAAATCGTCGGCACCAAAACCTTCTACTTTAACCGCAGTAGGGATGTGGCTTAAATCTACAGCAACACCAGGAACTACAGGTGCAACGTCGTACAAAGATAATTCTGAACCTGCTGGTAATTGCGTTTTTAATAATAAAGATAACGCTTGGCCGATACCGCCAGCTGCGCCAAGAACTGCAACTTTCATGTTATTTCTCCATCGGTGAAATAGTGATTAGTTAGATTTATGGGCGTACCATAGAGTAATGATCGCGCAAAAGACAATAACTAAGGGTGATGTTATAGATTCACTCTCGTTATGTTTTGCCTATCCACGCCGGATTAATCAAATTAATGGTCGGCGTAGATCGACTATCTGTAAAAACTGGCCAAAATTTTAGCACAGCAATATGAATAAGTTAAAAGCCGCTGAGCCTTAATTAGATATAAAAACTATTAATAGGATCTTAAGCTCTCATAGATTATTTAGTGCTTGAGCGCCCCATCCGTTAATGACGTTAATTCGTCTGGCGTGAATACATAATCAGTTAGGCAGTATTCACAAGTCACTTTAATTTCGCCCTGTTCATCTAAAATCGACTTTACTTCAGCCACATTAATACTCGCTATGGCGTTAAAGGTTTTTTCTTTTGAACAGCCACAAACAAAATTTACGGCTGTTGGCGAAAATAGTTGTACGTTTTCTTCATGATATAAACGATATAAAACATCTTGAGCTTGCAGGTTAAAAATCTCTTCGTCTGTCATGGTCGATGTTAAGGTAACCAAGTGTTCAAACTTGTCTAAATCTTCTTGCGATTTATCTGATGTTGCTTGGGTCGGTAACATTTGCAATAGAATGCCAGCCGCTTGTTCTGATTCTACATCGGTAAATAAGCGAATAGAGGTGGCTAGCTGTTCAGATTGTTCAAAGTATTTTTCTAAACATTCGGCTAAGGTTTCGTGTTCCAAGGCTACTATCCCCTGATAACGCTCGCCTTTAGTTGGAGTGATAGTGATAACTAGATAACCTTGGCCAACTACATCAGATAAGCGTGTTGAGCTGGGAGCTTGCTCATAACGTGCTACCCCGCGCAGTTCTAGTTGATTATTACCGTTGATTGCTATGTATTTAACTGGACCATCACCTTGCAATTGAACCGTAATATCCCCTTCAAATTTAAGTGTCGCTGTGAGCAAACTGGTTGCTGTTAATAATTCACCTAAAATTTGTTTAATTGTTGCAGGGTAGTTGTGGTTGGTTAGTACACTTTGGTAGCTATTTTTAAGTTGCACTATTTCGCCACGAACGTGGGCGTCTTCAAATAAATATCTGTGGAGTTGATCTTGGTTTTGCATCAATTAAACCTTTTTTGTCTGGAGCGTATTCAATACGCAATTTGGCAATGCCTTTTATAGGTTCTGTTGTTTAATATTCAACAGTTGGCGACGTTGTTTTTTATCTGGCTTAGCTTCCGGATGCGGATTGACGTTGATCGCCATTTTTCGCTCTAACGCTCGTTGTTGGCGTTTTTCTTGGCTTGCCGTGGTTTCTTTATACAAAAGTTGAGCCTCAGGAGCGCCGCGCCTTTGTTCTGATATTTTCTCTATTACAACTGTTTTTTCATCAAAACCTTGGGCTATGGTAATTTCTGCACCTAACTCAACAATTTTACTTGGCTTAGTTCGTTGGCCATTATACCTAACTTTGCCGCCTTGGATCATGTCGCGAGCTAAGCCGCGAGTTTTATAAAAACGCGCCGCCCACAACCATTTATCAATTCGAACGCTGGATTCTTGTTCCGATTGTCTTTTCGTTGTCATAAATACCACTTAAATTTTGAACCTTTGGCAACTAAGTCTTTCAAATAGAAAAAAATTAGCTGATTTCGCTATTTTAAACTGATTTTGACTTGTTGATAACAACCTATATACGTAATATGACGCTCTTTATGAGCCGAAATTGATTAGGCTAGTCTTCATTCTGCTATTTTATTTCAGTAAAACTAAGTCAAACAAGCGGATTCGAAAGTAAAGAATTTGAGTAGTTAAAAGAGAAAACATGACACTGGATGCCCAGCTGCTGAGCCTGCTACATAAAACCAAACTAAATAAATTGCTGCTTACTGAAGGCAATAAGCTTGATCATGTCAAACTGAGCCGTACTGTGCAGTTTATTCTTGTCATTATTATAGTTTGGTTGTTATCACAATTAACTTGGCAATTATTAACCCCTGCTGCGAAACCAAATGCGCCAACGGTAGTCGTAAATAGTCAAACGGGTTCGACGAGCAAAGCGAGTGTAGCGCGCTTAGTTAAAATGAATTTATTTGGTGATTTTAATGCCGTTGTTGAAGAACCAGTCGTTAAAGAGGTTGAAGTTGCTCCGGTTACGTCACTAAATTTAAAGTTAACGGGTGTGGTTTCAAGCTCAGACCCTTCTCGTGCTGCGGCCATTATTGAGCGCAGTGGTACACAAACTACCTATGGTGTTGGCGAGAAAATAGATGGTACCCAAGCTGTTGTGCGAGAAGTGTATGAAGACCGAATTATATTAGAGCAGCGTAATAAGCGTGAAACTCTGATGTTAGAAGGGGCCGATTATACGGTACAAACCTCGAGTGCAACACGAACAGCAACACCGAGTAGAGCAGACCGTAAAAGTACAGCTAAACGTATTGATCCTAAACATGCTAAGTTGCTTGAAGAACAAAGAGAGGCATTTTTGGCAGACCCAGGAAAAATTAGTGATTATATAAAAGCAGCGCCATTTAAGCGCAATGGTCAGCTAGTCGGTTATAAAATCCGCCCGGGTAAAAAAGCAGAATTATTTAAAGCCTTTGGCTTACGCAATGGCGACATTGCAATAGAAATTAACGGATATGATCTCACCGATTTATCGCAAGCCATGTTGGCCATGCAAGAGCTGCGCTCTGCAACGGAAGCAACATTAATGGTAGAACGTAATGGTGAGATGGTTGAAACCCATTTTTCACTTAACTAAAGATCAGTTAAAAGAGAGTATCAGGTAAAACCTGAGCGTGCGTATGACAAGAACAATCTTAAAAAAATTAGGTATCTTTTCTTCAGCAAGTCTATTGGCGTGTTTGTCTGCAATGTCGAGTGTATCGGCAGCAGATTATTCGCCAAACTTCAAAGGAACTGATCTCAACGAGTTTATCAATATAGTCGGTAAAAACCTTAAAAAGACCATCATTGTTGACCCCAATGTGCGTGGCAAGGTTAATGTCCGTAGCTATGACTTGTTAAATGAAGAGCAATATTTCCAGTTTTTCCTCAATGTGCTTGAAGTTTACGGTTACGCTGTGATTGAAATGCCCAACGGTGTGCTTAAAGTAAAACGGGATAAAGACGCCAAAACCTCGGCAATACCTGTTGTTGATACCGATGTAAATACCGGCGACACCATGGTAACTCGGGTTGTGCCAGTATTTAACGTATCGGTAAAAGAGTTATCGCCTTTACTGCGTCAGTTAAACGACCAAGCTGGTGGTGGTAACGTAGTTCACTATGATCCATCTAACGTTATTATGATTACAGGCCGCTCGGCGGTGGTGAATCGCTTGGTTGAAATTATCAAACGAGTTGATAAAGCCGGTGACCAAGATGTTGAAATTATTAAGCTACAATTTGCCTCTGCTGCTGAATTAGTACGCATTATTGAAGCTATGATGAAGAGTAAATCGGGTAAAGACACCACGCCAGATTACTTAATTCCCAAAATTGTTGCAGATGAACGTACCAATAGCATTATTGTTAGTGGTGAGTTAAAAGCACGAGCCAGAATTACCCGTCTTATTAGTCAGCTAGATAGTGAATTAGAAACTAGCGGTAATACCAAGGTTATTTACCTTAAATACGCTAAAGCAGAAGATTTAGTTAAAGTATTAAAAGGTGTTAGTGCCTCGTTGAAAGCCGAAGAAAAGGGCTCTAGCAAGTCATCTTCGTCTCGTTCAAGCAGTAGTAGTCGAGATATTAGTATCGAAGCGCATGAAGACAGTAACTCGTTAGTTATTACTGCCCAACCAGATATGATGCGCTCGCTTGAAAGTGTTATTCGCCAGCTAGATGTACGTCGTGCGCAAGTACAAGTCGAAGCGATTATTGTCGAGGTATTCGATACTGATGGCTTAAACTTGGGTGTGCAATGGGGTAGTGAAGAAGGCGGCGTAGTGCAGTTTAGTAATGGTGCTAATGCGCCAATCGGTGCGTTAGCCGCAGCAGCTTATCAAGCAACACCACGTGAAGGTAAAACCACTATTCAGCTTGATAGTAAAGGTGACCCAGTTACCAATACCGAGCCAGATGAATTAGGTGATGTTTCGGCGTTGGCGGGTTTACTTGGTGGCTTAAATGGTATGGCTGTTGGTGTGGTTAAAGACGGCTGGGGAGCGGTTTTACAAGCTGTTTCGACTTCAACTAATTCAAATATTTTGGCGACGCCAAGTTTGACCACCATGGATAACGAAGAAGCTTCGGTTGTGGTTGGTCAAGAAGTACCAACCATTACAGGCTCTACCTCTAGCTCGTCTAACTCTAATCCTTTCCAAACGGTTGATCGTAAAGAAGTTGGTATTAAGTTAAAAGTGACACCGCAAATTAATGAAGGTACCGGTGTACAAATGGTTATTGAGCAAGAAGTATCGAGCGTGGCCGGCGCGACGTCTGCAGTTGATGTGACCTTTAACAAGCGCGAAATTAAAACCACGGTTATGGCTGATGATGGCAGTACGATTGTGCTTGGTGGTTTGATTGATGAAGATGTGCAAAAAAGCGTATCGAAAGTGCCATTGTTAGGCGATATTCCATTAATTGGTGAGCTATTCAAATCAACCTCTAATACTAAGCGTAAACGTAACTTATTGGTTTTCATTCGCCCAACTATTATTCGTACCGGTATGGTGCAAAATCAAATTAGCCACAGTAAATATAACTTTATGCGTGCCCAGCAAATTGAGCGTAAGGAAGATAGTAGCTGGTACGAGGTTGACTACAGCTCAAGCATTCCGGTATTACCAGAATGGAAAGACAAAGACGCGTTGCCTCCTAAGTTTGAAAACTACTTAAACGAGCAAGAGAAATTTAAGCAAGATACCAAGAAAGATAAAGAGTAACTGGTAGCGCACTATGTCCGAACTATCTAATAAAGACACAGTTACTGAAACGCAAGCTGAAGAGCTTGCCATGCAGGCACAAAATGATTTGGCTAATGAGTCGCCATTAACAACTGGTGTTGAGCAACCAGCGGATTATCCTACACCTTCAAGTAATAGCCTTGATGAAGAGGTATTGCTAGATGGAGATCTGGATGGTGAGTTAGAAGATGCTGAAGAAGCTGCCTTTTCTCGATTTAGCTTGCCATTTGGCTTTGCTAAGCGGCATGGCATTCTATTGGTCAGTGACCTTGAATCTGGCAAGATAACGGCGATATGCCGAAGCAATGTCTCATTAGATTCGGTCATTGAAGCGCGACGAGTGATTGGCCGCGAATTTACCATATCCAAGGTGAGTAATGAGGCGTTTGAGTTAAAGTTAACCGAGGTTTACCAAAAAGATAGTTCTGAAGCGCGGCAGATGATGGAAGACATAGGTAATGAAGCCGATTTATTCTCCTTGGCTGATGAATTACCTGAAACCGAAGATCTGCTGGAAAATGAAGATGATGCGCCGGTTATTAAACTGATCAATGCTATGTTGTCTGAGGCGATAAAAGAAGGTGCGTCAGATATTCATATTGAAACGTTTGAAGCCGACCTGAAAGTGCGTTTTAGGGTTGACGGTGTTTTACGTGAAATTATTAGTCCCAATAGAAAGCTAGCTAACTTGTTGGTTTCGCGTATTAAAGTTATGGCTAAGTTAGACATAGCTGAAAAGCGTATTCCGCAAGATGGTCGTATCTCGTTGCGTATCGGTGGCCGTGCTGTCGATGTGCGGGTTAGTACCATGCCATCTAATTATGGCGAACGGGTTGTATTGCGTTTGCTTGATAAAAATAATGCGCGCTTAAACCTTAGCGATTTGGGTATGACCCAATCTAACTGTGACCACTTTGCTGACTTATTGAAAAAGCCACACGGCATTATTCTCGTAACCGGTCCCACAGGTTCGGGTAAATCAACGACTTTGTACGCAGGTTTAAGTGATCTTAATTCTGCTGAGCGTAATATCCTTACCGTTGAAGACCCAATCGAATATGAATTACCCGGTATTGGCCAAACTCAGGTTAATACTAAGGTTGATATGACCTTTGCTCGTGGTTTACGAGCCATACTGCGTCAAGACCCCGATGTGGTGATGATTGGTGAGATCCGTGACTTAGAAACGGCACAAATCGCAGTGCAAGCCTCACTAACCGGTCACTTGGTACTATCAACTCTACATACTAATACTGCAGTGGGTGCTATTACACGTATGCAAGACATGGGTGTAGAGCAATTCTTATTATCTTCAAGTGTTTTGGCTGTGTTAGCGCAACGATTAGTGCGTACGCTTTGCCCTGATTGTAAGAAACCGGCTGAACCGACAGCCCGTGAAAGAGAATTGATGGATTTAGCTGCCGATGAAAAAGCAGTCATTTACCACCCGGATGGTTGCGAAACCTGTAACTATAGTGGTTATAAAGGCCGAAGTGGTATTCATGAATTATTGATAGTTGATGATCAAGTTCGCGAGTTGATCCATAACGGCGCGGGTGAGCAAGCTATTGTTAGTCAGATCCGCTCGGTCACTCCAAGTATTCGTCATGATGGTATTTCTAAAGTTTTGGCTGGTGTGACTTCTTTAGAAGAAGTTGTACGTGTAACGCGAGAAGGTTAAAGCTAAAGCATGGCAGCGTTTGAATACAAAGCACTCAATAAAGCCGGTAAATCGGTTAAAGGCCTAATTGAAGCTGATACCGCCAAAGCAGCGCGTCAACAGCTGCGTGAAAAAGGCTTAATGCCGGTCGAAATTGAAGAAACGGTCGCTAAAGAGAAAAAACAGGGCCACTCAGTCTCTTTTTTAAAGCCAAGTATTTCAGCTAATGACTTAGCGTTAATGACCCGCCAATTGGCAACCTTGTCGGCTTCCGGTTTAACGGTTGAAGAATCGTTGTTAGCTGTGGCGCAACAGGCGGATAAGCCACGTCATGAAACTATGTTAATGGCGGTTCGTTCTAAAGTTACCGAAGGTTATTCGTTGGCTGACAGTATGGCTGAGTTTCCGCATATCTTTGATGATCTATTTCGTTCCATGGTTGCAGCAGGGGAAAAGTCAGGTCATTTAGATACCGTATTAGAACGCTTGGCGGATTACACAGAACAAAGACAAGTGACTAAATCGCAAATTCAGCAAGCGTCTATTTACCCTGTTATGCTATTGATTGTCGCGGTCACTGTCGTATCTTATTTATTGGCTTCGGTTGTGCCGAAAATTGTTGGTCAATTCCAACGAATGAATGCCGATTTACCAGCGACTACGCAATTTATGATAGGTGCTAGTGATTTATTACGTGACTATGGATTATATGTTTTGGTACTTTCGATGCTTGGTGCCGTAGTATTTCAGCGCCTAATTCAAAAGCCTAAAGCACGATTAACTTACCACCAGCATTTATTAAAAGTCCCCTTGATAGGTAAAGTCGCTAAAGGCTTGAATACCGCGCGTTTTGCTCGCACATTAAGTATATGTACGGCCAGTGCAGTGCCTTTGTTAGAAAGTATGCGTATTGCCGGCGACGTATTGTCTAATGATTTTATGAAACAAGAGATTGAAGTCGCACGAGGTAAAGTACGTGAAGGTACAAGCCTGAGAGCGTCGTTAGAACAAACGAAGTTATTTCCACCCATGATGCTACATATGATAGCCAGTGGTGAGAAAAGTGGTGAGTTAGAGCAAATGCTCGGTCGTGCCGCTGATAACCAAGATCGCGAATTTCAATCTTTGGTAACGGTAACGTTGGGAATTTTAGGCCCTGCTATGGTGTTGAGTATGGCGGGTATTGTGTTTTTTATTGTGATTTCGATATTGCAACCTATTATGGCCCTAAACACCATGGTCGGCTAAATGATGTCCTACTTGGTGTTTATGCGGCATTGTCTGCATTTTTTGCCCCAATCACATACAAAACCACGTATGCTCATGGGTTCAAAAAATTTGACGGCTTTGCCTAAACACCAATTAGTTAATCATTTTTAATTTTTCCAAGCTTGAGTGCATACAACTGTATTAATAACAGTTCGTGTTTGAAATTTGTCGCTTGTGACGATATAAGAATTCAGAAATTTATCTGCTAACGGTGTGAACTCAACCTTTGGCAATACGTCTAAAACATTAGTTTTTGGATGTTAATCAGTTTTAATTAGTAAGGATTATTGTAATGAAGCAATACAACAAACAGTCTGGTTTTACCATTCTTGAGATCATGGTGGTCTTAGTTATTATCGGTATTTTAGCAGGTATGATAGCGCCGCAATTGATTGGCCAAAGTGATGAAGCAAAAATCAAAAAAGCTGCGACTGATATTGTCACGTTAGAAAATGCAATGGATATGTATAAGTTAAACAACCATAAATATCCTACAACGGATCAAGGTTTAGATGCATTAGTCAGTGCGCCTGATATTGAACCATTACCAAAGAACTACCCAGAAGGTGGCTATATTAAACGCTTACCTATGGACCCTTGGGACAATGAATACATGTTATTAAGCCCAGGTGATAATGGTAATTTTGATATTTATTCAATGGGGCCTGATGGTGAAGCCGATACCGAAGATGATATTGGTAACTGGAATATTGACGAGTTTTTACAATAAGCCGTCACAACATTAGATATTGACTAGATAAAGGGCGGTTCAATCGCCCTTTATTGTATAAAGCTAACCCAGTTATAGATAGTTTTAGAGTTAAGTAAAGCGCCATGACTAAGCCGTTTAATAAAGCAAGCAAACAACAAGGATTTACCTTGTTGGAGATTATGCTCGTTTTAGTTTTAATGGCGATTTTAGTTAGTTCTATTTCTTTTTCTTTTGATACCAATGACCCGTCGAAAAAAGTAGAAAAAGAAGCACGCAAATTTCAAGCTTTATACCATTTAGCGGTTGAATACGCGTTGCTTAATAATGTGCAATTTGGCGTGGTGATCAATGAAGCCGGCTATGAGTTTGTTGGCTTTGATGGTCAACGTTGGTCTCCTATCAGTGGCGAGGCGACATTTGCTGAACAAGAGATGCCGGAAAATATTACTCTACAATTGCGGGTGGATAATATTCCTTGGCTAGATCAGCAAAATCAAGAGGATGATTTATTTTCATCTAGTGATGATGAAGACACGCAAAAAGATGAAGAAGATAAGGTCGTACCGCATATTTACCTGTTTTCAAGCGGTGATATAACGCCATTTGAATTGCTGTTTATTTATGACGAGGCGTTTTCTGATATCGATAGTTTCTGCTTTTCAGTAACTGGTGAATATGCCATCCCGCTTAAAGTGGAAGGGCCATTAGAGGTCGATCTGTAATGAAACCTGTACTTATGTCTAAACGTCAATCTGGGTTTACCTTACTCGAAATTTTAGTGGCGATTGCTATTTTGGCTTTTGCCGGCATAGCCTTAATCTCGTCAACCACCACCCATGTTTCTAATCAAAGTATTCTGCAGCAAAATGCTTTTGCCCAGTGGGTAGCTAGCAACCAATTAGCCGAGTTAAGAATTAAGCGTAAATGGCCGGTGCCAAATAATAAGAAAGGCGAAGCTGAAATGGCCGGTACTACTTATTATTGGAAACAGACTGTGACTAAAACCCAAGATGTCAGCATGGTAATGGTTGAAATTACCGTATACAGTGATGAAGCCATGGAAGCGTCTATCACTAGCCTTGGCACTTATATTAGCAAGCGTAGTTAATCATGAAAAAATTAACTCATCACCGAGGTTTTACCTTAATTGAAATGCTGGTTGCGGTTGCTATATTTGCGGTCGTTGGGCTAGGTGCGGCTAACGTATTAAGTAGTATTTCAACCAGTAATGAAGTATCACTGACGCATAGCGAACGTTTACAATCATTACAGTTGGCTATATTAACTATTGAACGCGATTTACGCCAAGCAACCCGACGTAAGGTTAGGGTGGATGGCGAAAAAGCCGCAGATACTTTTATTTCCCATGGTGAGTTAATTTTAGATAGTCAATCTCAAGTACTGGCGTTACGAAAAGTAGGGTGGACTAATCCTATGTTTTTAATGCCGCGCAGCGAGGTGCAATCTTTTGCTTATCGTGTTGTTGATGATGTGCTGGAGCGGATCCATTTCGAATACCCTGATCCTGTTGTCGGTGAGGAATTTAAAGTTAGACCTTTACTCACAGATGTTAAGGAGCTGATTTTTGAATTCCATGATGGCAAAAACGATAAGTGGCAAACAGAGTGGCGCAGTAAAGATTTACCTGTAGCCATAGCTATCACATTAAAATTAGCTGATTATGGCGATATTCGCCGCGTTATTTTAATGCCGGAGGCGACCAAATAATGTTGGGTTGTCGAGGTGTTAGTAAGCAAAGAGGCGTGGCTTTAATTACCGTACTCTTGATTGTGGCTATTGTGACTGTGATCGCCACTGACATGGCTATGCGCTTACAAATGCAGATCAAGCGTACCGATAATTTGTACTCGAATGAGCAAGCTTATTGGTATGCATTGGGCGCAGAAGAATTTGTTAGCCTGTTATTGAAAGAGTCATTTGATGAAAAAGGCGGCGTGTTTAATTTAGAGCAAGCGTGGGCGATGCAAGACATGGTATTTCCGGTGGAAAATGGCGAAATATCGGGCGAGATCCAAGACTTACATGCTTGTTTTAATCTAAATGCGGTTTATCGCGATCCGAAAAAGCAAAAAAACAACCAGAATAATAACTCGAATAACCAAAATACTAACTCTAATAATCAAAACAGTAATAACACAACAGGTTCTCCGGCGAATGCCAGTCAATTTCAAGTGGAGCCTAAAGTGCAGTTTATGGCGTTGTTAGAAGCGGTATCTGTCGAAAACTATGAAGCCGAGCAGATCCGTGATGCACTATTTGATTGGCTAGATCCAGATACTAATACCAGCCCTTTCGGTGCTGAAGACTATGTTTATGAAGCGCGAATTAAACCTCATTTGGCCGCCAATAGTATGATGGTCGATGCGTCAGAACTGCGTATGGTCGAAGGCGTTAACAAACGTATTATGGATAAAATTATTGAGCATGTTTGTATTATTCCGGATGTAGACGAGCAGTTGATAAACGTAAACACCTTGGGTGACCAAGGCGCTGATATTTTACAAGCTATGTTTACGCCTAAGTTATCGTCTTCTGATGCGCAATCATTATTATCCAACCGACCTAAAGAAGGTTGGGCTGATATTAATGATTTTTGGCAAGAAGCAGAAATTCAGGCGATAGGTCAAATATCGCCACAAGTAAAACAACAATTTACGGTTAAAAGCCAGTACTTTAGAATGAAAGCCAAAACTGAGTTTAATCGCAGTTGGATAGGCTTAGAATCCATTATTATGTTGGATCAGAAAGGGCAAGGAAAAGTGATCGCCCGCAAGATTGGAGTTTAGTGTGTCCGAACAGTTATATATCCGACTCGGCAGTCAATTTCAGCACAAAGTGCATTGGCTAGTTTGGTCTGATAGTGAAAACGAAATTATTGCATCAGGTATATTACCTGATGCCGGTCAACTCAATACGTTACAAAGCCGAGCCGGTGGGCGCGCTATCAGTGTGTTTGTGCCGGGTAACGCAATTATTACAAAGCAAGTGCTGATGCCACCTAAAGCTGGGCGGCAATTTATTCAAGCCTTGCCCTTTACGTTGGAAGATGAGTTAGCACAAGATGTTGATGAGTTATTCTTTGCGACAGGCAGTAAAGTGTCTAAAGCGGGGCAGACTTATTTAAACGTGGCTATTTGTAGTAAACAACAAATGGATAATTGGTTAGCATGGTTAGATGCAGCCGAATTAGTCGCCACTAAGTTGATCCCTGATTATTTAGCATTGCCGGTTAAAGACGGTGAAATCAGTGCTTTGCAATTGGGTGATGAATGGTTGATCCGCGCGAGCGCGTTTCGTGGCTTTGAGGTAACAGGATCTGCATTACAAGATTGGCTGGACTTGTTGCCTAAACCTGAAAGTGCAACCGCCGAAAAACAAGCTGAATCAGATAGCGGAGCAGATACAGAAGCGGAAGAGACAGAGACACATACGGATGAAGTCGCACAACCTGTACTAGCTCACTATTCGCCTTTGCCTGCTGAGTTGACTACTGAAGGCTACCAAGTCAAAGAAAAAGCGTTTGATTTACCTTTGCAAGTCTTAGTACAAGGTGTTGATGCTGGTTGCTTAAATATGCGCCAAGGTATTTATCAACTGAAAAAGCAAACTTGGAAGTTTTTATCTGCATGGCGTAATGTTGCCATACTGGCTGGTGTGTTGTTTTTAATTCACATGGGCGGTCAGGTAAGCAAAATATACCAGCTAGAACAACAAGTTGCGCAACTTGATGATGAGATTAAGAAGACATTTTTGACTGCTTTCCCAAGTGGCAAGCGTATCAAAGTTAGTGGTATGAAGAAGTATGTTAAGTCGAAGATGAAAGAAGTTTCATTGTCGAGTGACGGCGACGAATTTATTGCCATGCTCAATTTAACTTTGGATGCCTTTGATAAAGTCAAAGATTTAAATCCAGAATCACTGCGCTTTGATGCCAAACGCAATGAAATCCGTATTCAAGCGACAGCTAGCAACTTTTCGAGTTTTGAATCGTTTAAAGCCCAACTCACTAATAACGATTTAAAAGTAGAGCAAGGTTCGCTTAATAATAGTAATGGTAAAGTTAGCGGTTCTCTGAGTATTAAAAAATAATGAATAAAATTAAACAATGGCATAGTGGGCTAGCTAAACGTGAACAAAATCTGGTAAATGTAGCGAGCATTGTGCTGGCTATTGGCTTGATTTTTCAGTTGCTGATTGGCCCAGTTAATGATCGTGCTGCCAAAGCGCAACGCGATTTAGATAATAAGCAAAAATTACTGACTTGGGTGGCTGAAAACAGTGCTAAATATCGTGCAGCATCCAGTAGTGGTGGTAAGAGCCGAGGCTCATTAAGCAATATTGCTAACCGAACTGCGCGCCAAGCGGGTATTTCCATTTCAGGTACTAAACCGCAAGGCAGTGAATTACAAATACAATTGGATAGCGTGCCATTTAATAACTTGATGAAATGGCTAGAAAAACTGGTTAATCAAGAGCATGTAAAAATCACCATGGTGGATATTAGTGCCAGCGATAACCCAGGTGAAGTTAAAGTTCGACGCCTACAATTGGCACAATAAGGCGTTGATTAGGATAAAAATATAAATGAAGTCTTGGATAAAAATTGGGGTTGGTTGCTTTTTCTTATATATCGCCTTTTTGATCGCCACCATTCCTGCAAACTTTGTGATCAGTAAAGTCAAACTTCCAGCCAATGTTGCACTAGGCAATGTGTCGGGTACGTTATGGCAAGGCAAGTTAGACACTTTAACCGTTGACGGCATATTACTTAAGAATGTGGGGTGGTCTATTGCCCTGCCGAAATTGTTAAGTGGGGAAGTTGGTGCCGATTTTAAATTTGGTAGTAGCCGCAAAATTTTAGAGCCATTTGGTCAAGGTTATGCGTACTTTGCCGGCGCGCAAAATATAGGCTTAGCCAATACTCAATTATCGATTCCGGCTGACATTGCTATGCCTAAACTTAAGCAAATACGCGGTAATATGGTTGAAAGCTTACAAGGAATTGTCAAGGCGGACATACAAGCCGCGAGCATAGGCAAACCATACTGTACTGAGTTGGCGGGTAAAGTAAATTGGCAGCAATCAGCTTTGGGCGTCATGGGCGGGCAATTTTCTTTGGGTGATCTCAATGTTGATTTAGCTTGTGATAAGGGAAATTTGCTTGCTAGTGTTAAAGGTGACGATAAAACCTTGTTGCTTGATTTAAAAGCAGAGCTTAAGGATAAAAACCAAACCAAAGTTGATGGTTTTGTTAAAGCAGGCCCTTCTGCTGATGCAATGTTAATGAATGCTATGACATTTTTGGGCAAAGCAGACTCTCAAGGTCGTTATAAAATTAAGTTTGGCCGTTAACGCGGTTAGCTTTTCGTATATGCACAATAATAAAAAAAGCGGCTTAGCCGCTTTTTTTTGTTAACTGATTCAGCTCTGGCTTTAGTTTAAGCTTTGTTTGCTCGGCTTTTACGCTTTTGCTGATACTTGGTTTTTAACCACTGACCACCTTTATAGACAACCGCTACTGCCAAGGCTAGCATAGCGACATGATATAACTCATGTACCGCATGGCTTAAAAACTCATCTTCATGGGCACTAGCACTGGTTGCCATTAATATTGAACACGCTGCTAGGCTGAAAGTTTTAATCGTCTTTTTCATTTTTATTCTCCTATACAGCCTTGGCTGCTGTTACGTTTAACATGCCTTCGGTTTCGATAAAGTTAATGATTTCATCAAGACCATGTTTAATTTTCATATTAGCGAAGATAAATGGACGCTCGCCCCGCATCTTTTTAGCGTCGCGATCCATCACTTCTAATGACGCGCCAACTTGATCGGCGATGTCGATTTTATTGATGATAAGTAGATCAGACTTAGTGATACCAGGGCCACCTTTACGCGGGATTTTGTCGCCTGCTGACACATCGATAACGTAGATGGTTAAATCGGAAAGTTCAGGGCTAAAGGTTGCGCTTAAGTTATCACCACCACTTTCAACTAATACAAAATCCAATCCTGGATGACGTTCTTGCAATTCGTCTATAGCCGCTAGGTTCATCGACGCGTCTTCGCGAATGGCGGTGTGCGGGCAGCCACCCGTTTCTACACCCATAATGCGATCTGCATCTAATGCGTTATGGCGAGTCAGAAACTCAGCATCTTCGCGCGTGTAAATATCGTTAGTCACCACAGCCATATTGTATTTATCACGCAGCTCCATACATAAAGTGCGCAGTAGGGCTGTTTTGCCTGAGCCGACTGGTCCGCCGACACCGATTCTTAGTACTTGTTTATGTTTCATTGTTGTTCTCCTTAATTCGCTAAATATAAGAAATATTATGAACGAAATAATCTTGAATATTGTTCTTCATGCCAGGCACTCGCCATGGCTAATCTGGGTAAACTGCAGCCAAGGCTGTCATCATCAAGCTGTTGTGCTTGTTCAACCGCGTTTTCGATTTCGCCGCTTAATGCAAACAACAAGTTTTGGGCTTGAGTTTGCCCTAATGGCGCTAACTTAGTTGCGGCGGCGACTTGGTTGTCGATAAATGTCCAACAATAGCCCGTTAAGGCTTGGTGTAACTCTATTTTCATGAGTCGGCAGGCGATGGCAAAACCAGCAACAAAGCTAATCTCCTTGCGTTTAAGCAATGAATAGACAGGTGTACAGTCAAGCTCTTCTAAGCTCAGCAACAAACGCGACAATGCTTTACCCATAGCGACTTCAGCCAGCCTAAGCTCCGCTGACTCACGAGTAGCTATTAGCATATCGTCCCATTCAACAAAGGTTTTGCTGTCAGCATGCGCTGAGCTAGGAACCGCTTTATATAGCCTAAGCAACAAGGGTAAGTCTGTGCTGGCAATCGCGAGTTGTAGGTTAGAGCTTATCCAGTCGGAGCTGGTTTTTAGATCTTTGACCCAACCGAGTTCGATTGCCATCTCTAGCCCTTGTGAAAAGGAAAAACCACCAACAGGCAGGTTAGCGCTGCATATCTGCAATAAACGAGTTAACTGCAAGCCATTTTCTCCCTTACTAGCGCCTTGCTTAATGTTTATGGGCGTGATGATGTCCATAAGCACCATTTTCCGGTTCAAAAATTGCTGGGGTTGTATTAACGGTTAAACCATATTGCTCGACTAGTTCGGCTAACACATGATCGGGTTTAAAACGTACCCAACATTCACCTATTTGCAGGCTAGTATGACGATTGCCTAAGTGATAACAAATACGGCTAAAGGTTGGCCAGTCACTGGCCACGGCGGTGAACACTTCTTCCTCTTGGCCTTTAACTTCAATTAAACGACCGCATTCGGTTTTAAGAATTTCACCTATGCGTAACGGGTTGCCACGATCAACAAAAATGCCGATTAGCGCACCCTTGTCGGTCATGCCTTTGATACGGGCTTTTTTACGAGTGTCGTAATCAAGCGTAATAGAGTCTGTTATCGGCTGATGACTGTGATCTAGCCTTTGGTATACTTGTAACATAATGTCCTACCATCAGTTATGTTTTAGCCTGCCCACTCCGCTTCTATGCTGCATTGTTTCTATTTCAGGTAGAAAGCAAATTGGGTTAGCTGTCGAGTTTTAATGTTTAATTGAATTTCAGCGTAGGTTGGTGCTGAGCTTGCGAAGCCCAACGCTAAGCAATGTTGGGCTTCATTCTTCAGCCGCAACCTACAATGTGTGTGTTAAAACAAGCAATAACGCTGGGCGAGTGGCAACTCAGTTGCTGGCTCGCAGGTTAATAATTCACCATTAGCACGCACTTCATAGGTTTGCGGATCAACTTCGACTTTTGGTGCCCAGTCGTTGTGGATCATGTCGGCTTTGCCAATGTTTCTGGTATTACGGCATACACCTACTAAACGTTGCATTCCTGCTTGTTCCGGTACCCCTTTCTCTACCGCAACTTGCGACAAGAAAGTCATAGAGCATTGCCCCGCTGCTTTGCCTAATGATCCCCACATAGGGCGGTAATAAACCGGTTGTGGTGTGGGAATTGAGGCATTGGCATCACCCATAGGCGCTGCAGCGATAAAACCGGCTTTAAGGATCATCGCCGGTTTAATACCGAAAAATGCTGGTTTCCAAAGCACTAGGTCGGCTAATTTTCCAACCTCAATCGAGCCAACTTCATGGCTAATACCATGGCTGATGGCTGGATTGATTGTGTATTTAGCGACATAGCGTTTTAGGCGGAAGTTATCGTTGCGTTCAGTATCGGGAGCCAATGGTCCACGTTGCACTTTCATTTTGTGCGCGGTTTGCCAAGTACGGGTGATCATTTCGCCAACACGGCCCATGGCTTGGGAATCAGAGGCAATCATACTTATTGCGCCAAGATCCTGCATAATATCTTCCGCTGCAATACTCTCTTTACGGATCCGCGAGTCGGCAAATGCGATATCTTCAGGAATACTCGGATCCAAATGGTGACATACCATCAACATATCGAGATGTTCATCAATGGTATTAATGGTGAATGGTCTTGTAGGGTTAGTTGATGAAGGCAATACATTGGCTTCACCACAGGCTCGAATAATATCAGGTGAATGACCGCCACCAGCACCTTCGGTGTGATAAGTGTGAATGGTACGGCCTTTAAATGCACCTAAGGTATCTTCAACAAAACCGGATTCATTCAAGGTATCGGTATGAATAGCAATCTGCACATCGTATTCTTCTGCGACGCCTAAACAACAGTCGATTGCGGCAGGTGTTGTGCCCCAGTCTTCATGCAGTTTTAAGCCACAAGCGCCCGCTTCAATTTGTTCAGCCAAGGCCAAAGGTAAGCTAGCGTTACCTTTGCCAAGAAAACCAAAGTTCATTGGCATATCGTCGGTTGCTTGCAGCATCTTGGTAATATTCCAAGGACCTGGGGTACAAGTCGTCGCATTAGTGCCTGTCGCAGGGCCTGTGCCACCACCTATCATGGTAGTCACACCCGACATTAAAGCTTCTTCAACTTGTTGTGGGCAAATAAAATGGATATGCGCATCAATGCCGCCAGCGGTAATAATTTGACCTTCACCAGCGATAACTTCTGTGCCTGGGCCAATTTCAATATCGATTCCGTCTTGGATATCTGGATTACCGGCTTTACCGATAATGGCAATGCGGCCATCTTTAATACCAATATCCGCTTTAACAATGCCCCAATGATCAAGGATTAAGGCGTTGGTGATCACCAAATCGACCGTTTTACTGCATGAAGCTTGGCTTTGCCCCATACCGTCACGAATAACTTTACCGCCACCGAATTTAACTTCTTCACCATAGGTGGTGAAGTCTTTCTCGACTTCCAACCATAGCTCGGTATCACCCAAACGGACGCGATCGCCTACGGTTGGGCCAAACATATGGGCATAGGCATGTTTATCGATAGACGCCATTAGCTATTTCCTTCTGTTTCTTCTAGTTTGCCCATGACTTCGCCACGAAATCCGTAAACCTCTCGTTTGCCGGCAAAAGCGACAAGTTGAACTTCACGTTGTTGACCTGGCTCGAAACGCACCGCCGTTCCGGCTGTAATGTTTAAGCGATAGCCTGTGGCTTTTTCGCGGTCAAAGCTCAATGCGCGATTGGTTTCGGCAAAATGGTAATGCGAGCCTACTTGAATGGGGCGGTCACCTTGGTTAGTGACTTGTACTTGAATTTTTTCACGACCTTGATTGAGCTCATGCTCACCAGCGTCGGTTTTAATTTCACCTGGGATCATGTCGGCCTCTTACACTATAGGGTTATGAACGGTGACTAGCTTGGTGCCGTCAGGGAAGGTGGCTTCAACTTGCACCTCTGGGATAAGGTCAGCTATGCCATCCATTACTTGCTCGCTAGTTAACAAGGTGCGACCGTAATCCATTAACTCGGCAACTGTTTTACCATCGCGCGCGCCTTCAATGATTTCCATCGTGATATAAGCCATGGCCTCGGGGTAATTAAGCTTTAAACCACGGTTTAAGCGACGCTCGGCTAATAGTGCAGCAGTAAAAATAAGTAATTTGTCTTTTTCTCTAGGTAATAAATCCATACCTGTTTAGCCTCGAAAATAAAAATTAGGTGTACCAAATACGCGGTTTAGTCGCGGTTTGTTGGCAACAAACCGGACGTGCTATTTGCCATATTTGATAAAATAATGCTTTGGCTTGTTCTGCCTGATCGCCAAGATAGCGCGCCAGCAAAATTCCACCGACGTCGGTAATACTGATCAGCTTATCGGCATTTAAAACTTCGATACGCTGTCGAATTTGGGATTGCAGGGCTTGACGAGTCGCCACTTGCGCTAGCGCATGGGGGGCTGCTAGCACAAATGTTGCGAACACGGAATGACCCGCTAGCCCTGCATTTTTACTAAACAATAAATTGCTTTGATTGATCGCAATGCGGTCGTGCAATTTTAATTGCTTGTCGATATACACACGGGTTTGCTGAGTAAAGCTACCAGTATCAAAAGCTTGTTGGTTTTCGCTTAAGCAATTGATATCCCAACCCAGATAAACGCTGGTTTGGTCAATATAAATATCTTGTTTGTTGGTCGCTTGGGCACCGCGAAACACTATGGTTTCTTGTGGCAAACTTTCGACAATCGCATTGTTTTGCAATTGATACGTGCAATGCTGTAACTGACGTGGATCACCAATGTTTTTGTCGGTTCGAGCTTGATAAAAACGGTTGGCACCCGGTGTCGTTATTAAAGTATGTGCATTGTTTTCGGCACTAATATCTATATGCAATTGATCACCAGATACGATCCCAGCCGGTGGATGCAAAAGGTAAACATGCGCACAATGCTTACCTTCAGGGTAAAAAGCCTTTTGAATAGTTAAGGGGCCACGCCTTTGGCTTTTTACCAATTGTGTTCCGCGTTTGGCCGTGCCTTTAAAACCCAATGTTAATTGGGCTAACCATTCACGGCTTTTTTGCGTGTTCAACATGTTTAATCGTTCTGCGGCAGACATCTTGAGTGATAATCTCCTGTTATACCGCTAAATACTGAGCAACCAGCTCATCGGTTAATTCTTCCATTGCGCCGGATGCAATCACTTGGCCTTTTTCCATTAGGTGGAATTCTTGACCTACCGCGCGAGCAAAGGGTAGTTTTTGCTCGACTAAAATAATGGTCATGCCCTGTTCGCGATTAAGTTTTAACAATACGTCGCGAATAAGCTGCACGATATTAGGCTGAATACCTTCATTAGGTTCGTCGAGGATCAATACATCTGGGTTCAATACGAGTGCGCGGGCGATGGCCAGTTGCTGTTGTTGACCACCTGATAAGTCCCCACCGCGACGTTGCAACATCTCTTTTAAGACCGGAAACAACTCAAAGATATGCTCGGGAATGGTTTTGCTAGTTTGGCGCTTACAGTTAAGGCTAAGCTTGAGGTTTTCTTCAACCGTCAGTTGCGGAAAAATATCTCGCCCTTGCGGAACATAGCCAATACCCAATTGTGGACGGCTTTCGACTGAGCGTTTATTTAAGCTCTCACCATTTAAACTTAGATCACCTGATGCTATGGGTAGCAAGCCCATAATGCATTTAAGTAAGGTGGTTTTGCCGACGCCGTTACGTCCCATAATACAGGTGCGAGAGCCTGGCTTAATTTGCATATTCAGATCCCATAAAATCTGAGTGCCACCATATTTTTGATTTACGTTTTCTAATTGGATCATGCTTAGCTTTACTCCTTGCCAGTCTCTTCGCCGTGACTTTCTTCGCCAAGGTAGACCTGAATAACATCTGGGTTAGATTGGATCTCGTTCATGCTGCCTTCGGCTAATACCGTACCTTGGTGTAAAACGGTGACTTTACGGGCAATTGAGCGGACAAATGCCATATCATGCTCAACCACGACAACCGAATGTTTACCGGCAAGAGAAGTCAGAAGCTCGGCGGTGCGTTCGGTTTCTTGTGCTGTCATACCTGCTACCGGTTCATCTACTAATAGCAAGCGTGGCTCTGCAGCCAATAACATGCCGATTTCCAACCATTGTTTTTGACCATGCGACAAAGAGCCTGCCAACAAATGACGCTGCTCGGTTAAGCCGATAGTGAAAAGGATTTCAGCAATTCGATCTTTTTGCTCGCCTGATAATTTATGAAATAAGGATGTCCATATACCTTTATCACCAGCAAGGCTAAGCTCTAAGTTTTCAAATACGCTAAGCTGTTCAAATACGGTGGGTTTTTGAAATTTACGGCCAATGCCCGCGTTAGCTATTTCTGACTCATTTAGTTGCAATAAATCGACTTGCTGACCAAAACTAACTCGACCTGTATCAGGGCGTGTTTTACCGGTAATAACATCCATTAAAGTGGTTTTACCGGCACCGTTGGCGCCGATCAAACAACGTAATTCGCCATCATTGATATAGAGGTTTAAGTCGTTTAACGCTTTAAAACCATCAAAGCTAACACTGACATCTTCAACATATAAGATCACACCGTGTCGCGTGTCTGGCTCGATATGATCTTGTGCCAGTAAAGGTGAGCCTTGAGTTGGCTTAACGGCTGTTTCTTGTGCCAAATTCATTATTTGCTCTCCAAGGCTGGGTTTAGATCGTCAGTATCATCGATTGAGTTTTCTTGAGCTTTGTTTTGTTGCTCAGCTTTTGGTTGTTCGCCCTGCGTTTGGCTTTGCTCTTTATTTTCGTTTAGCTGAGCACCTTTCCATTTCGCGTATAGCTGTGGCGCTAATCCGGCGATACCCTTTGGTAGCAGTAAAGTCACTAGCACAAATAATCCACCCAGTGCATACAACCAAGCTTCAGGCATAATGGCGGTGAAACGGGTTTTAGCGTAGCTAACAACAACGGCTCCGATAATAGCGCCGTACAAAGAACCACGTCCGCCAATGGCGACCCAAATAACCATTTCAATAGAGGCAAGCGGTGAAAACTCGCCTGGATTGATAATGCCAACCTGCGGTACATATAACGCACCAGCAATACCGGCTAAAATGGCTGAAACAACAAAGATCCAAACTTTGTAATTTTCTGGTTTGTAACCAACAAATCTTACTCGGCTTTCGGCATCGCGGATGGCTGTAACAACCCGCCCCATTTTCGAGTTAACGATAAAGTGACACAGTGCAAATGCCAGACAGAGAATGATTGAGGTGATGACAAACAAACTGACTTTGGTTTGATTGTTTTGCAACGAGAAACCAAAAATATCCTTAAAGTCGGTTAAACCGTTGTTACCACCAAAGCCCATTTCGTTGCGGAAGAAGGCTAGCATCAAGGCATAAGTCATGGCTTGCGTCATAATAGACAAGTAGACGCCGCTAACTCGTGAGCGGAATGCCAACGAGCCAAAGATATAAGCTAAAAGACCTGGCGCTAAAAACACCATTAACACCATCCAGATAGCACTATCGGAACCCGACCAGTACCAAGGCAAAGCATCCCAGTTAAGGAATACCATAAAGTCTGGCAGTTCAGGGTTGCCGTATACGCCGCGATCACCGATTTGCCGCATTAGGTACATGCCCATGGCGTAGCCGCCAAGTGCAAAGAAGGCGCCATGACCTAAGCTTAAAATTCCGCAGTACCCCCACACCAAATCAACCGCTAAAGCGAGTAGGGCATAACATAAGTACTTACCGAATAAGGTAACTGTGTAGGTACTCACATGGAAAAAGGAATCTTCACTAAATGCTAAGTTACAAAATGCCATATAGAAAGTGGTCACTAATAAGCAAGTGATCACCCAGTGCAAGCTATTAAATTTTTTCAGTGCTTGAGCAAAAAATGATTGCGAAGACACGTTTTGAGATTGAGTGGAAGTTAACATTAGTCTGCCGCCCTACCTTTTTGTGGAAATAAACCTTTCGGACGTTTTTGAATAAAGAGTACTAAGCCGACAAGCACGATAATGCTGGCTAAGACTGAACCGGTAATAGGTTCTAAGAATTTATTCACTGTACCGAGTGACATGGCTGCGACTAGCGTGCCCCAAAGGTTACCAACACCACCGAATACCACGACTAAGAATGAGTCAATGATGTATGACTGACCGAGATTTGGCCCTACGTTAGTAAGCTGACTTAAGGCAACCCCAGCAACGCCAGCGATACCTGAACCAATGCCGAAGGTAATAGCATCGACCCAATCACTCTTAATGCTTAATGCACGCGCCATTTCTCGGTTTTGTGATACAGCGCGAACATGCAAACCCAGCGAGGTCTTTTTCAAAATCATCAGTAAGGTGACAAATACCATTAAGGCAAAAATGATGATGTATAAGCGGTTATAGGTTAGTGAGAACACTGGGTTGATTTGCCAAGAACCACTCATCCATTCAGGTGAGGCGACTGTGCGGTTTAATGGTGAGAATACACTTCTGACTAGTTGTTGCAGGATCAAACTGATACCAAAAGTGGCTAGTAAGGTTTCTAAAGGACGACCTTTTAAGTAACGAATAACCCCGCGTTCAATTAAAATACCGACAAAGCCCGATACTAAGAACGCCGCGGGGATCGCCATTAGCAATGAGTAATTGAGTAATTCAGGAAAAGCTTGTTGAATAACATACGTGGTATAAGCACCTAGCATGATCATTTCTCCATGTGCCATATTGATTACGCCCATTACCCCGAAGGTGATGGCTAAGCCAATGGCGGCTAGCAATAATACTGAGCCTAAGCTCAACCCGAAGAAAACATTTTCAACGACTTCGTAAGTGGAGCGTTTTTGTTCAATTTTTTCGATAGCTGAAGTTAATGACTTAATTAAGGCTATATCACCTTGCTCTGTTGATTGAGCTTCATCTTCTGTCACTGCTGTTAATTGACGTTGCAAAGCATTTTTAACCGCTGGTTCTAAGCTGCTTTTTAAAATATCGATAGCTTGCAGTTTTTCACTGATCTCGTCTGAACTCAGTTGTTTTAGGGCGATAGCAGTCGTCATTAACTCAATGACTTCTGTGCTTTGTTCTTTTTCAACCAAGTCTTTTAATAGCTCGATGGTTTCGTTATCAGGCTTATTTAAAATGCGCTTGACTGCTGCAATACGAGTCGCTTCGTCTGGGTGGGTTAAGTCGATTCTGGCCAGTGCGCCACGGATCTTTTTGCGAATACTATTGTTAGTTCTAATTTTTTTGATGGCAGATTTACTAACAACACTGATGGCTTGATCGGATATTAAATTGCTAAGTTGGTATTGACCGTCGCTATTTTTAACGGCTCTAACTAAAGATTTGTCACTTTTTTGATAATAGAGTTCACTTTCCAATAAGTAAGTGAGTACGTTACGAACTTTAGGGTGGTCTAAATTGGCTAGGGCGTCTACAGCGTTAGCCATTTTACTTAATTTAGTTTTTGGTAATTCAGCTAAGATTGTATTTAGCTGAGCTTGAGATGGTGAGTTGGCTTCTGGCGATTGTGAGGCATGGCTGACAGAGAAAATACTGGCCATCAAGCTCAAAAGCACAAAACAAAAAAGTCGCTTCATTGCGAACCTCGCTCATAATTAAAGAAACTCGCCGAGACGCCTGACGGCGTTCTCGGGAGTTAAAAAGGGCAGGTAGGATGCCCTTAACACTTGGGTAAATCTTTCCATCTTGTCATTCGAAATTTATGCTGCATTGTTTGCTTTGCTTAAAATTCGACAGCTTTGATGGTTATTAAAATCTGTTGGTCGAAGCTGTCGCTTCGACCTATCGGATGAATTCATCCGGTTTACTAATGGTTAGAAATTCTGACCTGAACACTTACCTGTTTTAACGTCAAAGTTTCCGCACTTCACAGGTTTGGTCCAATCTGAAATCAGGTTTTGCGAGCTAGGTAAGAAATCAGACCAAGCATCACCGATAACTGTGCCTGGAGTTTCCCACACGACTTCGAATTGACCGTCTTCTTGGATTTCACCGATTAACACAGGCTTAGATAAATGGTGATTGCTATTCATCACAGCGATTCCACCCGTTAAGTTAGGAACCGTGATACCGATAAGCGCTTGTTCAACCGCATCAACATCAGTTGTACCGACTTTCTCAACTGCTTTGGCCCACATTTTGAAACCAATGTAAGTCGCTTCCATTGGGTCATTGGTTACACGTTTTTTGTCACCAATATATTTTTTCCAGCTCTTGATGAACTTAGTGTTTTCATCACTTTCAACGCTTTGGAAGTAGTTCCAAGCCGCTAAGTGACCAACCAATGGGCTAGTATCGAAACCAGAAAGTTCTTCTTCACCTACAGAGAAAGCGACAACTGGGATATCTTCAGCAGAGATACCTTGGTTACCCAACTCTTTGTAGAATGGGATGTTAGCGTCACCATTGATGGTAGAAACCACAGCGGTTTTCTTGCCAGCAGAACCAAACTTTTTGATATCAGATACAATGCTTTGCCAATCTGAGTGACCGAAAGGCGTATAGTTGATCATGATGTCTTTGTCTTTAACGCCTTTGGCTTTTAGGTAAGCTTCTAAGATTTTGTTAGTCGTACGTGGGTAAACATAGTCAGTACCAGCTAATACCCAACGCTCAGCACCAATGTCATTCATCAAGTAATCTACAGCTGGAATCGCTTGTTGGTTTGGCGCAGCGCCTGTGTAGAAAACGTTTTTAGACGACTCTTCACCTTCGTACTGTACTGGGTAGAAAAGTAAGCCGTTTAACTCTTCGATAACCGGTAACACTGATTTACGCGATACCGAAGTCCAGCAACCAAAGATAACGTCTACTTTTTCCTTTTGTAGCAGTTCGCGAGTTTTTTCTGCAAATAACGGCCAGTTAGACGCTGGATCAACAACAACAGGCTCGAGTTTTTTGCCTAACAAACCACCTTTGGCGTTTTGTTCTTCAATCATCATTAATACAGTGTCTTTCAGTGTAGTTTCACTGATCGCCATGGTGCCTGACAAAGAATGAAGTACACCGACTTTGATGGTGTCAGCAGCAATTGCCACAGAAGAAGCAAGTGAACCAACGGCAATGGAACCTGCTAGTAAAAGCTTTTTAAAATTCATGGTTTTCACCTTTAATTTTTATTGGTTGTTTGAGTTGGTTTAGAAAGTAACTAGTGCTTCAATGGCAATGGTGTCTTTATCACCCATAGAATCACTGCTATCCATACGATATTCGAAAACCATTAATAAGTTGTCGTTGACTGTGTAGCTTGGTGAAAGCGTGATTGCGCTGCCATCTTCTTTAGTTAAACCTGCAGCATCTTCAATTTCATAGTCATGGAAACGCACGGTAATGCCGCTATCGCCAAAGCTATAGTTAGCCATTGCTAAATAACCGATACCGTCAGAGTTATCTGCGTATTCTGCTGTGTTGTATTCAAAAGCTAAGGTAAGTGCGTCCATTGAATAACTGGCCCAAGCATTTAAGTAGGTGTTGTCGCCTTCAACTGAGTAGAAGCCTTTAATTGTTATGTCATCGCTTGGCATAAAAGCAAGCATGGTTTCCACGCCAACTTGACCCGCTTCAGTATCTGTTGGGCCGGCTAATGAGTTAACGACAGAAACCGCTGCGGCAAAGCCATCACCACTGTATAAGCCTGAAACCCCTTGCTGGTAGTAACCATAGAAATGTTTGGCATAACCTGTACCTGAGTATTGGAATAAGCCTGTTGGCTCTTCTGTTTCCCAACCTGAGTAGCTTAAAAAACGACCGGCTTTAACGCTGAACGTATCGGTTAGGGCGTAGGTTAAAAAGGCTTGTTCTAAATCGACACCTTCGGACTCATTTTGATATTCAACATCAGCGGTTACCGTTAACTTGTTGCCAAAATCGTAACCAAAGTTGAGCTCGGCTTGATCAAGACCCGCGACACTTTCTGACGCCGCACCGTCGTTGTCTGTATAGACAAATGACATATCGACAAAACCTGATACACTGAGTTTATCGTCAGCTTGAGCTGCTGGCGCTAAGGCTGCCGCCATTGCCAGGCCTAGCGCGGTACGTTTAATTGCTTTCATTAGCTATCTCCCAAAATTTAACGTTTTTTGATTTTTTTAGTCCCCCCTATTATTGGCTTTTGAAGCAAAATCTGTATTCGTTGATCAGCGCAGTTAACTACGTAGAATGACGTATTGTGTGTTTTGTTGAATTAATAAAGAATCACGCCTGTGCGATATATAGAAAAACTTAAGAGGAGTTAGCGGAGCGAAAAATGCTTAAAGCGCTAAAGGTAAAATTGGTTACGCTACGCCCTGCATAAACACATGTTTTCTAATCAAAAAATACTGCCGACCCGTCGCACTTACAACAAGCTTGTTGCCAACGAGATGATGGAAGATTTTGCTCTACGCTTTACAGCGCGAAGAGCAAGGCAATGGTCATTAGGTTGGATCGCTAATACAGCTTTAGGCATAGTGTCTTTCTTGGTGCTTGAAGCTATTGGCGGTGCCATTACGTTAAATTATGGATTTGTTAATTCAGCTTGGGCTATTTTAGCGGTAGTACTGGTTATTTTTTTCTCAGGCCTGCCCATTAGTTACTACGCCGCTAAGTACGGTGTAGATATAGATTTGTTAAGTCGAGGTGCTGGTTTTGGTTATATCGGTTCGACCATAGCCTCGCTAATCTATGCCTCCTTCACTTTTATCTTTTTTGCTCTTGAAGCTGCCATTATGTCGATGGCGCTACAGATTTTATTTGGTTTACCCTTGGCGCTCGGCTATGTGTTAAGTGCGTTAATTGTTTTACCGCTTGTCACTCATGGTATTTCCTATATTAGCCGTTTTCAGGTTTGGACTCAGCCGCTTTGGATTGGCCTACAATTACTGCCGTTGTTTTTTGTCTTTAGCCATCCTGATAGCCAAGTGCAGGAATGGTTTAGTTTTCAAGGTAGTGAAACCGCCCATCCTGGTTTTGATTTAGTCTTTTTTGGCGCAGCTTCGGCTGTGTTGTTATCTTTGGTTGCGCAAATTGGCGAACAAGTTGATTTTTTACGCTTTTTGCCGGAAAAACCACAAAAGCGCCAATGGCGCTGGTGGCTAGCACTGACTGCGGCAGGCCCAGGTTGGATTATTTTTGGTGCGCTCAAACTATTGTTAGGTTCTTTTTTAGCTTACTTGGCACTTAAGCAAGGCATTCCAGAAAATGTCGCTGCCGATCCGGCGCATATGTATCAAATGGCGTTCAGCTTTATGTTTGATAACCCGACATTGACTGCCGTAATTGCTTGTACATTTGTTGTGGTCAGCCAACTCAAAATTAATGTTGCCAACGCTTATGCCGGATCCTTAGCCTGGTCAAACTTCTTTTCGCGGGTTACCCATAATCACCCAGGGCGTGTGGTATGGATGTTTTTTAATGTCGCCATTGCCCTATTGCTGATGGAATTGGGGATCTATCAAACCATTGAAAGCATGTTAATGGTTTATTCTGTGGTGGTATTGGCTTGGTTGAGTTCAGTTGTCGCCGATTTAATTATCAATAAACCATTAGGGTTAAGCCCAAAGCATATTGAGTTCAAACGCTCAAAACTATACGACATTAACCCTGTCGGTGTAGGCTCTATGATTATTGCGTCATTTGTTGGCTTTACCGCCCATATGGGCTGGTATGGGCAAACGATTGAAGCGCTGGCATCGTTTATTGCTCTCGCTTTGCCCTTAATCACAGTGCCATTAATTGGCTTTTTGACTAAAGGTAAGTTTTATCTGGTGTCTGGCAACAGTGGCTTAGATAAGGATAACGTTGATAGCAATAGTCTTGATAACGATAGTTTTGATTCTGGCAGCGCTGAGCTAGCGCCGCTAACTCAATGTCATATATGTGAAAACGAATTTGATCGCGAGGATATGACGTTTTGCCCAGCTTACGGCAAGCATATTTGCTCTTTGTGCTGTAGTTTGGATGTACGCTGTGGCGATATGTGTCGGCCGCAAGCAACGTTAGCTGCACAGTCGCAACACTTTTTTCAGCGTTTCTTAACGACTGACTTACTTAAAAAAATGACTACGCCTTTGATGCAGTTTTTGGCGGTCACTTGTTGTCTAAGTTTTATTGGCGCTGGGATTTTATTCCTGATTTATTTGCAAATACCGGTCGATGATATTGAGTTACGCGCGGTATTTTCTTCAACGCTAGTCAAAATATTCTTCTTATTATTGATTATTATTGGTGTGGTCAGTTGGCTGTTTATTTTGGCGCGTAGCAGTAATCGTTCGGCTTTAAAAGAATTGCGTTCACAAACCCGAGCATTGGCCAATGAGATTGCCGCGCATGAAAAAACCTCTCATGCTTTACAGGATGCCAAAGAAGTCGCTGAATCAGCCAATGAAGCGAAAAGTCGTTATCTTGCTGGTTTAAGTCATGAACTGCGCACTCCGCTTAATGTGTTGCTTGGCTACGCCCAGCTTTTAAGTCAAGACCAAGCGATTCCGGCTGATAAGCGCGAATCGCTTGGCGTATTAAAGCGTAACGGTGAGCATTTAGCGGATCTGATAGAAGGTTTGTTGGAGATCTCGAAAATCGAAGCAGGACGTATGCACTTGCAAAGAGATGAAGTGTGTATCAAACCCATCATTGAACAATTAGCTGAGATGTTTGAGTTACAGGCGAAAAAGAAAAACTTAGCTTTTATTTATCAACCGTGTCGACATTTACCTGAGTATGTCGCAACGGATAAGCAACGCTTTCGCCAAATTCTGATTAATTTATTGTCTAACGCCATTAAATATACTGAACAAGGTTCGGTTACGCTTGAGGTTAAATATCGCAATCAAGTCGCGCAGTTTATTGTCAGCGATACTGGGGTCGGCGTAGCACAAGAAGCGCAAGAGTTGATTTTTAAACCATTTGAACAGATCCGTAACGCCCATACGCAAGCTATTGGTGGCACAGGTTTAGGCTTGACTATATCTCGCTCGTTAGCCGAGTTAATGGGCGGTGAAATTGCTTTGCAAAGCCGAATTGGCCAAGGCTCAGTTTTCACCTTGAAGCTTATGCTACCTAAACTAAAGCATACTTATTCCGAGCCGGAACTGGCTAAATCACGGGTGGTTGGTTATAGCGGCTCGACTAGAACCGTTTTAGTGATTGATGATGATATCAACCAGCGCTATTTATTGCGGGATTTGTTACAACCTATTGGCTTTAATGTGTTACAAGCGGCTGAGGCTAAGCAAGGGTTAGAAGTACTGGCGCGTAATCCAGTCGAGTTGATTTTGTTAGATGTGCGAATGCCAGAAATCGACGGCTGGCAAATGGCCAAGCAGGTAAGAGAGCTTGGTTATGATATGCCAATCATTATGGTTTCAGCTAATGCTCGAGAAGTGAGTGGTAACAAACAAAAAGACAATTATCACAACGATTATATGGCTAAACCGATAAACCTTGATGCTTTATTGGGGAAAATCGGTCATTGGCTAAATTTAGAATGGCAATATCAGTTTATCAACGACGATAAGCAAGAGTTAATGAGCTCGCAACAAGAAAAGCCGCCAGTTGATCCACAACAATACCAAAAGCTAATTGAGCTTGCTGATATTGGCTACCTAACGGGTATTAGTGAGCAACTAAACGAAATTAAACAAAATTACTGGGTGCCAGAGGACGTGCTGTCAACGATAGATGGCTATTTGCAAAGCTGCAACTTCCCTCAAATGAGCCAATATTTGAAAGAGTTGACGCATGAATAGCAAGATAAACGATGTAGTACTAGTGGTGGATGATTCGCCTGAATCTTTGGGCATGCTTAATGTTGCGTTAAATACGGCTGGCTACACAGCACTGGTTGCATTGAATGGTGTGCAAGCCTTATCTATTGTTGAAAAAGTCGAGCCGGATGTCGTCCTGATGGATGCCATTATGCCAGAGCTTGATGGCTTTGAAACTTGTAAGCAATTAAAGCAGCGTTTACCTAATGTACCGGTAATTTTTATGACAGGCCTAACCGATGTTGAAGATGTGGTGAAGGGGTTTGAAGCTGGCGGTGTTGATTACGTGACCAAGCCGATTGCGCCGGATGAAGTGATTGCGCGCATTAAAACCCATGTGCAAACTGCAAAACATGCGTTAAGTGCGCAAAACGCCTTAGATCATGCGGGTAAAAATGTATTCTGTGTTAATCAACAAGGTCAACTTGCTTGGGCAACACCACAAGTACATGACCTAATCGAGCAAACCATGGAAGAACAGGCTGCACCTTGGGCTTGTTTGGCTCAGTTAATTGGTGAATGGTTAGCGCAACATCAGCAACCTTTGGTACTAAAGCAGTTTAGTAAGCCATTGGAAATTATTTTTGAGCGTCAGCAAGATGACTTATTCTTACTGCGTATTAAGGCGGTAACCGCCAGCAAGCAACCAACAGATCTGCAAGCTGCATTACCGATTACCAAACGAGAATCAGAAGTTTTGTATTGGTTATCGTTTGGCAAAACTAACTGGGAGATTTCACAGATATTAGAAATGAGCCCACGCACAGTAAACAAACATTTAGAACAGCTATACAAAAAGATAGGAGTCGATAATCGCACAGCGGCGGCTTCTATTTCTATTCGTGTGCTGGAAGCTTAACGTTTATAGTTGAGTCAGCTCTTTCGTTAATACATCATAGCTATCTATGGCTGGGTATTGGGTAATGTCGCGTCTTGGTTTTTTACTGTCGGGGGTGTAGATAGAGAGTAAATGTTTGATGCCAAACTCTTTCGCTTTATCGAGAATAGGTAAGCTGTCATCAATAAATACGGTGCGTTTTTTATCAAATCCTAGCTTTGCCTGAAGTTGCTGCCATAACTCTATTTGTTCTTTGGTCACGCCAAACTCATGAGTTGAAATAAGCTCATCTATATATTCGGCTAGCGCGGTCTGTTCGACTTTAAGTGATAAGCTATCAGGGTGAGCGTTAGTCACTAATACAACGCGTTTACCTGCTTTTTTCAAGGCATTAAGAAAATCCGGTACGTCGTCGCGCATTTGGATTAAGTGAGCGATTTCGCGTTTAAGTTTGGGAATATCTATTTGTAAGGTTTGCCCCCAGTAATCCAAACAATACCATTCTAGCTTGCCATATAAGTCGTGGCACATATTGTCGATATCGGTTTTAACTTGTTCGTAAGGTAAATTTTTAATTTCGGCGTAGCGTTTGGGTAGGTATTCCATCCAAAAATGATTATCGAAATGAAGGTCAAGTAAGGTGCCGTCCATATCTAAAAGTACGGTATCAATATCTTTCCATTGCAGCATAATGACGAATGATGTATATAAGAACAATTGACGCATTGTCCTGTGGTCGCTGTAAAGTGTCCAATTAATTTTTAATATAGTCAAAGCGATCAGGTTTTAGGGGAAGCCGTCAAGCTTCGAATCCCCATGAGCATATGCTCTATTATGTGATTGGGGTTGCCTAAAGGGATTTAGGTAGTAGAACGACGCAGGAGCCAAAGTCGAGAGTAAGCGCTGACAATGAACCATAAGACCTGAGCGAGAAGACTATAAAAGCGCAGGAATACGAAGGCTAAAATGAGCGATAAGCTCCCAGAGAAAACACTCCCTACCATATTAGCGACAGAGACCGCCGCTAAAAGCCGCCTGTTTGAAGTGCAAAGTGTTAGTTTGCAGTTCAGTAATGGCGAGCAACGTTTGTACGAACGCATGAAAAGTTCGGGGCGCGGTGCGGTTATGATTGTCGCAATGCCTGATCCAGAGACTATACTATTAGTTAGAGAATACGCCGCGGGTACTCATGATTATCAATTGGGCTTACCTAAAGGTTTGATTGACCCTGGTGAATCAGCAAGCGAAGCAGCCAACCGAGAGTTAAAAGAAGAAGTCGGATTTGGTGCTAATACGTTAACCCAACTTAAAAGCTTGTGTTTGGCGCCCGGTTACTTTGGTGGCACTATGCATATTTTACTTGCCCAAGATTTATACCCTGAGCAACTCATTGGTGATGAACCCGAACCCTTAGATGTTGTCCCTTGGTCAATTCATCAGTTAGATGAATTATTGGCACGAGATGATTTTTCTGAAGCCCGCAGTGTAGCTGCTATTTTTCTAGCGCGGAGGCATTTGAACCTTGCAACCTGAACCTAGTGCCCTACTTGAACCTGTAAAACAAATAGCCCGTGAAGCAGGCTTGGCCATTCTCGATATTTATGACTCGGGCAATTTTGAACTGCAACAAAAAGATGATGAATCGCCGGTGACGAGTGCCGACTACGCTGCGAATGATATTTTAGTGGCGGGTTTAAAAGCATTAACGCCTAAAATTCCGATTATTTCTGAAGAAACAACGGCGGTTAATTTAACTCAACGTCAGGCGTGGAAACGATACTGGCTGCTTGATCCTATGGATGGCACCCAAGAGTTTGTTTCGCGCAGCGGTGATTTTGCGGTGAATATAGCTCTTGTTGAAAATGGCTGGCCGGTAATGGGCGTGATTTACTGGCCGACAAAAAATACCTTCTATTATGCAATTGAAGGGCAAGGCGCTTTTAAGCAAAAGTCGGCCGAGCCAGTGCCAATTTCAGTGCGTAACATCGATCAGGATGAACGTAATATTAAACTTGCTGTGTCGCGAGTGCAGAAAAAAGATACGGTTACTCGCTATTTAATGGATGGCTACGACTATGAAATGGTACCGTTAGGTAGTGCATCGTTAAAAAGCTGTTTTATTGCAGAAGGTAAGGCAGATTGTTATTTACGCATTGGGCCAACAGGCGAGTGGGATACAGGTGCTAGTCATTGTATTATTGAGGAAGCAGGCGGCCGTATTTTAGATAGTGAATTCAACGGCTTGAGTTACAATAAACGTGACACATTCGCCAATCCTGACTTTATGGTGTTGGGTAATCAAGATATTGCATGGCATGATGTGATTAAACCTCATAAAACTACTCGTAAATTAACGGACTAACAACCCATGAAAAAACTACTTACAGGTGTTGTCCTGTGTTTGCCTTTGTTGGTAAATGCAGCATGGCAAGCAGACCAATCTAATTCAACTATTCATTTTTTGTCGACTAAAAAACAGCATATTGTTGAAGTACATTCGTTTGATCGTTTCACTGCTAATGTTGCAGATAATGGCGACGTTAGTATCAAAATAGACCTAACTTCAGTCAATACCGCTATTCCTATTCGTAACGAGCGAATGCAAAAGTTTTTATTTGAAACAACCCAATTTAGCTCTGCAACACTGACGGCTAAGGTTGAACCAAGCGTACTTAAGCAACTGGGGGTTGGACAAACTATTAAGCAAACAGTAGTTGCGCAACTTTCTATTCATGGTGAAACACAAGCCGTATCTGTGGATGTGAGCGTAACGGGCCTGCAAAATGGTGGTGCTTTGGTGCAAAGCGTTAAGCCATTACTCATTGATGCACGCCAATTCGGCATGACAGCTGGCGTTGATAAGTTAAAAGAGCTAGCGGGCTTACCGTCAATCGGGTATGTGGTGCCGGTTACTTTTTCTCTTAATTTAGCGCAATAAGTTTTTACTCAGTTTTACCGCTTTGTCGTCAACAGGCAGGCAAAGCGGTACATTGAACTTTTTTCTGATTTAACCTTCTAATTTTCTTATCTTTATTAGTAATTACTTTAACGATTGTCTAAAGTAAAAAACGTATTTTTGCCTTTTCTATTTGGAATAAAATTAACAACAAGGTCGTCTTTTATGAAATTTAGCTTAAAGCCTTTAAGCCTAGCGTTAGCTGCTGTGCTATTTGCTGGTTGTAGCATCACACAAACCAATACTGGTGATGGAAATATTGTTCCTACTGTCGCTCCAGCTCCTGTCATTCCTGAACTAACTTATGTGCGCACTGTAGAAGGCATTGATGAATATACATTGCCCAATGGTTTAAAAGTTTTATTACTTGAAGATGCCGCTCAGCCGAAAACCTTAGTTAATATTACCTATCGAGTCGGCTCTGTTCATGAAGAGTATGGTGAAACTGGCATGGCGCACCTACTTGAGCATATGCTATTTAAAGGCTCGACCAACTATCCCAAAATAGAAGATGAATTTAAAAAACGGGGGATGGGCATAAACGCCACGACTTGGTTAGACAGAACTAACTATTTTGAAGTGTTTGAGACCAACGATGACAATTTAGCTTGGGCGCTGGGTATGGAGGCGGATCGTATGATCAACGCGACTTTTACCGAAGACGAGCTAAAAAGTGAAATGACAGTAGTACGTAACGAAATGGAACGTGGTGAAAATAGCCCAGTTCGTATTTTGTTAGCGCGCATGGCGTCAATGGCTTACTTATGGCATAACTACGGCAACTCGACTATTGGCGCACGTTCAGATGTCGAGAACTTTCCTTTTCCTAAATTACGCGCTTTCTATAAAAAACACTATCGTCCAGACAATGCGGTTTTAACCATAGCAGGGCGTTTCGATAAAGAGAAAACCAAGCAAATGATAGCGGAAAAGTTTGGTGTGATCGCGAAACCAGAAACACCAATCGAGCCGCTGTATACCAAAGAGCCAACCCAAGATGGTGAGCGCATTGTTAATTTACGCCGCGTGGGTGATGTGCCTTGGGTTGGATTGTCTTACCATGCGCCTTCGGGTTTACACCCAGATGCCGCACCTATCCGCGTGTTGCAACAAATACTGGGCGACAATGCCCGTGGTCGGTTAAAAGCCGATATTGTCGATAAGGGTATTGCAACTGCAGCTTATGCGTTTTCGTTTATGTTAAAAGACAGCTCGCGCATTATGTTTGCTGCGCAAGGCAGTAAAGATCAAGCAACAGACAAAATGGAACAAGCGTTAATCGCGCAAGCGGAAGATCTAATCAATAACCCAGTGACCGAGGAAGAGGTTAAACGGGCGAAAACCACCTTGTTAAAGCAAACGGAAATGGCCATGCGCAATGTGCAAGGGATTGGTATGGAGTTATCTGAATATATTGCTAAAGGTGACTATCGCCATATGTTCTACTTCCGTGACTTGATTGAGCAGGTGACACCAGAACAAGTTAAACAAGTTGCTGAAAAGTATTTAGTGCGCAGCAATCGTACTTTGGGACGTTTTATTCCAACCGAAAAGCCTGTACGTGCTGAAATTCCTGAAACAGGTTCACTTGATGAAATCTTAAAAGACTACAAAGGTAAACAAGTCGCTAGTGCGGGTGAAGTTTACGATAATACGGTAAGCAACATAAAAGCGCGTTTGCAAGCTGAAACCTGGCCAAATGGCACAGAGTTACAGGTTTATCCTAAACAATTACGCGGTGATGAGATCCATATCAAAATGACTTTACCAACCGGCTCTGCCAAATCATTAGCTGGCAATGTCGCTGCATTTAATATGCTGGGTAGTCAATTGATGTCAGGCAGTCAAAAATACAGCAAAGCGCAGTTGGCTGATAAACTTGATGCGATCAAAAGCACTATGAGCGTCAGCTCTCGTTTGGGGGAGTGGCACGTTAATGTCACGACAGATAAAGCCAACTTTGCTGAAGCGGTTAAATTATTAGGTGAAATATTATCAAAACCTACTTTTCCGCAAACTGAGTTAGATAATGCCATCCGCGCCAGTGTTTCAGGCTTGGAGCAGCAACGTAATGAACCTAGCGCGCGCGCATTAGACAATTATCGTAAGTCTCTAAATGCTTACCCGCAGGGGCATCCACGAGCCTTTGTTGAGTTAGATGATAAAATTGCTGAAATTAAAAGCGTGACACGCCAGCAGCTAAGCGATTTATATCAGCAGCACATAACAATTAATCATGGGGTGATCGCCATTGTCGGTGATATTGAATTAAACCAAGCTTCAAGTGCGTTACAAGCAGCAATAGGCCACTTAAATAAAAACGTCGAATTTAAGTACATGGCTAACCAAATGCATGACAAGCAAGGACTTTCTGTTAGCAGTGAAACGCCAGATAAAGCCAATGCTAGCTTGTATATAATTAATCGTCTTGATTTGAAACCGTCTCACCCAGATTACTTGGCGTTGAATATGGCAAATTCCATATTTGGTGCGGATACCTTTAGCTCACGTATTGGTAAGCGCATACGGGTAGAAGAAGGCTATAGTTACTCGGTGCGCTCCGGTTTATCAGTTGATGAAATGGACGAACAAGGGGTGTTCTGGGCCATGGCGATTGCCGCACCAGAGAATGTACAAAATGTAATTAGAGCTTATAAAGAGGAAGTGCAAAAAGTGCTCGACAATGGCTTTACCGCCGAAGAGTTAGCGCAAGCTAAGGAAGGTTTTATTAATAGCCGTAAACGAGCTTGGGCGAGTGATGCCGGTATTGCCGACATTCTTAATTATAATAAGCAAATTAAGCGTGATTTAGCGTTTTATGATGAGCAAGAAAGTCAATTGGCTAATGTCTCATTGGAACAAGTTAATCAGGCGTTTGCTAAGTATATTGCCGCTAAAGAGATCAATACATTTATGGCAGGTGATTTTGCTAAGCTGAAAAAATAGTAGCTTCTTAGTATTGTAGAGGCTTTAAAAAAGGCGAGTACCATTAGGGCTCGCCTTTTTTCGTGGTAAACTGCAGATATGAGCGTTAACCCTAGTAAATTAAGATGACAACATTTAAACATATTAATTGTGCCGATACGGCTGAAAAATTGGCCAATGGCGAATGCGTGATTGCCGATATTCGTGATGAAAATTCCTATAATCAAGCGCATATAAAAGAATCATTCCATTTAACTAATGGCTCTATCAGTCAATTTATGCAGCAGGTTGATGAAGACAAGCCGGTTGTTGTGGTGTGTTATCATGGCCGTTCTAGCCAAGGTGCGGCGCAATATTTAGTCGAGCAAGGCTTTGAAGATGTCTACAGTATGGACGGTGGCTTTGAAGCTTGGCGTCAATCATATCCGTTTGCTAGTACAGATGACCAATAAACAGCAGCCTCACTCAATACCGGCATTTGCTGTCGCGGCGTTTGATAATAAGCGAGCGGCATTGGCGATTGCCGATTATTTGTCTGTCCAAGGTATTAGCGCGGAAACTAAAAGCCAAGACAATGAAACCTTGGTGATTGTTTTTAATGAATCGCAAGTGCCTGATGCGCGCAAAATCGTAGAAAGCTTTATCGCCAACCCCAATGATCCTAAGTTTTTAAATGCCTCTTGGCAACGCAATCAAACGGCAGCGGTCGACTACCAAGCAGATAACTCGGCACTGGTCAGTGCTTTAAAAAGTACTGGCTGGTTAACCATAAGCTTGTTAGTTGTCATAGCGACGCTGCATTTATTGATGCATTTAGGCGCGGCTAATACGATTTGGCAGGCGTTACACTTCCCATATCAACTGACTCAAATAAGTCTAATTGAATTGTATCGTTTATGGACTCCCGCATTATTGCATGCTGATGCACCCCACTTAGTGTTTAATTTATTTTGGTGGTGGTGGTTAGGCAAACGGATTGAGGCTAATCAATCTCGCTGGCGTTTACTCAATGTCACTTTGCTGACTGGGGTATTGGCGCACGTGTGCCAATATTGGGTCACAGGGCCTAATTTTGTTGGCTTATCCGGTGTCGTTTATGGCCTATTTGCTTACGTTTGGTTGTACGGGCGGTTTAGTCGATTAAGTGACTATCAAATTCCTAATGGCTTAGCGGGTTTAATGGTGCTCTGGTTAGCGATTGGTTTTTCTGATGTTTTATGGGTTTCTATGGCAAACTGGGCACATTTAGCAGGATTGCTAACCGGACTGGCTCTAGCATTTATCGATGGTTATTCATTACCGAAACAAACTAAAAGCCCTTAACGGGCTTTTAGTGGTAGATGTATTTGGTAAAGAGTAAGTCGTGAATGATCTCGTCTTTGGTTTCACGCTTTAAAATCAGCTTAACTTGATCGGCGCACTTTTTACGGATCTCTTCGCGTCCGGTTAACGACTTGACTTTATCTTCCGATTCGCGGCCAATTATTGTGATAATGGCATCACGTAGCACGGGTTCGTGATGTTCAACCACATCGATGTTTTCGGCATTTTTCAGCATTAACTCTATAGTAATGCGAACAAAACCAGGCTTTTTCTTATTACTAATGTAGTTAGTAGTGATATCAGGTTCCATGCCAAAGTAGCCAAAGCTATCTTCTGCATACGACGTTGGAACCAGTACTAAAAGCCAAGTTAAAATAAGCCACTTAACGCTTTTAATCATAGGTTTTCTCATGTTTCCTGAATCTAATCGAGTTTATAGTCTTCTCGCTCTGGTTTTACGCTTTATTGCCAGCGCTTATTCTCTGAATCAAGCGCCTAAATCAAATAGTAGAGTATGTGATCATTGAGCGTTAAAACCAGATTGTGTTGTCTACACACTCTGCCGATGCTTAAAGTTTAGCATACGCGAAATTACATATATTCAAAACTCAATTATGCTAATTTTTTTATAATTTTTTCTAAATAACCATGTCACTCACAAAGCTGAATTGGCAGGGTAAAACTGCTATTATGCGCCAAAGTTCAATATACGTATCTAGCAATTTTGAGCAATTTGCTTTACCCCATACCATTAAAACCTCATTGGTTAGCTAAAAATAGCGAGTTGTTGTCTCAGTGTGATCAGGTGAGTGATCAGTTGCAAGACTGGCTATTTGATCAATCGTCGCTGACGGCTCGCTTAAAAGCGCATTGTCAGCAGTTTCAAGTAGAAGTCGTATTTGAACAAAGTATAAGTCATGCTGCGATAAACGAAATAATACCAGAGCAATTAATTGATCAGGAATATTGGCAACGCCAAGTGCTTTTATATTGTGATGGTAAGCCTTGGGTATTTGCTAGTACGTTAATTCCTCAGAGCACCTTACACAAAGGTAATGGCTTTTTAGCTGCTTTAGGTGATAAACCTCTTGGTGAAGCTTTATTTAATCACAGAGCGGTAACCCGCGGAGAGATTGAAGTTGCCCCTTTCCCTGAATTTGAACCTAGCTTGAGCCGTGAACAGGTGATTTGGGGACGCCGCTCTATTTTTGAAATTTCGGCTTGGCCTTTAATGGTTAGCGAAATATTTTTACCTGATTGTGTTGCTTATGTTGAGTTTGAATAACCCTGAAAAACGTTTAGCTTATGCGCAATTAATGCGTTTAGATAAACCCGTCGGTAATTACTTACTATTGTGGCCTACATTGTGGGCTCTGTTTAGCGCTAGCCAAGGCTTTCCCTCATGGCATTTAATGGTGGTGTTCGTGTTAGGCGTATGGGTTATGCGTGCTGCAGGGTGTGTCATTAATGATTTTGCCGATCGCAATCTTGATGGAGCGGTAGAGCGTACCAAAACTAGACCCCTAGCCACTAAAGTTGTATCAGCAAAAGAAGCTTTGATATTGTTTTTCGTATTAATTTTGCTGGCATTTTGTTTGGTATTAACCCTCAACTGGCACACGATATTGCTATCTGTTGTTGCTCTCTTATTAGCCAGTTTATATCCATTCATGAAGCGATTTACTTATTTGCCACAATTCGTGTTGGGTGCGGCCTTTAGTTGGAGCATTCCAATGGCATACATGGCAGCAAGTGAGCAGTTACCAGCCGCTTTGTGGGTATTGTATGTTGCCAATTTAATTTGGACAGTCGCGTACGATACTTTGTATGCCATGGTTGATCGAGATGACGACCTCAAAGTGGGGATTAAATCAACGGCTATTCTCTTCGGCCAGTTTGATAAATTGATAGTAGGCGTTCTGCAAGCTTGTTTTATTGGCTTGATGGTGCTTTTTGGCGTAATGACAGATTTAACTTGGCCATTTTACAGTGCTTTGATCATAGCGAGTGGCATGCTTATTCGGCAACAGCTTTGGGTTAGAAACCGTGATAAGCAAGCTTGCTTTAAGGCGTTTTTAGATAACCACCCAGTGGGTATGGTGATTTTTATTGGTCTAGCGGCAAACTTTTGGTTATCCGCAATTTAACTCATCTCTTAACCTTATTTTGGTTTAGTTTAGGTTAAGAGATGAGGTTTATTTAGTGCTCGTGTTTGCAAATTTAAGGGTGACGGATTGTTGCCAATATATCCCCGTCTAATAATTCAAAAACAATTGAACGTAACCCGCCTAGAGTGTCGGTCGATTCTAACAAGCCATCATCATTTGATTGCAGGTAGCCTAACTCGCGTAATTTTAAAATTAGCTGATTGATCAAGCTCTTGTCGACAAATTCAGGGCCTTTGATTCCGTTTAGCTTGGCTAATTGCTTAGCATGATCTAATGCTTGGCTTTCTAAATCGGTTCTGGCAATCGCTGGTGTCTGCTCTAATACAGCGAGTACAATTGCGTAGCGCTGCAATGTTTCTTGACAGTAGCTGGCTAATAAATGTAATTGTTGATAACGAGAGTCGGCATGACGAATAGCCTGTAACTCCTGATTATCAATCGTCAGCATTTTGTAGTCTTTAAGTGTTGCTAAAATATGGTCGAGATGGGCTTCTAACTGCGCTTGGCTAAACTTTAAAAAGTACTCACCGGCAATTAACCGTAGCAGAGTTTGCCATTGAGTTAGTATGGTTGCACGGTTATTTTTTGCGTCCGCAATCAAGCTTGCGGCCGCGAGTGAAGGTAACAAGAATACATGCAAAACATTGTTGCGATAGTATGTTTGTAATACGGCTTCAGAATCCGTTAAGGAAATAATGTCAGTCTTGCCTTTTTCGACTTGGTACTTATCCATGGAAATCGCATGCTCGACTAGTAATTTGGGATGCGGATCCGGAGGTAAGGTTAGCTCAGAGAAAGGGGCATGTTGTTCAAGCAAAGCTAAACATAGCTTGAGCTGATTTTCGAGATCGTCTCTAAATAATGAATGTTTAGGTGCTGCAAGTAAGGCTAGGGCTGATAAATTAACGCCATTTAATGCCGCTGCTCGATTGATATTACACATCACTTGCTGAGCAATATCGTTGACAAAGCCTGGAAACCAAGTGGGTTTTTGTGGAATGGTTGGATGAATATCCTCGCGCCAGTTCTCCACTTTGCTATTGAGTTGTTTGTTTAAGCTAATCGGTTCGCCAAAATTAACATAGCCTTGGCCAAAGTGACGCAATTTACGCAATATACCTAATACTTGCCAGAATGACTCTTTCTGTTTAGCTGCACCACCAAGCTCGCGCATGTAAGTACTGACTTCCATTACATGCTCATAGCCAATATAGACAGGAACCAAGGTGATAGGGCGATCCAAACCACGTAAAGCGGATTGCACTGTCATGGCCAACATACCTGTTTTGGGCTTAAGTAAGCGCCCTGTACGTGAGCGGCCAGATTCAGGATAGTATTTTATCGCATAGCCACGACTTAAAAGTTGTGCCATGTACTCTCTAAAAGCGGCTGAATAAAGTTTGTTACCACGAAATGAGCGGCGCATAAAAAAGGCACCACCACGGCGAAAAATAGGCCCCATTGGCCAGAAGTTTAAGTTGATGCCCGCTGCAATATGAGGAGGAACTAATCCCTCGTGATAAATCACATAGGTTAATAGTAAGTAATCCATGTGGCTGCGATGACAAGGTACGTAAACTACCTCGTGACCTTCATGGGCAAGCTTACGCACTGTTTCTACGTTGGTGATGTGGATCCCATGATATAACTTGTTCCATATCCAAGTAAGAACGCGATCGCCAATACGTACCGCATTTTCTCGATAGTCTGCGGCCATTTCATCTAAGTATTGGCGCGCGGTTTCACGGGCTTTATTGATACTAATATTTTTACTTTTAGCTTCGTCTTCAATCACTTTTTTTAATGCTGGCGAGGCTAATAAACTATTAATTAGCTGATCTCTTTCCCACAGCTTTGGGCCAGCAATCGCGAGCTTTTGGCGTTGAAAATGAAAACGTGCTACCCGTAGCAGTTTTTGGGCAATAGCTTTATCAGAACCATGATCGTCAGCGACTTCTCGGCAGGACACGGGTTGACTGAACTGAATGAGATTGTGACGCCCTGAAAACAGAACAATAAAAAACTTTGCTAAAGCACTTGGCTTGCGTTGATCGTTGAAGACCACATCAGCATCAAGGTTAGCTTTACCTGGGTAACGTCCCCAAGTTGAAAAACAAGGGATTAATTGAGCATCAATACCGGTTTGTTCTTTATGTTGCTTAAGTAACTGTTCGACTTGCGACAAAGCTTCTGTCGGTTTACGTTTAATCTTTAGGCTGGATGCCATACGATCAAGGCAAATATACCTCGTGTAGAGAGTGCCATTGACGTTAACTTTGCTAAATGGAGACGGTAGATCAAATTTTTTACAGATGCGCTGTAGAGCAAGCAGATCAAAAATTGACTCTTCTTTTAAAACGTAAAATAAAGGCTTGTCGTGATCAATGTTGATCTCAGCTTCTAATTGCGCTGGAATGACTTTGGTGCGAATAAAAGGTCTAACGGGCCATTTTAATACATGGCTGAGCACCGCGTTAAGTTCGCTCATATTTGAGTTTAGCTAAAAATATGCATGAAATATGAAGATAATTATATCATGAGCGCCGTTTTCAGCCTACGCAACAACCATGACATTTTTTGTGGCGATATAGTCAGTTAGTTATAGATAAATATAAAAGAGGAAATATAAACCCTGCTTAAGCACTTAATAGCCAAGTGGCTGTACCTAAAAATGCAAATATACCGACTACATCTGTGACGGTTGTTAAAATTACGCCTCCAGCGAGAGCAGGGTCTATTTCTAAGCGTTTTAATATCAGTGGAATACTTACACCCGCAATGCCGGCTGCGAGCATATTCATTAGCATGGCAAAAGCAATAATCCCACCGAGTAATAAGTCTTGTTTCCAAAGTGCGACGACAGAGGCAATCAATACTGCCCACAAAACCCCATTCAGCAAGCCGATAGTAAATTCTTTTATTATTAGCCAGCGCACGTTGGTTGGTGCAACGTGGCCTACCGCCATTGCCCGGATCACTAAGGTTAATGTTTGGTTACCTGCGATACCGCCCATACTGGGTACTATCGTATTGAGTACAGCTAAAACTGCGAGTTGGGAAAGAATGTCTTCAAAAGCACTAGAAACTAAAGCGGCCAATAATGCTGTAATTAAATTAATACCCAGCCAGATAGAGCGACGCTGGGTACTTTTGATAACGGGAGCAAACGTGTCTTCTTCGTCGTCTAAACCCGCCATACTCATCATGGAATGTTCGGCATCTTCACGAATAATATCAACAATATCATCTATGGTGATCCTACCTAATAGTAGACCTTGCTCATTGGTAACAGGTGCTGATATCCAATTATGGCGCTCAAATTGTTTAGCAACTTCAGATTCGTCCATATCCGCAGGGATAGTTTCCGCTTCTTCTTCCATAATGTCTGACACTAAAGTCGCGGGGTTTGACGTGACCACGAGTTTTGCCAGACTTAATGTGCCGAGTAACTTGTCTTGATCATCAACCACGTACAATACGTCAGTTGCTTCTGGAAGATGGCCACGCAACCTGAGATAGCGACTCACGACTTCAATAGTCACATCAGGACGGATGGTGACGGTATCCGTATTCATGATAGCGCCGGCGGTGTCTTCCTCGTAGCCTAGGGCTTTTTCTGCACGATGACGATCTTGCTCATCCAGCGATTGCAAAACGGCTTGGTAAGTTTCATCGGGCAGGCTACGTAATACTTCGGCAAGATCATCGGTATCTAACCCTTCAGTGGCTTCGGCAACCATTGAGGGGTTCATTTTTTGGATGATGCTATTGCGAACGTCTTCAGATAGCTCTTCAAGAATGTCGCCGTGAAACTCTGGGTCAATTAATGTCCAAATAACATGGCGTTGTTTGCTGGGTGAGGACTCTAAGACGTGGGCTATATCTCCGTCAGACATCTCGTGCAGTATATTACGCACGTGCACAAACATGCCTTGACTTAGCGCATGGCTAATATCGCTTAGCAAGTTTTGGCTATTGTCTTGTTCGAAGGTGTCCTGCATATCCCGCAGATCTTTATCAGAAATATTATGCGCTTAGTCTACCGCAAGCCTGTTTGCAATTCTAACTATTAGTGTTGAAAACACAGGGGAGTAGGGCTACTCAGCTTCTTCAAATTTATTGGCTATTAGTGCTTTTACGGCTTCTAATGCCGCTGGGGCATCTTCGCCAGTGCATTGTACGGTTATTTGTTTGCCTTGCGCACCAGCAAGCAGCAAAAGCGCCATAACACTTTGGGCGTTGGCTGATTTACCTTCGCAGCTAATGGTAATTGTCGATTGGAATTGTTGGGTTAGCTCAACGAGCTTAGTTGCCGCTCGTGCATGTAGCCCAAGCTTGTTAACTATGGTGAGTGACTCTGATACACAAATTGACATGAACTAACGACGCTGCTCTCGATGTAAAATGGTGATGTTATCTCTTTCTTGTTTAAAGGCATCAGCTAATGTTTGTGCCACATACACAGACCTATGCTGGCCACCTGTACAGCCAATGGCGACAGTCACGTAACTGCGATTATTGCGCTCCAGCGCAGGTAACCAAGTTTTAAGGAAGATTTTAACTTGCCAGATGAATTCACTCACTTCTGGACTTTGCGCTAAGTAATCGATTACCGGTTGGTCTAAACCCGTGAGTGGTCTTAGTTCGGGTACCCAGTGAGGATTAGGCAGAAAACGCGCATCAAACACATAGTCTGCATCTTGCGGAAGCCCGTGCTTAAAACCAAATGAAGTGAATACCAACTTGAGTTGCTTGGCTTTAGTGCCAAGTATTTCGCTATGAACCAAGTCGTTTAACTGATGAATGCTTAGCCCTGTTGTATCTAAAATTAAATCAGATTGTTGCTTGATGCTGTCTAATTGGTTTTCTTCGTCTTTAATCGCTTCTTCTAAGCTAAGCTCACTGTTTTGTAAGGAGAGTGGGTGAATACGTCTTGATTCTGAAAAGCGCTTTAGCAAAGCGGTATTAGTCGAATCAAGGTAAACAACACGTAAGCTGACTTTATTACGTAATGTCTCTAAATAGGTGGAAACTTGATTCTCAGAAGGAGACGTTAGATTACGAATATCTAATGTCACCGCAACTTTATCGGCTTTGCCTTGCATTGTATTGATGAGCGACAGCAAAAGCTCTAGCGGCATATTGTCGACACAATAGTAACCTGAATCTTCAAGGTTATGTAACGCAGCGGTTTTACCTGATCCTGAGCGACCAGTGAAAATGACTAGCTGTAACATCGTTTTTCCTTAAAACTAACAACCTATTGAAATAAGCAAGTAGAATATACCACTATTTTCAGCTATTTATAGTCATGAACTTAACTTGCCATAAACTTAACAACAAACTTAATTAGTGATTGCTTGGTATAACTCTTGATTGGTTATAGCGTTTTTCACACTTTTAAGTACAGTTTTATCAGATAGTTTTTCGGCTATTAGTGCTAGTGACTTTAAGTGGTCTTGGCATTCAGACTCAGGGGCAAGTAATGCGAAGAAAACTTTGACTGGGGCATTGTCTATCGCGTCATAGTCAATGGCTTCGTCTGAGGTTAACAACAAAGCTAAACTTTTATTACAATTAAGACGACCATGAGGTAAGGCAATACCTTGACCTATACCTGTGCTGCCGAGTTTTTCACGTGCTAGCAAGGCATCAAGTATGTCTTGTTCTTGTATTTCAGTTTGCCCTAGCTGTTTAGCCGCATATTGGCTAATAACTTGAAGGATTCTTTTTTTGCTTTTAGCCGGAACTGCGCAAAATACGCAGTCCGGAGTGATTAGTTGTTCAATTTCCATTGAGCAGATTAATGACTCTTTAATTTTTCTTTATGTTTGATTACTTGCCTGTCGAGCTTGTCAATTAATGAATCAAGCGCTGCATACATATCCTGGTGATCGGACGTGGCAAATATCTCTCCGCCGTTAATATGCAAAGTCGCTTCCGCTTTTTGCACTAACTTTTCCACGCTTAGGATAACATATACATTGTTTATATGATCAAAATGTCGCTCTAGTTTTGCAAACTTTGTGTCGACATACGTTTTTAAAGCCTCGGTCACTTCTACATGGCGGCCAGTTAAGTTGATTTGCATAGGCTTTTCCTTCTATGGTTGCGAGCCCTAAAGTAGGCTCTTACGTTGGTTTGATGGTGGAATCGACAAAGCTTCTCGGTACTTAGCTATGGTACGGCGAGCGACTTGAATACCTTGTTCAGCTAACAGGTCGGTGATTTTACTGTCACTTAGCGGTTTAGCTGGGTTTTCAGCGGCTACTAATTTTTTAATCAATGCGCGAATAGCGGTAGATGAACATTCGCCGCCATTCTCAGTGCTGACATGGCTGGAAAAGAAATATTTTAGTTCAAAAATACCGCGCGGCGTGTGCATGTATTTTTGTGTAGTCACACGTGAAATTGTCGACTCATGCATTTCAACTGCTTCGGCAATATCGTTTAACACCATAGGCTTCATGGCTTCATCACCATACTCAAAAAAGCCTTGTTGGTGTTCAACAATGCAGTTTGCGACCTTGAGTAAAGTATCGTTACGGCTTTCCAAACTTTTAATAAACCACTTTGCATCTTGCATATGAGAACGAATAAATTGAGTGTCCGCTGAATTTTTCGCAGTGCGACTTAATGCAGCATATTCTTGGTTTACTTTAAGTTTAGGCACACTTTCCGGATTTAGCTCAACAATCCATGAATCTTTTTCTTTGCGCACTGAAACATCCGGGACAATATACTGTGCTTCCTCCGCGATGACTGCATTGCCAGGGCGAGGGTTGAGTGAATGAATGAGTTTCATCACTTCCCGCAGTTGATCTTCTTTCAACCGGCTTTTTCGGCTTAAGGTTCGATAATCTCGATTGGCAAGTAAGTCGATATGATTGGCTATGATTTGTTTAGTTTCTTTAAGCCAAGGCGTCTCTGGGCTAAATTGATTGAGTTGTACCAGTAAGCATTCTTGCGCGGTTCTTGACGCAACACCAATAGGATCAAATAACTGAATGCGTTTCAGTACAGCCTCAACTTCGTCTAGCTCAACTTCGTCATCGCCCATACTCTCTAATATATCTTCAGCGCTAACGGTTAAATAACCGCTGTCGTCTACCGCATCGATAATTGCGGTGGCAATTGCCTGATCGGTTGGTGAGAATGGGGTCAGGTCCATTTGCCAATACAAGTGGTCACGGATCGTTTCAGTGGTTTCGCCTTGGTAAATTGTATCGTCTGCAACAGAATAACTTGAGCTTTTAGCTGCTGGGCTGGCACCCTGGGATAGATGGTCATCCCAAGTGGTATCTGTGACTAATTGGTCTGGAATTTCTGTCCGCTCTAGTTCTTGTTTGGTATCGGCAATAGGCTCTGGCGTGTCGTCATAGCCATTTAGCAGGTTAGATTCTGGCTCCTTGATTGAATCTAAGCTTTCGTTGCTGTCAAAACTATCTTGTTCTTCATGTTCAAGCAGAGGATTAGCATCCATCGCATCTTGAATTTCTTGTTGTAAATCCAAGGTCGACAATTGCAGCAAGCGAATGGCTTGTTGCAACTGAGGTGTCATGGTCAGTTGTTGGCTAAATTTTAATTGTAACGATTGTTTCATTATCTAATCGGTTTATTGGCCACGGTTACAGGCTGGCTTACCATCATTAAAGTGTAAACTGTTCGCCAAGATACACTTCTCTCACTTGTTTATTTGCTAACACACTTTCCGGTTTGCCAGAGGCAATGAGATTACCTTGGCTAACAATATAGGCTGTTTCGCAAACATCTAGCGTTTCTCTTACGTTATGATCGGTAATTAATACGCCAATACCTCTGTCTTTTAAATGGGTAATAATCCTTTTTATATCGAGTACTGAAATAGGATCAACACCAGCAAAAGGTTCATCTAATAGGATAAATTTAGGGTCTGCAGCTAAAGCTCGGGCAATTTCTACGCGACGTCTTTCTCCACCCGATAAACTCATTCCTAAACTATCGACTATGTGTTCAATATGAAACTCTTGTAGTAATTCTGCAAGTTTATTTTCTCTTTGTTGGCTATTTAGTGCTTTGTTTGTTTCTAAAATAGCCATTATGTTCTGACGCACGGTCAATTTTCTAAAAATAGATGAATCTTGCGGTAAATAGCCAACCCCTAATCTTGCCCTTTCATGCATTGGGAAGTGAGTCATATCTTTGTCGTCTAGCGATACTTCTCCGCTATCAGCAGCGACTAACCCCACAATCATGTAGAAAGTGGTTGTTTTTCCTGCGCCGTTAGGGCCAAGTAGCCCGACAATTTGTCCAGAATTTACTTCAAGTGATACGCTTTGTACGACTTGTCTAGCTTTATATCTTTTGGCTAAATTTTTAGCGACGAGTTTGGTCATTTTTCTTTTGCTACCGGAGTTAACACAACGCGAACCCTCGATTCAGAGGCTTTGTCGGAAGATGCGATGAGTTGGCGTTTAGCCACATCGTATTCAATTCGGTCACCGTTAATCATGCTATCCGCTTGGTTTATTTGTGCTTGGCCAATTAACACTAAAACTTGGGTTGTTAAGTTATAATGCATTTGCTGTGCATGAGCTTTGATTTGGATCCCATCTTTTAACTGATGATTAAAGGTGACTGGGTTACCTGAAGCGATAAGCTTTTCTGACTGATTACCTTTATTACGTTGCACTTCTAATTTGTCGGCATTGAGCTGTAAGTGCCCCTGACTGATTTGGACATTACCGTAAAAAGTGAGTTTATTATTAACTAAATCCATTGATTGCTTTTCCGCATCAATAAATATTTGTTCATTATCAGCAGCTTGTTCTGCAAAACTCGCAGTTGATAGCAATACACTGAATATTAAGCCTAGTCTAATGGCTAGGTGAGTAAGTGGCTTTAATGTCATGTTGGATTTCAAATTGTTTAGAACGTAAGTTGCCATAGAGGGTTTTGCCAGCCAATTGCAGTTGTGAACTGGCTAATTTGACTTGCGTATCGTTATGGATTTCTTGGTTAATTAGGTCAATATCAATAGCTTGGGTATTGATTTGGTATATAGGCTGAGCGTTGCTGAGTGCCTGTAAAACAATGGTATCGTGCAATTGTAAGTAGCGATTTTGTTTGAGCTGACTATGTTGTGCGGTAACTTGCCAATGGTTGTCTTGCCCAAAGTATTGATAGTCTACTCGTTCGAACTCGGTAGCCGCTTGGCTTTCGAAATGTGCCAAGTTTTTGGCTTGCATTTGAGCACTCAATTGACCTTGTTGATTAAAGTACTTGATATCCAAGTTTTCGGCTTGGTAATCAGGTTGAATACCTTGTTGTTTTTTCTCTGGTGCTTGAGTGGCTGCAGATTGCCATTCTTCCCAGAAAAAAATGGTCGCAATCACGGTTAATATAAGAACCAATAAATAGGCGCGCATGGGCTAGACACTCATACCTTGGGCGCTTTCTAATAAGCCCCTAGTTTGTAGCATGAGATCGCAAGCCTCTCTAACAGCGCCAAAACCGCCTTTAATTTGCGTTTGGTAATGCGCTAAATTTTGAATGATGGGATGAGCATCTTGGGTGGCAATCGCTAATCCTACTTGCGCCATTACGGTTTGGTCTGGTACATCATCACCTATATAGGCGATTTGTTTGTCGCTGATTTTAAGTTTGTTTTTTAAATCAGCATAAGCTTCTAGTTTGTTCGACTGACCTTGATATATGTGTTGCACGCCAAGTGATGTCATGCGTTTTTCGACTATGGTACTTTGTCTGCCCGTAATGACCGCTACTTGTATGCCAGCGTTAATAATCGCTTTAATACCAAAGCCGTCGCGAGTATGGAAGGCTTTTAGCTCTTCACCATTATTGCCTAAGTAAATACGACCATCGCTGAACACACCGTCAATATCGCAAATAAATAGCTTAGTTTGCTTAAAAAGCTCAACTTGCTGGCTATTTAACAAGCCATATATTGATGAAAACATTTAGAGTACCTTTGCTTTTAACAAGTGGTGCATATTAATTGCACCTATGGGGTGTTGTTCGTGGTCAACAACAATCAGGCCGTTGACGGCTTTTTCTTCCATTATTTGCAGGGCTTCAGCTGCTAATAAATCGGCCTGTACGGTAACACAGCCTTTCTTAATTACATCAACTATTTTTGTGCTGTATATATCGATACGCTTATCTAAGCTACGGCGCAGATCACCGTCAGTATAAACACCAATAACGACATTGTCCTGATCAACCACCGCAGTAAAGCCCATTCCTTTCGCACTTATGACGAGCAAGGTTTCGTAAATCGTTTTATTGAGAGTAACACAAGGCAATTCATCACCTGATTGCATTAGATCGGCTACTCGCAGTAATAATCGTCTTCCCAGTGCGCCGGCTGGATGAGAAATAGCAAAATCTTGCTTGGAGAACTCTCTTGCTTCTAAAAGGCTAACGGCAATTGCATCTCCCATGGCTAATGCCGCTGTGGTACTAGACGTTGGTGCCAGCCCTAATGTACAAGCCTCTTTTTCTACAGCACAAGTAATATGTAGGTCTGACTCGTAAGCCAATGTTGAATTAGGTTTACTTGTCATGCTGATTAGTTTGGCGCCAATTCGCTTGATGGTTGGCAATATATGCAAAACTTCTTCGGTTTCGCCTGAATTTGATAGGGCTAACACGATATCGTTAGGTTCTATCATCCCCAAGTCACCATGACTGGCTTCTGCAGGGTGAACATAAAAAGACGGAGTGCCAGTACTAGCAAATGTTGCCGCTAACTTTTTAGCTATGTGTCCTGATTTACCCATTCCGGTCACGATCACTTTACCGGAGCAGGCTAGTAATGCGCCACAGGCCTGTTGAAATTCTTCGTTTAGGTATTGTTGTAAAGCTAACACTGAGTTGGCTTCAATCTCTAATACGTTTTTTGCTGTTTGTATAAAATTATGTTTCTTCATTGAAAACAATAACACTTAGGCTTGATGAAAAAAAAGTAAGTATTGATAACCGATAAAGCAAGCTAAGAGTAACGCACCTTCTAGTCGATTGATATTGCGAACTTTACTAAAACCAACTGCCATTAATATCATTAATAAAGTCACACCCAACATGATAGGACCATCCCGATTAACCGCTGATGGATCGATCACCCCTGGCGCAATGATACCTGGAATGGCAACAACTGCGAGGGCATTAAAAATATTGGAACCAACAATATTGCCCAAGGCTAAGTCATCTTCACCTTTCATCACACCGGCAATTGAAGCGGCTAGTTCAGGTAAAGAGGTACCTATAGCAATAATGGTTAATCCAATGACTAAATCTGATAAGCCGTAATATTTGGCGATAGTCACTGCGGAATCAACCAGTAAATTAGAACTTAAAGGTAATAAAATTAAACCAAACGCTAGCCAAAATAGTGCTTTAGGCATAGGTACACCTTCTGGTACATCATCAGACAACTCGTCTTCTAAAAGGTCTGGTTCGTCTGTTTTAGACTTTTTAAGCGCCCGCCAAGTGAGGTAGCCTATAGTTGCAAAGAAAGCGATAAGTAACATTATGCCTTCTAAGCGTGTGAATTCCTGATTGTAAATTACGGCAATCGCTAAAACAGAGCTAACAAAGACTAAAGGTAATTCTCGTTTTAATGTTGATGAGGATACTGAAATAACTTTTAAAATAGCGGTTAAACCGAGTACAAGTGTGATGTTGGTAATATTGGAACCTATAGCATTACCTATAGCCGTGTCTATTTTTCCGTCGAGTGCGGCAGTTGCGGCAACCATCATTTCAGGTGCTGATGAGCCCATAGCAACTATGGTTAATCCAATAATGAGTGATGATAAACCTAAGTTTTTAGCTAAAGCAGCGGCGCCAAACACGAACTTATCTGCGCTAAATACGAGTCCGATAAGACCCAAAATGAGGAATAAAATGGCTTCTAACATGTAAAATTAATAATTATAAGGTAGTTGGTAACGCATTATATCCAAACCGCTACAATAATTTACAATATTTCGTCTGACTAATTTGCAACCTTTCTGTTAGAATTGCGGTCTTATCGCAAGACGCGCCACACTAGAGAAAGACATTGAGTTTGTCCACAAGGACAGTGCATGGATCCTAAAAATTTCGTACAAATAGAAGATTTAACCTTCTCTCGCGACGACAGAATTATTTATGAAAACATCAGTTTGACCATTCCTAAAGGGAAGGTGGTCGCTGTGATGGGCCCTAGTGGTATAGGTAAAACCACGTTATTGCGATTGATTGGCGGTCAACTTCGCCCTGATTCTGGCAATATTCTGTTTGATGGCAAAAATATCCCCAATCTGAGCCGTAGTGGGCTTTACGATATTCGTAAACAAATGAGCATGTTATTTCAAAGTGGTGCCTTGTTTACGGAAATGACGGTGTTTGAAAATGTCGCCTTTCCTATTCGTGAACACACAAAGCTGCCGGAAGATATTATTCGTAGCATGGTGTTAATGAAGTTAGATGCGGTTGGTTTACGTGGCGCAGCGTCTTTAATGCCAAATGAGTTGTCGGGTGGAATGGCGCGCCGAGCAGCTTTAGCTAGAGCTATCGCACTTGATCCACAATTGATTATGTATGATGAGCCGTTTGTTGGCCAAGACCCTATCTCTATGGGGGTTTTGTTAAAACTCATCCGTTCATTGAATGATGCGCTTGGCTTAACCTCAATCATAGTGTCACATGACTTACATGAAGTGATGGCCATTGCTGATTTCGCTTATATTATTGCCAATAAACAAATTATTGGTTATGGCTCGCCAGAGCAGTTACGTGCACATCAGTCGCCTTTAGTTCATCAGTTTATGGCAGGTGAAGCTGATGGACCTGTGCCATTTCATTTTCAAGCACAGCCGTTTAAGCAACAATTGAAAGAGGTTTTGCTGTGATAGCTCAAGTGATAACTCAAATAGGGCGTGGTGTCATTCAGCAAGTCACAACCATGGGAAGAGCTGGGGTAATGCTGTTTTTTGCCTTGTTTGCATTACCAAATATCTCAAAATCCTTTCCTTTGGTTGTTCGACAAATATATGTTGTTGGTGTTCAGTCTTTAGCGATTATTGTCGTTAGTGGTTTGTTTATTGGTATGGTTTTAGCGCTGCAAGGCTATACTATACTCATAGGTTATGGCGCAGAAAATAGCTTGGGTCCTATGGTCGCCTTGTCACTGTTACGTGAACTAGGCCCAGTGGTGACCGCCTTGCTTTTTGCAGGCCGTGCAGGCTCTGCGTTAACCGCTGAAATTGGGTTAATGAAAGCCACTGAGCAGTTAACTAGCATGGAAATGATGGCCGTTGATCCGCTAAGACGTGTTATTGCGCCGCGCTTTTGGGCGGGTTTTTATAGCATGCCGCTGTTAGCGTTTATGTTTAGCGCTGTGGGAATTTTTGGTGGACACTTAGTGGGAGTCGACTGGCTTGGCGTTGATGAAGGTGCTTATTGGGCTGTTATGCAAGCATCTGTTGATTTCAGCGACGATGTGATGAATGGCTTTATTAAAAGTGTCGTTTTTGCCTTTGTCGTCACTTGGATTGCTATTTTTAGAGGTTATGATTGTATACCCACTTCAGAAGGGATTAGTAAAGCAACAACGCAAACCGTTGTGCACTCATCTCTGGCTGTTTTGGGATTAGATTTTGTGTTAACTGTATTGATGTTTGGAGAATAATAATGACAAACCGTAAATTGGAGTTCGGTGTTGGTTTGTTTATCGTAGCTGGCTTTATCGCCTTTTTAGTGCTCGCTTTAAAAGTTGCTGACTCAAGTTCTGTTGGTAGTTCTGAAACCTATCAGCTTAAAGCCAAATTTGACAATATAGGTGGTTTGAAAGTCAGAAGTCCTGTCAAGGTTGGTGGGGTTGTTGTAGGGCGAGTTTCTAGTATTGCATTGGACCGCACCGATTATGTGCCGGTTGTCACTATGGATATTTACCAACAATACAATGATTTCCCAGAGACTAGCTCGTTGAGTATTTTAACTGCAGGTCTATTAGGCGAGCAGTATTTAGGCTTAGAGCCTGGATTCGTGGACGACGGTATTGAAATATTAGCGCCGGGTAGTTTTATTGAAGACACCAAGTCTGCGTTAGTATTAGAAGAACTTATTGGACAGTTTTTATTTAGTCAAAACGATGACTAAGCATAGGGATGTGTTAGGAGTTATTTAAAAGTATGAACTTAGTTAAAATTAAAAAGTACGTTGCACTAACATTTGTTTTTGTATGTATTGGTATTTCGTCTATGGCACAAGCTGCCATGGAAGCAGACCCTTATATTTTATTAAAAAATGTGGCGCAAAGTGCATTTAATCGATTTGATAAAGAATTAGATACGATTAAGCAAAATCCTGATCATTTAAAAGTGATTGTTAGTGAAGAGCTATTACCGCATATTGATTACACCTATGCGTCATATAAGGTATTAGGCAATAAACACTTCCGAAAACTGTCGACGGAACAAAAAAGAGAATTTGTTCAAGTATTTAAAGACTACATGGTAACCGTTTACGCTCAGGTATTTTCAACCTATCGTCAAACACAAAGTGTCGCGGTTGAACCAAGCAAAGACTTTTCTAATCTTAATATTGTGGTAGTTAAGAGTAAAATCATAGAACCGGGCCGCCCAGATATCGATTTGTATTTTAAATTTCGTAAGCGAGAAGATAAAAATACTGGTGCAATCAGTTGGCGCGCATACGACATGGATGCCGAAGGTATTTCAGTGTTAGATACCAAACGAAAAGAAATTAATGAGGCGATTAAGCGTTCGGGTATTAAGGCTGTTATAGCCGATCTAAAAAGCAAAGCCGAAAAACCTCTCGTGTTAAAGCAGCAGGATACGCAATAGTATGTTAAGCATTACCGTAGAAAGTGATGTTGTAAAGCTAGTGGGCAAATTAAGCCGATTCGATAACTTTAAAGGGTTATCCATTCCACAACCTCAGAATGATTTTTTGAGTTTAGATATGGCTGAATTTAGTACCGATACCGCTGGCTTAGCTTGGCTTGTTAAACAAAAATTACTATTAGAAGCAGCGGGCGTCGAATTAAAATGGCATAATGTTACTGATGAGCTGGTTAAGTTAGCCAGCATTAGTAACGTTATTGACATTTTAGGTATCGAATAATTTCTATGGATCTTGAACAGATTAAACAACTTCTTAACGATTCGTTAGACCTCAGCGATATTCAAGTTAAAGCTGAAGGCTCTCACCTTGAGATTGTAGCCGTTTCGGAATCATTTGCAGGTCAACGCTCATTAAAGCGTCAGCAGGCGATATATGCCCCATTAATGGATATGATCGCTGATGGCACTATTCATGCTGTTGCCATTAAAGCCTTCACCGAAGAAGAATATCGTAAGCATAAGCTTTTAAATTTCTAGTTATAGTCTTCTCGCTCAGGTCTTATGGTTCATTGTCAGCGCTTACTCGCCCCAATCACATAATAGAGCATATGCTCATGGGGTCTCGAAGCTTGCCTGCATGGATGCAGGTACCAAAAGTAGGCGCTTTAAGCGAGGGGCGTTAGCAGGACGCGGTAGCTTTGACGGCTTTGCCTAAATGGATGTAGGTACTTAGGTTTCGTCTGGAACTAGAAACCTGCCCCTAAAACCAGATCGCTTTGACTATAATTATAATTCTCTCATTAACCATCAGGTTTTCCGTTAATGGATAAATTGCAGATTGAAGGTGGTGCATCGTTATCGGGCGATGTACGCATCTCCGGCGCTAAAAATGCCGCTCTTCCTATTCTTTTTTCAAGTATCTTGGTTGCTGATAAAGTCACTTTTACTAATGTGCCGCAACTAAGAGATATCAATACAACGCTTAAATTACTTGCCGAGCTGGGTATAAGCAATCAATGTGATAACGATAGCGTGCAACTTGATGCGTCTAGCTTGACATCGAGTATTGCTCCTTATGAGTTAGTTAAAACCATGCGCGCTTCTATTTTGGCGCTTGGTCCTTTGCTTGCGCGAATGGGCGAAGCTCAAGTGTCTTTGCCCGGTGGCTGTGCAATAGGTGCGAGACCGGTCAATTTACACATCCATGGCTTACAGCAAATGGGTGCCGAAGTGGTTGTTGAGCAAGGTTACATTAAAGCGAAAGTGGACGGCCGCTTAAAAGGTGCACGCATTTTATTTGATACAGTGACAGTGACCGGCACTGAAAACCTATTAATGGCGGCGACTTTGGCTGAAGGTACAACCGTACTTGAAAACGCCGCTCGTGAACCTGAAATTGTCGATTTAGCTGAATGCCTAATTAAAATGGGGGCTAAGATCCAAGGCGCTGGTACGGATAAAATCACGATTGAAGGCGTGCAGTCATTGCAAAGTATGCAGCACTCTATTTTGCCGGATCGCATAGAAACTGGGACATTTTTAGTCGCGGCAGCCGTTGCAGGTGGTAAAATTCGCTGTACTCATACCCGCCCAGAAATGCTAGATGCTGTGCTTATTAAGCTCAAAGAAGCAGGTGCGTTAATCGAAACGACGCAAGATAGTATTAGTTTGGATATGACAGGTCGTGAATTAAAAGCCGTTAATATTAAAACGGCTCCTCATCCAGCCTTTCCTACGGATATGCAAGCGCAGTTTACCACATTAAATTGTGTTGCTAACGGTTCTGCAAAAGTAACAGAAACCATATTTGAAAATCGTTTTATGCATGTGCCTGAGTTGCATCGGATGGGGGCTAATATTGAGCTCGAAGGGAATACCGCGATTTGTCACGGTGTTGAGCAATTGTCAGCGGCGCAAGTGATGGCTACTGATTTACGGGCTTCGGCTTGTTTAGTGATAGCAGGCTTAGTCGCAGAAGGGACGACAGTGGTTGATCGCATTTATCATTTAGACCGAGGCTACGAAAACTTAGAGCAAAAATTTGCAGGCTTGGGGGCTAAGGTCACGCGGGTCAGTTAAAGCTTAAACTTGTGATGTGATTTTCGATTTAAAGCCCGCGATTTAATGCGGGCTTTTTTGTTCGTTGTAAAATAGTTCAACTTCAACGTTATTTAACCGCTCTTGCATAGCTAATCTCGCATCGCCAATTTTGTATAACTAGTCTCGCAAGCGGCGTGTTATTGGGTCTTCGCCCATGATGACGGTTTTTTCTAGGATGATATTTTTACGTATTAATCGAATTTTAACTTGTGTTCCAGGTTTGGTGTTATCTAACCACTCTAACACATCATTTGGTTCGACAATCGGTGCACCAGCTAACTCAAAAATCAAATCACCTGGTTGTAAGCCTGCTTGTGCGGCGGGGCTATCGCTCTCGACTTCGTTGACTAAAATAGCAAACGCCTCTTCTGATTGTTTAAGCTCCGAAGGTAGACCATAAGCGCTACCAGAAATACCTAAATAACCGCGCACTACACGACCGTTCTCAATTATTCTATCCATAATCTTTAATGCTGAGTGAGCGTTTACCGCAAAAAAGATCCCTTGAGAGGTTGTTTGCTGGTTGAGTGGTGCGAGCTTTGCTGAGTTTATGCCAACTAACTCACCAAGAGAGTTAACTAAGGCACCGCCTGAGTTACCATCATTAATTGCCGCATCCATTTGAATAAAATCTGAATGATCAAGGTTGATGGCTTTGTTAGACATAAGACCTGAGCGACCGGTTGCGCCAATAATACCTTGGGTAATGGTTAAACCAAGGTTGTATGGGTTACCTATTGCTAGTACGACATCGCCTGTTTGAATAGCTCGGTTTTTATTTATTGGAATGACAGGCAGATTATTCGCTTCTACATACAGCACAGCTAAGTCGTTGGCGGGATCGGTTCCTATCAGCTGCGCTTCAAAAATACGCCCGTCTTGTAACGCTACGCCGATTAAATCAGCATCTTTAACAACGTGAGCAGCGGTTAAGATAAATCCTTTTTCAGACGCTATAACCCCAGAGCCTAATCCCTGTACTTCGCGTGTAATGTTATAGATGAAGCGATTGGTGGTTTGCGTGGTACGGGTATAAATATTGACTACAGCCGGTGCTGCTCGTTTGACTGCCATGGCATAGCTCACGGGGCGAAAATCGGGTTCGTTGGCTGCAAAAAAACTTTGCCATAATGCATTGTTCTTTTTGAGTTCTGGAAAAAAAGCAAACAAAAGAGCGGCGATAATGAAACCAATACCTAACGATTTAGCGATAAAGGTGACGGTATTTTTAATATGGTCAAAGGTTTTTTGTATATTCATGTCTATTAACGACAAAGGGCTAGCAGTAAGCTAGCCCTTTGAGTATCTACTATGACTGTATCTTATCTAATGAAAATATACAGTGGGGTGTCGCCACGTACAATATTTAAATAAAATGAGCCGCGCTTACCATCTAACATTTCCCGTAATTCAGCAATGTTGTCGATCCGCATCCGGTTAATGCCGATGATTTTATCGCCTTGCTCTAAGCCGATCATTTGCGCTGGTGCGCCATCAGCTATACTGTCTATCGTGATGCCGCCATCTTCATGATTACTTAGTTTAGCCCCTTCTAATTGTGGGTGGATAGCTGCTGCTTCAACTTTAGTTGCTGATGATTCTTTTAATACCACTTCCACTTCGATATTTTTACCGTCACGCACAATTCCCAAAGTTACTGATTTACCAGCACCAAAGGTCGCGATTTTGGCTCTCAGTTCGTTAAAGGTTGAGTTGCGTTTACCATTGATTGATACAATGACATCACCTGGTTTTAGTCCAGCTTCAGCTGCTGCAGTATCAGGGAAAACTTGTTCAACAAAAGCCCCTTGCGGTGTATCTAAGCCCCACTCTTTAGCTGATTCAGCATCTATGGTACGACCGGATATACCCAATACGCCACGCTTAACCTCACCAAATTGAATGATTTGTTCAACAAGGTTTTTCATCATGTTAGAAGGAATGGCAAAGCCAATGCCGACACTGCCGCCATTAGGGCCTATAATCGCAGTGTTGATACCAATTAATTCGCCTTTAAAGTTAACTAAGGCACCGCCTGAGTTGCCGCTATTAATTGGCGCGTCGGTTTGAATGAAGTTCTCTAGTTTTTCCATACCGAATACGCTACGCCCTAGCGCGCTAACAATACCTGAGGTAACAGTTTGGCCGATACCAAATGGGTTGCCGATAGCGATGGCAAAATCACCGACCCGCAGTTTGTCTGAATTAGCTATTTTAACCGCAGTGAGATCATCAGCTTCTATTTTTAACAATGCGACATCGCTTTCCGGATCTGAGCCTAATTTCTTAGCTTCAAATTCGCGACCATCTTTTAACGTCACGATAATTTCATCAGCATCGTCAATAACATGGTGGTTGGTAACCACATAGCCTTTATCTGCATCAATAATGACGCCAGAACCGACCGAGCGGAAAGGTCTTTCGCGTTGCGGAGCCTGGTTACCAAAGAAGCGTCGTAACGGTTCAGGTAACTGCTGCTTTTCGGCTTTAGTTCCTTGTACCATGATATCTACCACTGCAGGGGTGGTTTTTTCGAGCATTGGGGCTAAGGAAGGTTGCTTTTCGTCTTGACCAAACCAAGGAATTGCCGCGTTACTCATAGGGGCAACGGCTAGACAAGCCGAGATAACTAATATTTTGGAAAATTTGAAAATCGACATGATCAAATTAAAACTCCGTAACTAACTGACTAATTTCATTAAAAAAGCCTGTTATATTTTCTACATATAAGCAGGCCTTTTGTTATGCATCTAGACTTAAGCTAGGTTTAAAAGTTCAGAAAAGTAGGGATTTATTTACTCTCTTCTGATACTAAAATACCTGAGTTGCCCGCTGAGTAATCGAGCGGAGCGTTGGTTTCATCAGATTTTTGTACTGTTTTACTTAACTGCTCAACTGGTTTTGTTTCTTTGAGCCCTTCACTAACATCTGAACCAAAGTAGGGAATAAAGTCTTCCCCTTTTGAATCTGACGCTTTGACGCTAGCCCCAAACGTATTGGCAGTTTGAGCGGCTTGCATTGCTTGCTCTGCTAGCGTTTTAAATGATTGCTCAACGCCGGCCAAATAGTTGCTTAATTCTTGCTTAAGTGCATCTTGCTCTTGTTGGTTTTGTTGTAATTCATTTTGTAGCGCTTGTTGTTGACGACTACTCAGTGATAGGAAACGGTTTGCGAAAAAACCAGTTAATGTACCAACGGCAAAAATAAGTACACCCGTTATCCATGTCATAGTTTATTACCTTCTATTAGTTCATTTACTTCAGCCTGCATGGTAAATTCTAGCTTATGTTCAATCATTTAGCTTGCAATTTATAGTCTTCTCACTCAGGTCTTATGGTTCATTGTCAGCGCTTACTCGCCCCAATCACATAATAGAGCATATGCTCATGGGGTCTCGAAGCTTGACGGCTTTGCCTACATGGATGTAGGTACTTAGGTTTCGTCTGGAACTAGAAACCTGCCCCTAAAACCTGATCGCTTTGACTATATCGAGTAATGGCAAGCAATCATTACACTATGTCTGCTAAAAAAACGCCCTTAGCTTGTTATCAAGCCGATCTCCAACGCGCTGACTTTCATCACGACCCAGCACAAGAAAATGCCATTAATCATTTACAAAGGTTATATGATGATTTAGTCGCTCAGGATCAAGTCTCATCGTCTAGCTTTTTTAGCAAACTTAAAGCTAAATTTGTTAAGCCGCCACAGCAAGCGGTTAAAGGTTTGTATTTTTGGGGCGGTGTTGGTCGCGGTAAAACGTATTTAGTGGATACGTTTTTTGAGTGTTTGCCGTTTAACAATAAAATGCGTGTTCACTTTCATCGCTTTATGCATCGTGTGCATGACGAGCTAAAATTACTGAAAAATGTTGCCGATCCGCTGGATATTATTGCCGCTAAATTTGCTAAAGAAGCAAAAATCATTTGTTTTGATGAATTTTTTGTCTCAGACATAACGGATGCCATGTTATTAGGCGGTTTGTTTGAGAAGTTGTTTAAACTTGATGTGGTTCTAGTCGCTACGTCCAATATTGTGCCTGATGAATTGTATCGAAACGGTTTGCAGCGCGCCCGTTTTTTGCCTGCCATTGACTTGATTAATCAAAATTGTGAAGTCGTGAATGTTGATCATGGGGTTGATTACCGTTTAAGAACGCTAACCCAAGCAGAGATTTATCATTCACCGCTTGATGAGATCGCCGACCAAAATCTATTAAAATATTTTACTCAATTAGCTGTCGAGCCTGTGGAGCGAGATACTCAAGTTGAAATTGAGCATCGCATGATAAGTTGTCGAGCGCAGTGTGATGGTGTGGCGTTATTTGATTTCTCAGCCCTTTGTGAAACCGCACGTAGTCAAACTGATTACATGGAAATAAGCCGTATTTACCACAGTGTTTTACTTAGCAACGTAAAACAAATGGGACAAAGTAATGATGACGCGGCTAGGCGCTTTTTAGCGCTAGTTGATGAATTCTACGAGCGTAACGTTAAATTGATTATTTCATCAGCTGTATCAATAGAAGACCTATACAGTAGTGGTACATTAGAGTTTGAATTTAGACGTTGCCGTAGTCGGTTGCAGGAAATGCAATCGCATGAATATTTAGCGCGCCCCCATATCCCTTAATGATGACGATTTTTTCAACAATTTCAAAATAGTTGATGATCTTTATCAGCCTCTTTTGTATAATGCGCGCCCCCAGCCCATCCAGGCTGTCATTAGACAGGCCTTTGTTTTGAATTCTCGAAGGGGTTTTCAGGCATAAATTGGGGAGGCGAACGCCTCAAATATAAAGAATTTAGAGTTTGGGTTCATTTGATAATGAAAACTTTTACTGCGAAAGCTGAATCTGTACAACGCGACTGGTATGTTGTTGATGCAGAAGGTAAAACATTAGGTCGCATTGCGACAGAGATCGCTCGTCGTTTACGCGGTAAGCATAAGCCTGAGTACACTCCTCACGTTGACACTGGTGATTACATCGTTGTTGTTAATGCCGAGAAAGTTGTGGTTACAGGTGCTAAGTTTACTGACAAAGTATACTACGCTCACTCTGGTTTCCCAGGTGGCTTAAAATCGATTACTTTTGATAAATTACAAGCTAAAAAGCCAGAAATGATCATCGAAAGTGCGGTTAAAGGCATGTTGCCTAAAGGCCCATTAGGTCGCGCTATGTATCGTAAACTTAAAGTTTACGCAGGCGCAGAGCATAATCATCAGGCTCAACAGCCTCAAGTATTAGACATCTAATAGGGAGCAATAGGCAATGGCAACTACTCAATATTACGGTACTGGTCGTCGTAAAAGCTCTACTGCTCGCGTATTTATACGTCCAGGCAGTGGTAACATTACAGTTAACAAACGTTCATTAGATACTTTCTTTGGTCGTGAAACTTCTCGTATGGTTGTTCGTCAACCTTTAGAGTTAGTTGATATGACTGAAAAATTTGATATCTACGTAACTGTTACTGGTGGCGGTATGACTGGTCAAGCGGGTGCAATCCGTCATGGTATCACTCGTGCATTAATCGAATTTGACGAGTCTTTACGCTCATCTCTACGTCAAGCGGGTTATGTTACTCGTGATGCACGTGTTGTTGAACGTAAGAAAGTGGGTCTTAAGAAAGCGCGTAAGCGTCCACAATTCTCAAAACGTTAATCGATTTTGTCAAAAATTCAAAAAAGCCCAGTGTTTACTGGGCTTTTTTTTGGCTATTTTTTGATTGATTTATATTGAATTTGATCTAATTCAACTTAACGCCTAGATTTGACACTGATTTTTTATATTTTTCCTGTCATAAATACGGGTTTTTTTATATCATTTAGCCAATTTTTTGCCCGTTGAAAAACACTGCTGTTTTTTAGGGCAGAACAACAAATTATAAAGTTAAAGTCTCGGAGAATATTGGATGAGTAATGCGCCTGTCGATAACAGTCGTCGTCGCTTTCTAACCGTTGCCACATCAGTTGTTGGCGGGGTTGGAGTAGCAGGAGCAGCTGTTCCTTTTATTGCTTCTTGGAATCCCAGCGCCAAAGCAAAGGCTGCTGGAGCTCCAGTTGAAGTCAATATCAGTAAAATTGAACCTGGCCAAATGTTACGTGTTGAGTGGCGTGGTAAACCTGTGTGGATCGTGAGCCGTACACCAGAAATGATCACTCAACTAGAAAAACATGAAGGTCAATTACGTGATGCCGGTTCTGAAGTTGAGCAGCAGCCAAGCTATGCTCAAAATCGCCATCGTTCTATTAAACCTGAAATTTTAGTTGCTGTGGGTATTTGTACCCATCTAGGGTGTTCACCACAGTACATTCAGGATGGATTTGATGCGCAAGTTGAAGGTGTGCCTTCAGGCTTCTTCTGTCCTTGTCACGGTTCTAAGTTTGATATGTCTGGCCGCGTTTTCCAAAGTGTTCCAGCGCCAACAAACTTGGTTATCCCACCTCATTATTATATTGACGATAACACCATTCTTATTGGTGAAGAGCAGGGGGCTGCCTAACCATGTGGAAAAATTTACTTGATTGGATTGAATATCGCATTCCAATGATGCGCGTTGCAAATATGCACGCTCTACAATATCCAGCGCCAAAGAATATGAATTTCTGGTATGTGTTTGGATTTTTAGCCACTATCGTACTTGTAAACCAAATTGTTACGGGTATTTGGTTAACCATGAACTATGTTCCTTCAGCAGAAGGTGCGTTCGCTTCGGTTGAATATATCATGCGTGATGTCGACTACGGTTGGTTATTACGATATATGCATTCAACGGGTGCTTCTGCGTTTTTCGTTGTTGTTTATCTACATATGATGCGTGGTATGTTATATGGTTCATATCAAAAACCGCGTGAGTTATTGTGGTTGTTCGGTATGTTCATTTACCTTGCCTTAATGGCTGAAGCATTCATGGGATACTTATTACCATGGGGCCAAATGTCATACTGGGGTGCGCAAGTTATTATTTCACTATTTGGTGCTATTCCTGTTATTGGTGATGACTTAACCTTGTGGATCCGTGGTGACTACGTTATATCTGGTGCTACGCTAAACCGTTTCTTTGCCTTACATGTTATTGCGTTACCTTTAGTTATCGTTGTATTGGTTTTCTTACACATAGTTGCTTTACACGAAGTAGGCTCAAATAACCCAGATGGTATCGATGTTAAGCGCCCTAAAGGCTCGCTTTCTGAAGATGAAAAAACCAAGTTCCAAATTCACGAGTACTACACAAGTAAGAAAGATATTCTTGACGATATCGTGCCTTTCTTCCCGCATATCGTATTAAAAGATTTAGTGGCGTTTGCTATTTTCTTAATTATTTGTTGTTACATTATTTTCTTCGCTCCAGCGATGGGCGGCTTATTCCTTGAGCCACCTAACTTTGAAGCGGCAAACCCGATGAAAACACCTGAGCACATAGCGCCAGTTTGGTATTTCACCCCGTTCTATGCAATTTTACGTGCGGTTCCGGACAAGTTGTTAGGGGTAATAGCTATGTTCGCAGCTATTGTGATGTTGGCATTATTACCTTGGTTAGATCGCTGTAAGGTACGCTCGGTTCGTTACCGCAGTAATTTGCATAAACTTAACTTAGCTCAGTTTACGGTTTGTTTTGTTATTCTTGGTTATTTAGGTCTTAAGCCTGCGACACCAACATATACGATAATGGCTCAGGTTTGCTCACTATTGTATTTTGCGTACTTTGGTTTCTTATGGTTATACAGTAAAAACGAAAAATGTAAGCCGCTTCCGGAGAGAATTACCAAATGAGAAAACTAATAATTGCTTTATTTGCGTTAGTACCTTCATTAGCGCTGTCTGCAGGTGGCCCTAGCGTTCCATTAGATCCTGTTGATATTGATTTGACAGATAAAGCGTCAATTCAAAACGGTATGAAAATCTTCATGAACTACTGTTTAGGTTGTCACCAACAGCAGTACCAGCGCTATCAACGTACGGCAGAAGACAACGGTATCTCAATGGAGATACTTAAAGAAAATTTAATGTTTACCGGTGAGAAAACGGGTGATCACATTAAAAATAGTATGCCAGCGAAAGATGCAAAAGAATGGTTCGGTAGTACACCACCTGATCTAACTATGGTTGCACGCGTTCGTAAACCAGAGTGGATTTATACCTACTTGCGCTCATTCTATGTTGATCCGTCTCGCCCGTTTGGTGTTAACAATACTGTGTTTCCTAATGTCGGTATGCCGCATGTGTTACAAAGCTTGCAGGGTATTCCAACTAAGGTTGCTGCAACGGCTATGGTTGACGGTGAAGAAGGTGTTAAACAAGGCGAAAGAATTGTTGTTGATGGTTCTGGCGAACTTTCGCCAGAAGAGTTCGATTCGGCAATGCGTGACCTTGTTAACTACTTAGTATACACTGCTGAGCCAACTCGATTACAATCTGAGAAGTTAGGTACATGGGTTATCGGCTTCTTGTTAATCTTCTTCGTATTCATTTACTTATTGAAGAAAGAATATTGGCGAGACGTTCATTAATTAATCGTTAAGCATTATTTTTATAATGGGGGCTTTATGCCCCCTTTAGTGTTTGTATAAGTCGCTTGTCTTTGCTAATGGTTTAATGCCAGGCTTATATCGAAAAGGTATTTTAGGAGATCCTCTATGGCTGTAGCTGCCAACAAACGTTCTGTAATGATTTTATACGCTGATGCAACGGATATGTATAGCCATCAAGTACGTACTGTTCTTGCTGAAAAAGGTGTAAGTGTTGATATCAAATTAATTGATGAAAATAATAAACCTGAAGAGCTTTGGGAGGTTAATCCATATGGTGGTGTGCCAACGCTAATTGATCGAGAATTAGTGCTTTATAACGCGCGTATTATCATGGAATATTTAGATGAGCGTTTCCCTCACCCACCATTAATGGCTGTTTACCCAGTAGCTCGCGGCAAAAGTCGCTTAATGATGGAACGTATTGAGAAAGATTGGTACTCATTGGTACGTAAAATTGAAGCTAATAATGAAGAGTCTGCAGCTGCGCGTGCAGAATTACGCGAAAGCATTTTAGCGATAGCGCCTGTTTTTGCTGAAACACCTTACTTCATGAGTGAAGAGTTCAGTTTGGTTGATTGCGTATTAGCACCGTTATTGTGGCGTTTACCTAAATTAGGCATAGACTTAATTGGTCAAGGTAGTAAGGAAGTGAAGAGTTACATGGTTCGCGTATTTGAGCGTGAATCATTCCAAGCGGCATTAACCGACGCTGAGCGAGAAATGCGAGTTTAAGTTATGGCTGATATGACGTCTTGTAAGCCTTACTTGGTCCGAGCTATGTATGAATGGATCCAAGATAATAATTGCACACCTTACATTGTTGTTAACGCGGAATACCCTTATGTTCAGGTGCCACGTGAGTATGTCAAGGATGGCCAGATTGTATTAAATATCTCGTCACAATCTACCGGTGCTCTTAATATGAACAATGAAGACATAGAGTTTAATGCACGTTTCGGTGGACAAGCTCGTCATATTATCATTCCGGTTGGTGCTGTATTATATATATATGCGCGTGAAACAGGTGAAGGAATGCCATTTCCACCAGAGCCGGTAGATGAAGATGAGTTAAGCCTAAACGAGGTTGAAGGTTCTACTGCTGAAACAGTTGTAGATGAGCCATCTTCACCCGAGACAGCAACCAAGCCTAGCTTGAGTGCGGTTCCACCCTCGGGAAATACGGAAACAAATAAGCCAGATGCTAAAGCAAAAAAACGTGATCACTTAAAGGTAATTAAGTAATCTTGTTTTAGTTTCACTTGAAAATAAAGATAAAAACCGAGCCTAAGCTCGGTTTTTTTATGTTTCATTTTTGTATTTTTACCGGTATTTCTCTATTAATCTTGTGGGAGAATTGATTTCCATCAATGTAGGTGTTTGGCAGCCCAGCAGCACTTTAAAAACCCGCTTTTAGATAATTACTCGTCGTTACCCGTCCGCAGTTTGAAATGCTAAATAGATACTATCGTTTCTCCTTATTCAGTCCCGTCTTTTGTTTGCATATTAAATAAAGCTTGGTTTAAACACTCTGGGTTAATTGGCATGACGATTCGTGGTGTTTTCATTATTTAAATTATACTGGCATCACTTGATTATCTTTTAATATACAACATGATGCTAAGTTTTATTTTTTATAACATTAACTAATAACAAGTTGGTTAAGGTTTATTGGTATGTCCAATTTTGTTGTATTGGTTTTTTCTTCCGTTTTATATCCTTTTTTACACTTGTTTTTTGATTATCTCTAAATAAAACAAGCTCTTAGCCTTGGTTTTATTGTTGCTTGGTCAATAACTTGGCTTTATTTGTATGATGGGTTAGTCAGTTTATTTTTGTTTTTGGATTGACAGATGTGTCTTACTGCTAGTAAATTGATATGTATTATAGGTAATAATTTTGTTAAATGCTGGTTATTACCAATGTTGAAGAACGTAACAAAGCATTCTTATTAAGGCATTCAAATTAAGGTAGTCAGGGGACAAGTTATGAATAAAGTGGTGTTTGCGGCATCAGCTATTATGCTGGCGTTAGCAGGTTGTAAAGAAAATGAAGGTAACTTCGAAGAATACAATGGTGTTTCTAACAGCTCAGGTAAAATTGAGTTCTCTAGTGATTCTAATGGCTTAATTGATGACCAACCCACACTGTCGGTTGTTGTAAATGATGATAACGGTATTACTGAAGATATTGTTTACACGTGGAAAGCCAATGGTTTTGTTCTTGATGATGTTACAGGCCCGTCATATACCTTAACCAGTGATGATAAAGGTAAAAAATTTACAGTACAGGCGTCTTATCGTGATGACGATAAGTTTTTTGAGTCGCCAACAACGGTTGAAATAGTTGCTAAAAATAAGGTAAACCCAGCTGAAATCTCGGGTAGCTTTGAAGTCAATTCTACTAATGACGTTGTTGATTCAACCTTATCTGGCAAAGTGTTTGTATCAGACCTAGATGAAGGTGAAGCGGTTTTTGTTGAGCAAGCCAGTATCGCAGCTTCTTATGGCTCGTTTTCTATTGATGCTACAGGTGCGTGGACTTATGTGTTAGATCAATCTAATGCTGCGGTTGCCGCACTAAAGTATAAGTCTGATGATATTAAGGACTCTGTAGTCGTTACTACTCCAGATGGTACAACAGCTAATTTACTAATTACTATTACTGGCTCTGAAGATGCAGTGCCTGTCACTAAAGTTCCAACTAAGGTGGCAAAAATTGAAGATACTCAGTCTGATGATGCGGGTGAATTGCGTTATAAGTTTGGCCAAGATTACCCTCAAGGTAAGTTAACCGCTCGTATTAAAAAGCCGGTTAACCCAGAAGGTAAAGATGCGTATGTCACTATTTTTAATAGTTCGACTAGCACCAGCAATGCGTTAATTGACTTAAGAATTCACAATGACTCATTTGAAGTACGTGACAAAAGTGACGTTGTAGTAACCGCAGCGTTTACACCAGATGAGTGGATTGACGTTGAAATGACTTGGGACGGTTCTACTTCTCCAGCCACTATGACATTAACCATTAATGGACAATCCGTTCCTGCTTTCTCTTCTGCTTCTAGCAATGGCGAAAACTTTATGAGAACCATTGCGTTTAAATTGGGTGACAATGGATCAACGTTAACTTCTGCTTATTATGTTGATGACATCAAGGTTTACTCGGATGTTGCGGGTACAACTGAAATTTTCTCTGATAATTTTGAAAGTTATACTATAGGGGATGTTTTAGGAACTGAGCACGGTTACAACTCAGCAACCAATGAAGTGACAGTTGACCAAGTTGAAATTGAAGTTCCAGTTGATCCTGGTACGGGTAATGGTGGTGGTTCTGATACACCAAATAACATTGTCGAAATTAAAGATACGCAATCTGACGATGCGGGTGAACTACGTTATAAGTTTGACCAAGACTACACGCAAGGTAAATTAACGGCCCGCGTGAGAAAACCAGAAAATCCAGAAGGTAAAGACGCTTACGTTACTATCTTCAATAGCTCAACAAGTACTAGTAATGCGCTGGTTGATTTAAGAATTCACAACGACTCATTTGAAATTCGTGATAAAAGTGATGTTACTATTACAACCGCCTTCGTTGCAGATGAATGGATTGACGTTGAAATGACATGGGATGGCTCAACGACTCCAGCTACTATTGGTGTAACGATTAACGGCGAAAGTGTAACTAGCTTTGCCAGCGCTTCATCAAATGCTGAAGGTTTCATGCGGACAATTGCCTTTAAACTGGGTGATAACGGTTCTACGTTAACATCGTCTTACTATGTAGATGATATTAAAGTTTATTCTGATATCGCAGGCACGACAGAAATTTTCTCTGATGACTTTGAAGGTTACACTGACGGTCAAGCTTTAGGGACTTCTCAAGGTTATAACTCAGCGACTAATGAAGCCGCAGTTGTTACTGTTGGTGGGAATTCTGGTAGCGGTAACTCAGGCAACAATAATGGCGGCAGCTCTGGTGGTAGCACAGCAAATAAAGCGGCTAAAATCAGTGATACCATGTCAGATGATGCGGGTGAGCTACGCTATAAGTTTGACCAAGACTATGCACAAGGTAAATTAACTGCGCGTGTTAGAAAACCTGAAAACCCAGAAGGAAAAGACGCTTACGTCACAATCTTCAATAGCTCAACAAGTACCAGTAATGCATTGGTTGACTTACGTATCCATAATGATTCTTTTGAAATCCGTGACAAAGGTGACATTACAGTAACAACAGCGTTTACAGCAGACGCTTGGATTGATGTTGAAATGACATGGGATAGCAGTACGACTCCTGCCACTATTACAGTGACGATCAATGGTGAAACCATTACTGGGTTTGCAAGTGCCTCTTCCAATGGTGAAGGTTTTATGAGAACGATTGCTTTTAAATTAGGTGATAATGGTTCGACTTTGACTTCATCATATTATGTGGATGATATTAAAGTTTATTCAGATTTAGCGGGTACCACTGAAATTTTCTCTGATGATTTTGAAGGCTACACTTTAGGTGATGTGTTAGGAACGGAGCATGGTTATAACTCTGCGACTAATGAAGTGGTTGTTGCAGAAAAATAACAGCTAACTTAACATTTAATTGTTTATTAAAAAGGGGCTATTTATATAGCCCCTTTTTTGCTGTAGTCAGTAACGCTCTTTGATTACTTCATCTTTTCTTGATAAGGCGGCCAGCCCATCGGCTTACCGGCTAATAAATGTAAATGGATATGGTATACCGTCTGCCCACCGTGTTGATTGCAGTTCATAACGGCACGATAGCCGTCTTCGGCAAATCCATGCTCTTTTGCTAATTTTGCTGCTACTAAGTATAAATGGCCGATCAATTGCGCATTGCTTTCATTGATATCATTAATCGTGGCAATCGGCGTTTTAGGAATAATGAGCCAATGAATTGGGGCTTGTGGGCTTATATCTTTAAAAACTAAAGCTTTATCATCTTCATAGACAATATCCGCTGGAATTTCTTTACTGATTATTTTGTCGAAAATAGTGCCAGTCATAGTGGGGAACCGTTTCTTATTTATTGTTCCTATAAGTATGTGGCGTTAGCTTTATATTCCAACCTTTACCAGTAAATATATTTACTGATTTGACGTGCTATTGGGCTTTTATCGGATTTTTCGATTAACTTGATTGCTTTAATGTAATTGAATTCTGCTTAAGTCGCTCTAATATTAAAGCTAACAATGTTTATGGAACCTTAAGTATGTCTAATCATTTTGACTTTATTGCGATTGGTGGTGGAAGTGGTGGTATTGCCAGCGCTAACCGAGCTGCAATGCATGGTAAAAAAGTCGCGGTAATTGAAGCTAAGTACGTAGGGGGCACTTGCGTGAATGTAGGCTGTGTACCCAAAAAAGCCATGTGGTATGCGGGGCAAATTGCCGATGCGATTAAATATGGAGCCGATTATGGTTTCGATGTCACGGTAAATAAATTGGATTGGGCAACCTTAGTGGCTAATCGTCAAGCTTATATAGAGAGAATTCACGGCTCATACCAAAGAGGTTTTGATAACAACGGCGTTACCTTGATCAATGGTTTTGCGAAATTTGTTAACGCGAATACGGTTGGAGTTAACGGGGTTAACTACACTGCCGATCATATTGTGATTGCAACAGGTGGTCGTCCTAGCGTCCCTGATTTGCCAGGCGCTGAATATGGTATTACTTCAGATGGCTTTTTTGAGTTAACTGAGCAACCTAAACGAGTTGCTGTGGTTGGTGCTGGTTATATAGCGGTCGAGCTTGCTGGAGTTATGCAAGCGTTAGGTTCTGAAACACATTTATTGGTAAGAAAAGATAAACCCTTGCGTAATTTTGATCCCATGTTGTCCGATACTTTAGTTGAAGTCATGAACAGCGAAGGGCCAACTTTGCATTCAAACAGTACGCCTGAAAAAGTTGAAAAGTTGTCTGATGGTTCTTTAGTTGTACACTTGCAAGGTGGTGAAACTATTCCACCTGTTGATTGCTTAATTTGGGCAATTGGCCGCGAGCCAGCGACTGATAACTTGAACATTCAAGCCACAGGGATCTCGCTTGATGAACGAGGTTTTATTCCAACAGACAAATATCAAAATACCAATGTAGATGGTATTTATGCAGTAGGAGACAATACGGGACGTGCCGCTTTAACCCCAGTGGCGGTAGCCGCCGGACGTAGATTGGCAGAGCGTTTGTTTAATGGTCAAACTGACTTGCATTTGGACTATGAAAATATAGCGACAGTGGTGTTTAGTCACCCGCCAATAGGCACAGTTGGCTTAACTGAGCAACAAGCTGTTGAACAACATGGTCAAGAGCAAGTTAAAGTTTACACATCGCAATTTACTGCTCTATATCAAGCCATGACAAGTCACAGGCAGCCGACTCGTATGAAACTGATTTGTGTTGGGCCAGAAGAAAAAATTGTTGGGATCCATAGCATTGGTTTTGGTTCGGACGAGTTGTTACAAGGTTTTGCGGTAGCGTTAAAAATGGGAGCAACGAAAGCGGATTTTGATAATACGGTTGCCATTCATCCGACGTCAGCTGAAGAGTTTGTGACTCTTAGATAGTTAATTAAAGAGGGCATAAATCAGGCGTGAATCACGCATAAAGAAGGCTTGGAGGCTGTGAGCAGCCAAGCCTTTGCTACGTTTAGCAACAGATAGGCGTAAGTAAACGCTGCAATTATTTCGAAACATATGAGCTTGACTATATTTGCACTTGGTTAAATCAGACTAAGCAGCTATAGTTAAATTACATTTTATGGTGTCAATAGTCAAAGGGAGTTGGCGTGCACAAGCAAAGGATTGATCTAGCCTTATCTAAGTTTTTCATATCTGTTTCTTTTGTTGTTTTTGTGACTTATGTGAGTGCACTAGAGTCACAGCAACTCACTCCTCAGCAACTAATTCCTCAACAAGAAATTCTTGAGCAATTCACGCCTAGGCAACAAACGCCTCCGCAGGTGACCTTAGCAAAAGTTTACTCAGCAGAAATAGATATTAGCCAATATTGGGTAAGTGAAAAATATGATGGTGTACGTGGTATCTGGACGGGACAAGAGTTATTAACTCGCTCGGGAAACGTGATCCATGCGCCCACTTGGTTTACTGAAAAATTACCATCCACACCATTAGACGGTGAACTGTGGGCGGGTTATCAAAAGTTTGATCTAACCTCATCGATTATTCGCAGTAAACAAGTCAATGACCAAACATGGCGTAACATTCAATATAAGGTGTTTGATCTGTATCAAGATCCAAGACCTTTTCATCAACGCTATATGGTGTTAACACATTTAGTTACGCAAATTAACCAACCCTATATTCAATTGGTCGAGCAAAACCAGTTTTTAGATGAGCGAACATTATACCAGGAGTTGGATCGTGTTATCGCAAACCAAGGTGAAGGTTTAATGCTGCGCCATGTGGAAAGTGGTTATCAAGCAGGCCGAAATGCGAGTTTATTAAAGCTTAAAAAATATCAAGATGCCGAGGCCACGATTATTGAGCATATTGCGGGTAAAGGGCGCTATAAAGGAATTTTGGGGGCTGTATTGGTGCAAGACAGTTCAGGGCGTCAGTTTAAAATTGGTACAGGGTTTAGCTTGGCGCAAAGACAAGCACCACCGCCGATTGGTACAAAGATAACGTATAAATACTTGGGGTTGACTAAAACAGGGTTGCCTAGGTTTCCTGTTTATTTACGAGTGCGAAAGTCTGTGTAACTTAGCATTGATAAACCGAATTAGGGCATTTACAAGCCCTAATTTTCAACAGGTCCTAATCTTCTTTAGAACATTTTTTGCAGCAGCCGTGTAGCTCTATAGTTGGATGGATAACCGAGAATTCGTACTCTGCCGCGACTTCGTCTATTTTGGCTTCGATTTTTGTTGAGTCTATTTCTTGAATATCGCCACACGTATCGCAAATTAACAATTGAGCAGGATGATGATCATGAAAATGATTGCACATAACAAATGCATTCTCAGATTCAACTTTATGTACAAAGCCTTGCTCCATTAAAAACTCTAAGGCGCGATAAATTGTGGGTGGTTTGGCTTTAGGATCGACTTTTTGCAATTCTTGTAATAGGTCGTAGGCGCCGATTGAACCATCAGAATTGGCTAATAGTTTAAAAACCAACTCGCGCGCGGGAGTTAATCGAGCGCCGCGCTGATCACAAAGGTGTTTAGCATCGGCTAACTTTTGTTCAATTGTCATTATGGCTCAAAAATACATATAGATTGGCGTCATTCTAACCTATTCTCGGCAAATGCCTAGTGGCTTTAATGGTATTTATATTAATGCAAGTATGGCGTTTTTTAACGCCTGTTTATCAATAGGTTTAGCTATGTGAGCATTCATGCCAACCGCGAGATATTGTTCAACGTCTTCATTCATTACGTTGGCGGTAAGGGCGATAATGGGTTTGTTGGCTATCTGCTTATTGGTATGCTGTCGTATGTGGTTTGTGGCTTCAACCCCATCCATTTCTGGCATATGAATATCCATTAAGATCACATTGTAATTGGTATTTTGCTCCAGCTCGCTTAACGCTTGCTTACCATTATTAGCAGTTGTGAAAAGTATTCCTTCGCTTTTTAGCATTACACCAATAATCACTTGATTGATTTCATTGTCTTCCACCACAAGAATATTGAGTCCTTGTAATGCGGTATGCTCTTCTTGAACCGATTCTTGACAATAGTTCTCATTATTTAAGCAAGCTTGCATGTGATTATATAAACTGCGTTCACTGCACGGTTTTTGAATGATGTGTTGAATCGGGAGAGGGAGGTTTTCAGATGCTTTTTTAATTAAGGCAGTATCGTAAGCTGAAATAACAATGACTTTGGGGCTGTAGCCTAAATTCATCGCTGCTAATTCATGCATAAATTGTTCGCCATCCATTTCAGGCATAGTCCAGTCTAGTAAAATGATTTGATATTGAACAGATTGCTGCAATAGTTGTAAGCCGTGTTTAGCGGTTGTTACTGGAGTCGGTGACACTTGCATACGAGTTAAGAATTGTTCGAGCATTTTCAAGGCTATGGGGTTATCGTCTATGACTAGCACATTGCAGTTTTCATCAAACTGACAGGTCTGGCAATCGTTGACCAGTATCTTGTTGTTTAGTTGTAGCACTAAGTTGGCGGTGAATGTGCTACCCACTCCTTCGACACTGTCTACAGTGATCTGTCCGCCCATTAATTGACATAATTTTTGGCTAATCGTTAAGCCTAATCCTGTACCGCCAAACCGACGGGTAGTTGATGTATCAGCTTGCGTAAAGGCTTGGAACAATGTTTCCACTGTCGCTTCATTCATTCCTATGCCTGTATCTATGACCTGAAAAATGACTTGATAGGCTGGCGCTTGTTCGGCAGCGTTTACATGATTAAGTGTAATATCACGCATTGAAATTTTAACTGTAACACTGCCTTGACTGGTAAATTTTAATGCATTGGAGCATAAGTTGAGCAGAATTTGATTAACCCTGACAAGATCGCCCATTAAATCAGGGTGGACGTTTTTAGCGAGTTCAACATTAAACTGAACGCCTTTTTGCAATGCAATATCTTCAAACGACATTTTGATATAATCGATGACGCTGTAGATCGACATCGGCGCTTGTTCGAGTTTGATATTACCGGACTCTATTTTAGAAAAATCTAAAATATCATTAATCACTGTCATCAAGTGTTTAACCGAAAATTCCATTTTACTCAGGTACTCTAGCTGAGCTTGGTTTAACGGTGTACCTTTGAGTATTTCAGTAAAGCCAACAATACCATTGAGTGGCGTTCTAATTTCATGACTCATATTTGCCAAAAACTCTGACTTTACTTTAGCGGCTTGCTTTGCTTGTTCTACTGCTAATTCTAGTTGAGTATTTTGTTGCTTTAGTTGGCCTTTTTGCTGGTTAACTTGTTGTAGTGTTTTGTTGAGCGCTAAGGTTTTTAAATTAACTTGCTCGCTTAAAAAAGTTTGTTGCGAATAAACCAGCTTAGCAATTAAGGCGAGGGTTAATGAGATAATAACCCCTGCTATCCAAATGTTATTCAATAACTCAGAGGATGTATTTGTTAACTTCTGCTTTGGTTGAATAATTAATTGCCATCGACTGCCTAAAATATTCAACTCTTGAATATAGCTTGCTTGTTGATCGGTAATTGGAATACGTTGATTTTTATCGACTAGTTGTTCTTCGGGAAAGGTAAATTGATTGCCTTGATGGTCGATGAGTAAGTAGTGATACCTGTCACGGCTTTTTTGTACGGCGTTGCCTTTAAATACATCAGAAACATATTGGCTTGAAACGACGAGTCCGACTACTTCTTCTTGTCCCTTAGCTGTCTTTTTCAGAATAGGGTATTGATATAAGAAAAAAGGCTGCTTAGTGATGGGCATAATTGGCGGTGTTATGTGGCTAACTAAAGCGTGGCCACTAAATATTACGGGCGCAATATTTTTCCATATAGGGGATGCCGGAGTGATGTTTCGCCCGTAAAAGTTCATGTTAAAAGCAATTGGGTAACTATATTGCAGAACGGTAAATTTATCGCCAACAATGGTTGGGGGAGTGACTTTTTGCTGATCTTGATAATCGAAAAATTCAAATGATTTAAAATAAGGTTCAGGATTGTCGCGCATTGAATTAATGAATTGCTGGCGCTGTTGATGTGGCAAATGAGCCATTATCGAAATCCGCCGACTTTCCGGAAAACTAGGAAACACCTGAGCAACAAAATCTAAAAACTCTTGATGAGACACCCATTGTGAAGAGATAAATAGGTTGCCAACAGACGCTATTTGAAAGTAAGAGCGATTAAATTCAGCTTCAATATCTTTAGCGCGTAAATTAGCCTCTATCTTGAAGCGGGTTTGAGATTGTTCTTTTTCACTGGTTAATTTGACTTGATAAACAATAGATGTTGCCACTAAGCCGAGTAAAAATAGTGCAATTGCAACGAGCCAAGGTTTGTTTAACCTTCGAGAACGAACCATATTTTAAATATCCTTGGCCCCGATAACACAGGAGATACGAGGTGATGCTTGTTTGTTGATGATACTGGACAGGCCTGTGTTAGTTATACCATGCATTAATCCACTATGGCTTATAAAGCGAGCACAGCGTATAGGTAGAGTGGTTAATATTATCATGATATTAGGGTGGTGATAAAACATATTGGCTTTATCGTACTGGTGTTAAAAATAGTTTATATAAGTTGTGAATTGCATCTTTATTAAACTCTAGGGCGTGCACGCAAAAGTTTAACAGGTTCTAGTTTAAGCGTAGTTGGCTAATTGGTTAACGCCAAACTATCAGTGGGGTTGTTCATTAATTTTTGGATTTTTTGCGTAAAAGACATTGCAATTTATCCCCCATTTTTTAATCCGCTGCTATATTTTTAACTAAATAAATGTGGCGAGCGGAGGTTCAATTGTACCCTTTCAGCTTATACCGTCTTGATTTTTCACCGCGAATTTTTTCCACGCTAGCTTTTTCAACGTTAATATTGTGTGTGCCTTTTATTGCACAAGGGCAAGTGACCTCTTCAGAACAAGAATTAGAGGTGATCCAAGTAACTGCGCAAAAACGCCTGCAAAATACGCAAGAGGTAGGAATTTCTTTAGCGGTATTATCTGGTGATGATATTGAAGTTTTGCAGTTAACCAACACAGTCGATATTAGTCAGCAAATACCAAATCTACAATTAAACACTTGGTCACCGAATTTAACTATTTTTAATTTGCGAGGTATATCGCAAAACAATTTTACAGACAATTTAGAAGCACCTATTGCGGTTTATTTTGACGATGCGTATTACGCCAACCTGAACTCTATCTCGAACCAGCTTTTTGATTTACAGCGCGTAGAGGTTTTACGTGGCCCGCAAAGTACCTTATTTGGTCGTAATGCTACTGGCGGAGTTATTCAATATGTGACCACAGGCGCTGATGTTGATGAACTTAATGGCTATTTAAAAATAGGTGGTGGGCAGTTTAACCAACAGTATATGGAGTTGGCGTCTGGCGTAGCGCTTACTGACCACGCGCGAGGCCGAATTGCGTTAAAAAGAGCTAAATCCGACGGTTATATTGTCGCAGCTCAGCCAGGTATACGAAATATTGGTGGAGACAATGCACTGGCTGTGCGCACCTCGCTACAGTTTGATTTGACTGATGATACCCAATTAAATCTGAAATACAGTTATAGTAAAGATGATGATGTGCCAACAGGTGGATATAGTTTTTTACCGTGGACACAAGCCGAAATAGAGCAAACCTACTTACCGCCTGAATTAGTCGCGTTTACACAAAATGTGATACTAGAGGGGGGAGCTCCTCCAAATGATTTATCCATTAATGACTTTACCAAACAGGTATTTTTTAATACAGATGATGGTTTTACCCCAGTCGATCAGGCCGGACTAACCTTATACAAAGGTGATAGTGCAGAGCCACATACTCATTACTCTAATATTAATGGCTATTTAAACCGGACAATTCAGTCTCTCACTGCGAAAATAACGGCTCAGCTAAATGATCGTTGGTATATTGAAAGTATTAGTCACTTACAAGAACTGGACAAAGCCTATTTAGAAGATGGCGACGGAATTCCTGCGCCTATCATTGCCTTTCAAACTGAAACCGATTATCGCCAAGCTTCGCAAGAACTGCGTTTAGACTACCGTCATGATAATACACGGCTATTATTGGGTGCTTATTTGCTCGACACGCAGCAGGAGGGCGCAATAACGACGATTGGTAATCCAGTATTGCGTTTGGCGCGGCAATTACAAGCCGATGGTTTAATTCGTGAAAGTTACAATCCAGATGAAAGCTCACCAAAGGCCGTACAAACTTATAACCTAGCGGCCCAAAACCATGCGTTGTTTGCGCATTGGGAGCAGCGTTTGTCGGCGCAATTTGAAGTCGTGACGGGACTGCGTTGGTCGCAAGATGAAAAGCAAATGGATTATCGCCGTGGTTTTGCAGACGAGAGTGCACAGATTGATTTCATACAACAAGCATTTTTAATACCGAGTCAACCTGACGGCAAAATCAATTACCAAGATTACAGCGCCAAGCTACAATTTAACTGGCAACCGGCTCGTAAGCAGCTTTACTATCTATCGTACAACCGAGGGATTAAAGTGGGTAATTGGGCTATGTCGGCCGGATTACCAATAGAGGAAATGCAGCACAAGCCCGAAACTTTACATGCGTATGAAGCCGGTTTGAAATTAGATGTATCGCCTCGTTTTAGAGTGAACGCTAGTACTTTCTTGTATGATTACCGAGATTACCAAGCGTTTGCCATGATAGGACTGGCACCGCAGATCACTAATTCTGATGCCAATATTAGTGGTGCTGAGTTGGAGCTGACTTATTTAGCAACTGAATCCCTCAGTATTGATTTAGGCTTAGCTCACTTGCATAGTCAGCTAGATAAAGTGGATGCAGTGGCAAGTTGGCAATCACCCGTTGGTGGCACTGTGATTGACTTTCCTCGAGATACATTAACTAACGTAACATTGCCTAATACGCCTGAATTTAGTTTGAACTATGCGCTTAATTATCAAACCCCGCTTTGGTCAGGTTTGTTGATTAGCCAACTTGATGGTGTTTACTACGATGATCAGTATTTAGAGGTGACGAACGGTGGCGGTGCATTTCAAGATGCCTATCATGTCGTAAACTTTAAGTTGACCTATCGTGTTGCGAATGATGCTTTATCCTTTAGTGTGTACGGTAAAAATGTGACTGATGAAGTGTATAAACAATATAATCTTGATTTAGGCATGCTGGGCTCGACGAGCTACTATGCACCGCCAGCCAGTTATGGGGTTTCTGTGCATTATCAGTGGTAAACTGACTGATGTGTATCGTTATCGCGTTCGGATTTTACTTTAGGTGTCGGTTTCTCGTTGTAGTTGGAAGCACACAAAGCCTAGGCGTAATTTAAATAAACCTGAGGATTGATTCTTTTAACGATTCAATATTGATAGGTTTAGCTTCGTGCGCATTCATACCTATTGCGAGGTATTGCTTAATATCGTCTTGCATGACATTGGCAGTTAAGGCAATGATGGGAATGGACGACAACTTACTATCTTGCATGGCTCGTATGTGTTTAGTCGCTTGCACACCATCCATCACAGGCATGTGAATATCCATTAAAATAATATCAAATTCGTCTTGTTGTAACTTATCTAAACACTCCTGACCATTGCTGACCAAAGTGGCTGACGCGCCCTGAGTTTCTAATAATTGGGATATTACGATTTGATTGATTTCGTTGTCTTCTGCTACCAATAATTTTGCCCCCTGCAAGCTGGGCTCGGGTTCGTTTGTGTGGTGAGTTGAACGTGCATGAAATTGCTCATTTATGGTATCGAGTAAAACACTGGCCCGAGCCGGTTTTTGTAGAATGGCATCAATTTTTAATTTATTGGCTTGGCGGCGGACGATTTCGGTGTCGTACGCGGTAAGAATGATGTTAACGGGATGCCAGTTGGGATGTTGGTTTTTTAGGTAATTTAAAAACTGTTGGCCATCGATAATGGGCATTGTCCAGTCTAGTATTATAACATCATAGGTTTTTTCACGGTTTTCAATGGCCTTGATTGCGTCACCAGCTGATAAGTAGCAATCTGGCTTTAAGTGGTGGACTTGCAATTGGTGTTGTAACACATTAATCGCGATTGGATTATCATCAATGACTAATACGTCTAGTGGGTTAGCAAATTGTTTGTCATATTCGTCAGCCTCTATCACATTATCATTCAGTTTGACTGTCATTTGTGCGACGAATGTCGAGCCGACATTGGGTTGGCTGCATACTTGAATGTCGCCGCCCATCAAAATACATAAGCGTTTGCTAATGGATAATCCTAACCCTGTACCGCCAAACTGGCGAGTCGTTGAACTGTCAGCTTGGGTAAAGGCTTCAAATAGTTGATCAATTTTATGCTTCTCAATACCTATGCCGGTGTCTTTTACGGTAAAGATTAATTGATACGTATTGCTATTGAATGAGGTTGTTTCGTTGGCGGCGATATGAACAGAGACACCGCCTTTTTGGGTAAATTTAAGCGCATTGGAGCATAAATTGATGAGGACTTGATTAATTCGAACAATATCGCCCATTAAATCTGGGTGTACTTGCGGTGCTAATGTTACATCAAAACTGATATTTTTCTTGAGGGCTAAAATATCAAAAGTGGCTTTTAAATAATCAACCACTGTGTTGATAGAAAATGGATGTTGCTCTACAACTAAATTGCCAGACTCAATTTTAGAAATATCTAAAATGTCATTAATCACGACAAGCAGTTGCTCTGCGGAATAACTGATTTTATCGAGGTATTCTTTTTGTTGCTGACTAAGCTCGGTTTTTCGCAGTAACTCGGTAATACCCACCACCCCGTTCATTGGTGTGCGTATTTCGTGACTCATGTTAGCTAAAAAGTCAGATTTGGCTTGTGCTAGGTACTCAGCTTGTTCTTTAGCGGTTTCTAATTCTTGAGTGCGCGCTTGTACTTTATTTGCTAACGAATTTTTTTCTTGATCCAGCGCTTTAACTAAAGCTAGGCGTTTGTCATTTAGCATAACCACAAAAATAAGTAGCACGGATAACAAGGCCACGACACTGGTAGCGGATAAAATCAAAATTTTGTGCTGCTCAAAATAGCTGGGTTGATAAAATTCAACGGTCGCGTCGTAAGGTAGTTTGCTATCGAGCAATTGATGGCGCTTTAATTGACGCCAGTCATAATAATATCCGTGAAATTTATCGAGGTTAATTGAGTTATTGTCTTGCTCGTTTAGCTGAGCAATTATCGCTTGGGCTGTTTGAATGCCCACGCGCTCGCCAGATAATAAATAGCCCCCGACAATGCCAGAACCCAATAACGAATGCCAATAACTAAACACAGGGACCGTACTTTCATTGGTTAGTGTTTGTGCGGCTTCAAATGGCGTTAGGGGGTGCTCGTTGTTATATCGAAAAATGGGCGCATAAATCGCTATGGTATTCGCTTGATTTTTTGATAAGCGTTGCGCCATTTTGGCTAGTGGAACATTGTCCCAAAGAGTGAGTTGCAAATGCGCGTACTTTTCTTGTAGGAGTGCGATAATTTCGCTAGCCGGCTCAGAAGATACCGTATTGTTAGCATCGTAAATCAAAATGATTTTGTCTGGTTTAGTGAGGTTAATCATGGCCTGAGTGGCTGTTTGATAATCTAAAATCGTGTTTAAAATTGTGTGTTGTGGTATTTTTGAGGCGGTAAATAAATGGCCTGGTTCGACAAATATTCGCGGCGTATCGGGAAAAAATTGCGGGTATTGTTTAAGCAAAAGTGCCGCAGAGCGGTCTTGGGTGACGATGATATCAAGTGGTTTATCTACGTACTTGGCACTGAGGTATTGATTGACAATGGTAAACTGCGATTGCTCGTTAAAACGTCCCACATCGAGATTTTCGATATACATATCAAATTGTACTTGATGACGACTTAACTCTTGTTTTAATCCCCACTCAACGCTTTTTTGCCAAGGATTGTCTTGATGAAGCGAGTTTAACAACAACACCTGAGCAGAGCGCACTTCTTGTGCATAAAGCCAGTTAAATGAACTGACAATAAGAAACAGTAATGTTATGCCCAAAGGGTTTTGCATATGTTTGATGTTATTGAAAGAATGCTCTACAGAAAGGCTAGAATTAGAGCAGGAAAATAGCAATGTTTGCTGTTAAAAGTCGGTTAAATTTTAGCTTTCTATCCTTTGACGCTTAACTTCGATGAAGTAACCCCAAATAACCCAAAATCTACGCTAAATTAAATCCTTCATTTCCGTTATTTGCTCCACTTCGGCATTTAATTCTTTAACCGATTCGTGAATAATCTGAATACAGGTATCAATATGCTGAATTTCTAAATCTGTTAAGTGTTGTTTAATAGCTTCTGTTTTTGCTAAATCAATGGATGTTTGCACTTGCTTGATCAGGCGTTTCATTAACAATTGCATACGAGCTAACGATATACCAAATTCTTGAGCAAAGTCAGCTAACATATAAGCGGTAAATGGATAATTGAAATTACCTGTGCTGCCAGCATCGTATTCGCCAATGGACATAGCAAAATGATTCGCTATTGGTACTTGGTTGTTTTCGCTGCTTGAACTATCGGCCCGCCTTGCTTGGATCTCACGAATAATAGCTTCAATATTCACTAAATCGTAAAACGGCGTAAGAGTTAAACCTTGTTTACCTACAAAGAAACTGATGTTCTTGCCGTGGGCATCATAGTTACGCACCAAAATATTAAATGTCATCCAACGGAACAGTTGGGTTTGATACGCTTCGGCATTAATTGTTTGTACATTAAATAGTTTCGGGAAGGACACTCCATCACGAATATAAATGCCGTCGCCTTCATCACCGTGCTGACGCTCGTATTTGTATGATGGCGGTAGATTGGTGGCCTGGCAACCATCAATGACATGTCGGCGCATAACGCGTCGCTGCTCTGCGATTAACCTGCGGTCAAAGCGGTCAATTACAAATGCTCTGACTTCACCATATCTTTGTATTTTTACTTCTGGTACATCTATGCCCGAATGTTTTGCCAATAACATGGTAAACAGCTCATTAACGGCTATAAATGGAATTTTTCCGGTTTCAAATTTGAATATTTTGTTAGAACAAAGCTGGCCTTCACCAAATCCTAACTTGCCATCAAGTTCCAGTAAATTAAGTTTGTCCTGCACACCCGCAACAGATAGCCTTGTGCGGCCATCCCAATAAGTGATGGACCCTTCATTATTTTTAAAACGAGCTAATTTTTCGATTAACTCTGCATGAGTGACTTCCCGAAATGAAGTATTTGCTTGGGCGTTGGTTTGACTCCTAAATGACAACGCACCAGAAGTGTCAGCACCGATGATCTTGATAAGACCGAAGATATTATTTTTAGAAATAGTGGTATTACTGATGATCTCTTCAAGCCCTTTACCTTCAGGCAGCAAATTTTGTAAAAAGTTACGCACTGACCTATGATCAAACTCGCCATTGACCGGTAAGTGAGGAGAGATTGCAAAGCCTTCTTTGATCCAATCAGGATCGTAAGTAAAGCTTAATTCTGTTTCAGAAGTGACAGGAAGAGTGATGGTTGCAATTTTACGGCTATGACCTATATAGACGAATAGAGTATTAAGATCAGTACCAGTCATCTTTTAACTCTGCTTTATCGCTACTAGTGACTTCATCCGTAATAAGGCTAAATGACAGACCAAGGTATTCCATCACTTTTAAGAGGTTAGTTAACTTTACATTGGTATCGCCTTTTTCTATTTTTACCAATGTCGGTTTAGAAATAGAGAGGGCTTCAGATACCTCCATTAGTGACAATTTCATTCCAGTACGCTTTGCGGTGATTGCCTCAGCAAGTTGAGTCGTAGAAAAGCGCTCGCTTAAGTTAGGCATAGTTGTCGCTTTTACTGCTTTGCCAGTTCTGTTTGTCTTTGGTGAATCAACCATATAAGTTAACTATAATTTACTCTTGAATGTAAAGTAATGCAGTAATATTTATAAGTCAATTTTAGTTTACTTATAAATCAAAAGTTCCACATTATTAATTAAAAGTAATTTTTAGTTTACCTTTACTTGGCGTGTTATGCTTTTCCTTGAAAATTTCTTTTATAGTCTTCTCGCTCAGGTCTTATGGTTCATTGTCAGCACTTACTCGCCCCAATCACATAATAGAGCATATGCTCATGGGGTCTCGAAGCTTGACGGCTTCCCCTAAAACCTGATCGCTTTGACTATAGTCATCAACATGATTTTGAATTTATCTTCGCGCTTCCTTTTCGTTGCCGTTTCATCTATCTAAACGCCAAAATAGGTAACTAAAAAAGGTTTTATTTTATATGGCGACATCATGTGAACAATTAAGGTGGACTTCGCGGATTTAAATCAGGACTCAATAGAGGACATAAGTACGATATAGGTACCTATGACAAATTGAGGTAAAATACCCACTAAATAGCTCTGACTAACGAACGTTGTTGGATCCCCGCCGATCTAAAAATGTGAAGAAAACCCTAAAAATGTCTGAAAATATTGAAGATCTAAAAGAAGAGAAAACTGGGGTGAACCCTAGAGAAACCGCTGCATCCAAGGCATCTAGCCTAGATCATACTTTCAGCGTTGCGCCCATGCTTGATTGGACGCATTAAAGGCTGAGACCGTTGTGTTGCTTGGTCTAAACCGTTTTCTCAATATTCATGCTCCCCATTTGGATCTCTGTTAGTGCTTTTCTCATTACATCTTTTCTGTATATAACTGATTTCAACTCAGAGTAAACGGATAATAAAATTGCTTAATTATCACCCGTCTTCCCTGTTTATTATTTGAAATGTTATCAAGTTTTGATTATTATTATAGATAACAACTTATCCACTTTTCACGCGTAGCTTGTCTCCTGAAAGGTGGGGGAAAATAACCGGCTTTGGCCGGTTTTTTCAATTATAGGGTATAGGATTGCAGACTAAGGTTTATATTGATGGTTATAATTTTTATTATGGCTGTTTGAAAGGCACTCATTACAAGTGGCTTGACTACTATACTTTATTCAACAATTTCCTGTTAAAACGCAATGGCTTAGGTAACCCCAAATTATCTGAGGGAGCCATAAAGCTTTTTACTGCGCCCATTCATGGTCGTGTGGCTATGGATGAAAACTCTGTATCCGATCAGCACTCTTATCATACCGCACTCGGCAAGCACTTATCTGAGAAGCTTCAAATTATAAATGGTCATTATGACGTTTCTAAAAGTAAGGCGAAATTATTTAAAGAAGGCTTAGAGCCAAAAGATAGCCCAAGCGTTGAAGTTTGGAAGATAGAAGAAAAGCAAAGTGATGTAAACGTAGCCGTTGAAGCTATCTATGATGCGCTTACAACGCCTGCTCTGGAACAAGTTGTGTTTGTGTCTAATGATACTGACATTTTACCAGCTATTAAAAAATTACAAATCTACAGAGATACGACTGGTAGAGATTTAAAAATTGGAGTTGTGATCCCAAGAAGGGAAGCTAGGATCGCAAATAAGTCCTTAATTGATGCTGCAGACTGGCACATAGCCTCAATTAAAGACGAAGAGTTTATAAAATCACAGTTACCTAATAGGATTGTAGCGGGGCGAAAAGCCGCGTTTAAACCTATATCGTGGTATGAATCGCCGGACTTAGTTGTAGAAATAAACTCTCTTCTTAAATCAGCATTTGGTAAAATGAATGCGGCATATCATTGGCTTGAAAGTACCCCACAAGATTACCCTGAGACACTTCCTGAGTTATTATCAACACCTTATGAAGAAATGAATAGTGAACAGGGTGCTCAGCGAGTTTTGGAGCATGTTAGGGCTATACTAGCCTATAAAAATAGCATTAATAGTGATTGATAATTTAGATAAAATTTTATTGCTGTTGAGCTGTAATAATGTAACTGATCATTTTAAGCAAAGAATAAATAGATAGCTCATACATAATGAAAAACAAAGATCGTAATAAAAATAACTTTCCTAGAAGTGATCGTGTTGATCACACCTTCAGTGTAGCACCGATGCTTGACTGGACTGATAAGCACTGTCGTTATTTTTATCGTTTAATGACTAAGCATGCAGTGCTTTATACCGAAATGGTGACAACTGGGGCGGTCATCCATGGTCAAAATGATTATTTGGCTTATGACCAAGCTGAGCATCCTGTGGTTTTACAATTAGGTGGCAGTGATCCGGTTGCAATGGCGGAATGTGCAATTAAGGCGACGGATTATGGTTACGATGAGATAAATATTAATGTCGGTTGCCCGTCTGATCGTGTGCAAAACGGAGCGTTTGGTGCGTGTTTAATGGCACAACCTCAGTTGGTTGCTGAATGCGTTGAAAAAATGCGCAGCGTAACATCAACACCGATAACAGTTAAAACCCGAATTGGTATTGATGATTTCGATAGCTATGAGTTTTTAACTGATTTTGTTAAAAGTAATATTGATGCTGGGTGTGAGCACTTTATTATTCATGCTCGCAAGGCTTGGTTACAAGGATTGAGCCCTAAACAGAATCGCGAAATTCCAGAATTGAATTATTCACGGGTTTATCAACTCAAAAACGACTTTCCTCAATTAACGATTAGCTTGAATGGCGGTGTTGAAACGTTTGAGCAAATTGATCAGCATTTACCGCATGTGGATGGCGTGATGTTAGGGCGAGCCGTGTATCAAAACCCGTATATGCTCACCGAGGTGGATGCGCGTTTATACGGACAAGCGGCTAGTACCTTAAGTCGCGAAGAGGTTGCACTAGCAATCATGCCTTATATCGAGCAACAAGTGAGCAATGACCCCAGAGCAACCACATGGCATATAGTTCGTCATATGCTGAACTTGTTTAATGGTCAGCCAGGAGCACGAGCGTGGCGCCGTTATTTAAGCGAAAATGCGCGCAAACATCCTAAAAACGCAGACATTATTAATCTTGCGTTAAATGCAATGAAAGGTTAGTAAAAGCCTTTCTTTGTTAGATTTAATCCGTTATAAAGACAGGGAATGGTAATTTATATTTAGGTTTTTTCTACTAATATAAATGTGTGAAGTGTTTGATATAGTTATCAATATTGACGTTGCATTCAGCCGTTTATGGGCTAGGCTAAGTTAAGCTGAGTATCAAAAGTAATATTGAACTGAATTGAAGTCATCCAAGGCTGATGACATGCGCAATAGTATTTCATTTCACTTCCAATCTTTTCCATACTGACATAGAGGTTAACGGACTTTGCAAAAACGCGAATTTGTGATGACGGATCAAGACTTTTTACGGATCCGTGATCAAGTTTATGCCACCGCTGGGATTGTGTTGGGCGATCATAAACGCGAGATGGTTTATTCTCGCTTGGCGAGACGTTTGCGTTTGTATAAGCATACCGACTTTGCTACCTACTTAAATTATTTAGAGCAGAATAAAGAGCAAGAATATAGTCACTTTATTAATGCCATTACCACCAACCTAACTTCATTTTTTCGCGAAAAGCATCATTTTGAGTTTTTACAAACAACAGCCGCTGCTGATATTCGTAAATGGCATGCGTTAGATAAGCGGGTGCGCATTTGGTCAGCGGGATGCTCGACTGGTGAAGAGCCTTATTCCATTGCGATGACAGCTATACCTGAATTAGTTAAGCCTGGCTGGGATGTTAAAATTTTAGCCACTGATCTTGATTCTAATGTGTTAGCTAAAGCGGCTAGTGGTGTTTATTCTGACTCAAATGTTGAAGGCATGGACGATACGTTAAAGCGCACTTGGTTTGTTCGTAACGCCACTAGTACGAGTTATAAAGTAAAAGATAGCTTACAAAAGCATATTAGTTTTAAGCGCTTAAACTTATTAGAGCCGTGGCCAATGAAGGGGCCGTTCGATATTATTTTTTGCCGTAATGTTGTGATTTACTTTGATCAACCGACGAAAGATGCTTTGTTTCAACGATATGCCGAGTTGTTACGCCCAGGTGGTTATTTATTTTTAGGGCATTCAGAGAGTATGCAACGGGGGATCCAAGAATTTGAGCCTTTAGGTCATACCATATATCGGAGACGAGGTTAGTATGTCTATTACGCTGCAGCCTACCTTAAAAGGGTTTGATGGTATAAAGCGTTTTATCGATAAACGCAGGGAGATAGTGGTTGCTAAAATTCTACCTGGTGAGCTGTATGTCACTAAAAATAATGAAATAGTATCGACAGTATTAGGGAGTTGTATTTCAGCCTGTATATGGGATGAAAAAATGGGAATAGGAGGCATGAATCATTTTATGTTGCCTATTAAACGCGATATGCACGGCGCGCATGGTTGGGAAAATGATTTGAGTTATACCTGTCGATATGGCCACTGGGCGATGGAACATTTAATCAACGAAATAATGAAGAATGGCGGTCAGCGCGATAATTTGCTGGCTAAAGTTTTTGGCGGTGGCAAGATAGTTCCGAATATGTCAGATGTCGGTGAAAGTAATATTGATTTTGTGCGACACTTTTTGCGAGAAGAGCATATTCCCGTTGTCGCCCATGATGTCGGTGGACCTTGGCCGCGTAAGGTTTTGTTTCACCCCAATAGTGGTACAGTGAAAATGAAAAAATTACGCAGTTTACACAACGATACTATCCAAGCGCGCGAATCCATTTACATGGAAGGTATCAAAGAAGAGCAGCAACAGTCCGATATCGAGTTGTTTTAGGTATAAAGGTTTTGTATGGCAATTAAAGTTCTGGTTATTGATGATTCCCCCCTTATCAGAGGGTTGCTAACTGAGATATTAAACGCAGCGCCTGATATTAAAGTTGTTGGCACGGCGGAAGACCCGTTTGATGCCCGTGAAAAAATTAAACAGCTGAATCCGGATGTATTGAGTTTAGATGTAGAAATGCCGCGTATGGATGGTATAAGTTTTCTTAAAAACTTAATGCGCTTGCGACCTATGCCGGTGGTTATGGTTTCTACGTTAACGGCAGAAGGCGCACCGGCAACGCTACAAGCATTAGAGCTAGGTGCGATTGATTATGTGTCTAAACCGAAAAATAATGTGGCAGAGGCACTGACAGAATATCAGGATGAATTACACAATAAAATTAGAACCGCCGCATTAGCGAAAGTTAGGGCAAGTACTGAGTTGCAAGCGTCTGTGGCTAAAGGCTCAATATTAAATGCCGAGCGAATGGTATTTAAGCCTCAGCATATTTTAGCGATTGGAGCCTCAACAGGCGGTACTGAAGCAATAAAAGAAGTGGTATTGCAATTGCCAGCTCATTGTCCGCCAACCGTTGTTACGCAACATATCCCGCCTATGTTTTCAACTTCGTTTGCGGCTCGTTTAAATGCGGCTGCTAAAGTCACTGTTTATGAAGCCACTTCTGGTCAAAAACTGGAACCGGGCAATGTTTATATTGCACCTGGAGATGATCATTTAACCATACGCCGTACAGCACAAGGGTATATTTGCCAGTTAGATCATGACGCGCCAGTTAATCGCCATCGACCCGCTGTAGATAAATTGTTTGATTCAGTTGCTGAAGTGACTAAGGGGAAAGCAACCGGCATAATATTAACAGGAATGGGAGCTGATGGCGCTAAAGGCCTACTTAATATGCGCAACGCTGGGTGTCACACAATTGCTCAAGATGAAGCCAGTAGTGTTGTTTGGGGAATGCCTGGTGCTGCTGTTGAGTTGGGGGCCGCCGAGACTATTTTGCCATTGTATAAAATTGCAAAACAAGCGCTGATTTCAGCGACTAAATAAGTCAGCGCTTGTTTACTCTGAGTTAATAAATATTAAGGGAGCTTTAGCTGCTTATTTATTCCGCTAACTTTTTATTAGCTGTTATAGCCACTTTGAACAAGGTTGTTGGAATCGCACCTTGAAATTATTTGCTGCTAAGCAACTTTGTTAAATCCCCTTTATATGAATGGTTTAAAACCATTTTTGCGACAACATTCAAATTGGCGATAATTCAGTTACTCTCTTAACGTTAAATATGTTTTAATTTAGCTACCCCAGAGCGCTTGAGAAATTAAACATTTAATGGATGCAACCCCCTCAACTGAAATATTTTTGGCTTGTTGCCAACAAATATGGCATACCACATCAGATGCCTTGTTATTAATTGAAGTGCAAGCTGACGTTTGCTTGCTTAAATATGCCAACAGTAGCTGTGGTGCTCAATTAGATTTTAAACAAGATAGTGATCTTGAAAGTCAGTTTCCTAGTATTTTTGCCAATAAATTGAGTGTGTTGTGCATTCAAGCAACCAGTAGCGGTAGTGAAGTTCGTTATGTTGATAGCAAAAAAAATGAACTTGTGTTGTTTCCCTTTGAAGTGGATCAGCAAAGCTGGGTACTGTGTCGCTTATCTAACTTACCCTCTATGTTAGCGCAGGCTGAAGCACCTAAAAATACAGAGCCTAGCGCAGAACAAGATCCAATTCCTGAGCCGTCTAGCTCAACTGATTGTCTAGAACCTGTGTTAGCTGGTTCAGTGTTGTTAGCGGAAGATCAGCTTGAAAACCGACAAATACTTGAGCGCTTATTACAGCGGATGGGATTAACCGTTGTACTAGCCAAAGACGGCGAAGAAGCGGTAGAGTTGGCATTAATGGATGATTTTGAATTACTTATTCTTAACATTCAAATGCCCGTATTAGGTGGCGAAAAAGCCTTGGAGCTATTGCGCCAAGCTGGAAATACCACTCCGGCCTTAGCATTTAGCGCTAATGTATCGGAGCAAAATTTAGCTCGCTATCAAGAAATAGGCTTTGCCGCGCATATTGCCAAGCCGATCGATCCGCAAGATTTAGTGAATACTGTCAATCAGTATATCAGTCGACCAACCGATGTAGATGCTAACCAAATAAACTTATCAAGCGAAGAATACTTATTGTTAAAGCGTCAATATATCAGCCATTTACCTGGGGATGTTGATCGTTTAACTTTGGCTTTTGAACAACAGAATTGGCGCTTAGCCAGTAAAGTGGCACATGTGATCAAGGGCTCAAGTATTAATTTTGGCTTTACTCAATTAAGTCAACTCGCTTCAGATATTGAAAATGCGTTAGACGATAACGATAATCAACAAGCACGACTTGTTTTGGATAAACTACTCGACGAGTTTCAGCGTTACCAATTAACCTAAATGCAAAGACGCATATAGAGAACGATAAAAAATTATGTTGCCAAACGAACAATCTAATATTCATGACCTAACACCGGAAAACTTTCAAAGCATTTTGCTTGAGCAATCACAAACTCAATTGGTGTTAGTGTTTTTTTGGGCGCAAAGCATTCCTGAGTCAGTGGAATTGCTGCCAGTGGTTGAGCATCTAGCAGGCCAACACTTAGGTAAAATTATTCTGGCGAAAGTCGATTGCGAAAGCCAGCGGCAAATTGCTATGCAATTTGGTGTGCAAGCAATACCTACGCTAGCGTTAGTAAAGGAAGGCCAGCCAATTGACGGTTTAGCGGGCCAACAAACTCAAGCACAAGTGCAAGAGTGGTTAGAAAATCATTTACCTAAGCCGGAAGATGAACTACTACAGCAAGCTCAAGTTTTAATAGCACAAGAGCAATATACACAAGCTTATTCACCGATAAGCCAAGCGATTGAAATAGCCCCTGAGCGAGTTGATATTCAAAAAGCTTTGATTGATGTCTATGTCAACACTGGTAAAGTGGCTGAAGCAGAAAGTTTATTAAGCCAAATCAAGATGATTGATCAAGATGATTATTATCAATCATTATTGGCTAAGCTAGAGCTAGCCAAGGAAGCGGCTGACTCACCAGAAATTCAAGCGCTTGAACAGCAAATTAAAGATAACCCTAGCGACGAAATGTTACCGGTTAAATTGGCGGTGGCCTTGCACCAAGTGCAGCGCAATGAGGAAGCTTTAGCCCATTTATTAGGGTTAATGACGCGGCGTTTAGACGCTGCAAATGGCGAAGCAAGAAAGATACTTATGGATATTTTGCAAACATTACCGGACGGTGATCCTTTAGCAACTAAGTGTCGTCGTCGTTTGTATAGTTTGTTGTACTAATCGCCATATTTGAGGTTTATCACGAATGGTAAACCTCAGCTAGCTAGCGGATCAGTGGCCGTTTAGCTTTGTTAACTAATTTGGCTGGCATTTTTTCTGCTAATTTTGCCAATGCCATTTGCGCTCGCTTATGTTGTTTTTTATCGACGATAATAGCGTTGTGTAGCCAGTGATAAGCGTACTCGTAATCGAGTGGGCTACCTAACCCTTGGTTGAACATATCCACTAAGCGAAATTGTGCTTTTAAGTTGCCTTGAGCTGCACTTTCTCGTAAGTACTCTAACGCTCGTTTAATATCAACTTGGACTAAGGTACCTTTGTGGTAATAGCGGCCAAGTTGTTCTAATGCTGCGGGTAAGCCCTGATGTGCGGCCTCTTTCATGTAATAGAGACCCAGTTCGGCGTTGCGCTCAATACAAACACCCCAAGCCAGCATGTCGCCCCAGAGGAATTGATATGCCGGTGTTTTTACAATTTCTGCCCTTGCTTGAATGTCTTGCACTAACTGACATTTATCTTCGACGACACGCGTTAAATGCTGGTTGTTGTTAATCCATTTTATTAAATCGTCTTGCTCATAAATTTGCACAACTCGCAGCTCGTCGGCGTTAACTAGCCTTGAACAGAGTGAAATTAGCAAAGCGATAAATAATAAGTGTGAATACAGCTTGAACATAGCAGTCTCGACGGCTTCGTCAGTTAATATAAAATTTGGGCGACTTTTTGACGCCCACAAGATGTTAACTGAATTTAAGCAATTATATTGCCAACTATAGTCAAGTTGTAGCCATTTAATACTTGTTAGTAGGCTAGACCTTGAGTCGATTGTAATGGTCGATAGCCCTGGCTCGCGGCTGTTACAGGGCAGCTACCTTGTTCTAAATAACTGATGGCCGTTGCGTAGGCCGTGTCATTTAAGCTCGCCCAGTCATCTTTTACTGTTTCGTCAGATACTGTGCAGTTAGGCGCAATACCTTGAAAATAATCACCGAAATTATCAGCATTGGTTGTTTGAAAGTTAAGAGCAACCATAGTTTCATCACACATTGGTGTGGGTACCATGCCAGCAGGCTTGCCACAGGTGGTGCTACCAATAGTGACAACATCAATATAAGGCGCTAAGCCATTAATGACTAACTCGCTGGCCGAGCACGTAGCGGCGCTAGTTAAAATGACAACGCGATTTAAATTAAGCGCATTGTTATATATGGTAGCAAAATTACTGGCGCCTAATTCGGGATCGAAGAGAGAAGCATCATCAAAACGCCTGACTAAAGCGTCTTGGCCATATTCACCAATTATGCTTTGTTGCACTGTGTTGTTGTAAATGTAGTTGAGATAGACCTGATCTTTCGTTTGTTGGCCGGCAATGTATGCTGCGAGCCGTCCTGAAATATCGACTCTGCCACCACCGTTATAGCGTAAATCTAATATTAGCTCGCTAACATTTGCTTGGCGTAAGGTGGTAAATGCTACGTCTAGCTCTTTTGCTGAAGGTTGGTTAAAGCCATGCTGAAAAGACAAATAGCCGACTTTCCCAATGTTGGTGTCGATACTGGTTGTTGCCATTACGGTATTGGCGTTAATGCTGCCTTTAGTAATGCTTGCAGTATGTTCTGTATCGTTAGGTGATAACCATTTTATATTGATTTGATGGCCTTCTGTATCCGGACCAAAAACTTGATTAAAGCGAGCATCGCCTGATTTTGCCCACGAAATAATATCGCTAGCTGAGTTATCACCTATCTCGGTAATACGTGAGCCTCTTGCTAAGCCGCCTAGTTCCGCGCCTGAATCTTTAAAAACAAAAATCACTCTAATGTAATCGTTGGCTTCACTATAATCTAAACTCATTCCATAGCCGAATACGTTACCTTGAGTGCGAGCTTGCCATTGCTCGGTAGGGAGAACAAAACTGTACTCATCGTTATCTGAGCGAAAGGCGTTTAAAAACGCGGCGGTAGATGAGTAATCAGCGGGGTTAATGTCGCTTTTAAGTTCATCTGGCCATAGGTAATTATTAGTTAAAAAATCATACCAGCTTTGATTCACTTGCGTTTGGTCGTTGCAATCAATTTGGTCATTGGGTGAACCTATTGGAGACACCGTTTGGTTATTACTGCCACCACCACAGGCGGTCAGTACTAAAGCAGACGAGAGAAAGATGGCTAACTTTTTCATAGTTATACACATTTATTTTGTTTTGATATTAAGCTTAACAGAGATTTACTGAAATGCTGTTAGCTAAGATGTTACAAAATGTTAACGCAAAAAAAGATGATTGGTAGTTATTTGCGGTAAATGACGGGTGATAGAGTCTGTTAAGTGAATAAACATTACATTTGTTCGTAAAAGTGAGTGTCGAGGGGCACGGTTAACAGCGCAAGGCGCAGATTTTACTGGCTTTGTCATTGTCATGAAAAATTGCTGAAAGCTCTAGGGCATGATGATGGTTTAACAATAAATGCTATTGGCCACTGAAAAGGTTGAAGTCAGATCTAATATTTTTAGAAATATGAACTAAGCTGATAATTTAGCAAAAGATTTTGTGCTAGTTGTAGGTTATGGATCTTAATCATAAATTTAAACATTTACATAGCGGTATTATATCTTTAACGCGCGAAACCAGTTATGCGCAAAAAGAGCGTCGCCTGAAATTACGTAACTTATTGAAACTATGCGCCAATCAGCTTGATGTTGAACGGGTGAGTGTTTGGAATTTAACGGAAGATAACCAAGCCATTTGCTGTGAATTGTTATTTATTAAGTCAACTACAGAGTACCAAAGTGATTTGATCCTTTATAAAGAAGATCACCCAAGCTACTTTAATGCCATAGAGCAGACAAAATTAATAGATGCTTTTGATGCGCAAACGGATACCCGCACTAAAGAATTCACTGAAAGCTATTTAATACCATTAAATATAAAAGCCATGCTAGATGCGCCCATTTTTACAAATGGGGTGTTTAAAGGGGTGCTGTGTCTTGAGCATGTTGGCTCTATCCGCCACTGGGATATTGCTGAATTATCTTTTGCAGCCTCGGTAGCTGATGCCATTTCATTGATGAACGAGCATGAGGCATGGCTAAAAGCTCATCAACAAGTCGAGATGCTAGAAAAATTTGATGTGCTAACGGGATTAGAAAGTCGTCAGTTTTTTCAACAGCGTATTACACGTGATATCAGTCGCACCCAGCGGCGCAATTGTTTTAGTAGTTTGTACGTGATTGGTATCGACTATTTTACTCAAGTTAACGATTTGTATGGTGCGGCTACGGCTGACACAATATTGAAAGCGATTGGCGAAAAATTCAATAAAATAGCCAAAGCATATGATTGTGCGCTTTCTCGTATTCATGGCGATACTTTTGCTCTGTGGATGCCGGTTATGCTCTATCCCGGTGACTTAAATAAAGTGGTTGAGGCCATCCAAAAAGAATTACAGCAACCCATATATTTGGATAAGCAGCAGCAATTTGATATCAGTTGTACAATTGGTATTGCATCTGACATTAATGGCGATGAGTTAATTGATCCGATTCGGGCGGCTGAAATTGCGTTAAAACGCGCTAAAGAAATTGAGCGCGGTGGATATCAATTGTTTTCTCAGTCGTGGCTAGAAGCCTTATTGGAAGATCAAAACATTGAAAAAGAAATATTGAGCGCTTTTGACAAGCGCCAATTTATCCCATTTTACCAACCTATTATTTGTAGTGAAACAGGGACGGTAAAAGGTGTAGAGGCACTAGTTCGTTGGCAGCACCCTACTCAGGGCATGGTGCCTCCCTTTAAATTTTTGCCTTTAATTTCTAAGCTCGGGTTAATGAACCGCCTAGGCTCTGTGATGCTTGAAGCCGCTTGTCGTGATTATCAACGCTTAACTGAACAGGCTACCACTATTCAATGGATTTCTGTCAATTTGGCCTC